>NZ_JBWKDT010000003.1:265623-271764 GCF_056435785.1 Streptomyces sp. NPDC043870
TTGTTCAACCCGGACAAAAGGTTTCCCCCCCACCACGGACCCCCCAACGAGAGAGGGGGCGGGCGGGGGGGGGGGCCGCCCCCCCCCCCCCCCCCCGCCGCCCTCGGGGAGCAGCCGCAGCAGGGAGTTCCCCGGCAGCTGGAGCACCTCCTCCAGGGCCCGTACGGCGCGCAGCGACTCGGGGCGCTGGGGGCGGCGCGCGCCCTGCTGCCAGTAGCTCAGACTGGTCACCCCGACCTTGATCCCACGGTGTGCGAGATGGTGCTGGACACGCTGGAGCGGGAGTCCGCGCACCGCGAGCGCCGCGCGCAGCGCCACATGGAACGGACCGGTGTGCAGCACCTGGGCCAGCTCGGCCTCGGTGTGCGCGGGGTACGTGGCGTGCCCCATGGGGACTCCTCAGTGAACGTTCACGGCGGCTCGGCGGGTCGTCTCGCCGCCGGCCGCGGGTGTGCAGGTGGACCGAAAGCGGCTGTTCACACCCCGTACGCGCCGTTCGCAGCCGCATATCTCCCGGCATTGAAGCGCGTTGATCCGGTCCGGACAACGGCAGATGCTCACGGCACGCGTCCGGACAGCGCTCCTCCGGTCCCGCTCCCCGGCACTCACGGCCCCGCGCCTGCTCTCCCCCCGCTTGCCGCGCTTGCTCGCCGCGCCTGCTCGCCGCGCCCGCTCGCCGCGCCTGCTCTCCCTGCCCGCTTGCCGTGCCTGCTCTCCGTCAGAGCTCTCCGTGCCTGCTCTCCGTGCCTGCGTCTGCGCCCGTTCGCGGCGCGGGCGCGGGGGAGCCCCGGCGGCCCGTCGGCGTCCGGCCGGCGGGCCCCGGTTGTCGGTGGCCGCCAGTAGGGTGGGCGGCATGGCAGACCCCTCCAGCTACCGACCCAAGCCGGGTCAGATCCCCGACTCGCCAGGGGTCTACAGGTTCCGTGACGAGCACCGCCGGGTGATCTACGTCGGCAAGGCGAAGAGCCTGCGGCAGCGGCTCGCCAACTACTTCCAGGACCTGGCGAGTCTGCACCCGCGCACGCGCACGATGGTCACGACCGCGGCCTCCGTGGAGTGGACGGTCGTCTCCACCGAGGTGGAGGCGCTGCAGCTGGAGTACTCCTGGATCAAGGAGTTCGACCCCCGGTTCAACGTCAAGTACCGGGACGACAAGAGCTATCCGTATCTCGCAGTGACGATGAACGAGGAGTTCCCCCGGGTCCAGGTCATGCGCGGCGCCAAGAAGAAGGGCGTGCGCTACTTCGGTCCGTACGGGCACGCGTGGGCGATCCGCGAGACCGTCGATCTGATGCTCCGGGTCTTTCCCGTGCGGACCTGCTCCGCCGGGGTCTTCAAGAACGCCGCACGGACCGGCCGCCCCTGCCTCCTCGGCTACATCGGCAAATGCTCGGCGCCGTGTGTGGAGCGGGTCACCCCGCAGGAGCACCGCGAACTGGCCGAGGACTTCTGCGACTTCATGGTCGGCCGCACCGGCACGTACATCCGCCGCCTGGAGAAGGACATGATGGCGGCCGCCGAGGAGATGGAGTACGAGCGGGCGGGCCGGCTGCGCGACGACATCGAGGCCCTCAAGCGGGCCATGGAGAAGAACGCGGTGGTGCTGGCCGATGCCACCGACGCCGATCTGATCGCGGTCGCCGAGGACGAGCTGGAGGCCGCCGTCCAGATCTTCCACGTCCGCGGCGGCCGGGTGCGCGGCCAGCGCGGCTGGGTCACCGACAAGGTCGAGGCGGTCGACACGTCGGGCCTGGTCGAGCACGCGCTCCAGCAGCTGTACGGGGAGGAGAGCGGCGACGCCGTCCCCAAGGAGGTCCTCGTCCCGGCCCTCCCCGAGGACGTCGACGCGGTCACCCAGTGGCTGAGCGGGCGGCGCGGGGCGAACGTGTCGCTGCGCATTCCGCAGCGCGGCGACAAGAAGGACCTGATGGCGACGGTCGGGCGCAACGCGCAGCAGGCCCTCGTCCTGCACAAGACCAAGCGCGCCAGCGATCTGACGACCCGCTCCCGGGCCCTGGAGGAGATCGCCGAAGCGCTGGGCCTGGAGTCGGCGCCGCTGCGGATCGAGTGCTTCGACATCTCGCATCTGCAGGGCGAGGACGTGGTGGCGTCCATGGTCGTCTTCGAGGACGGTCTGCCCCGCAAGGGCGAGTACCGGCGCTTCCAGATCACGGGCCGTGTCGGAGACACGCAGGTCTGGCACGGCCAGGGCCAGGACGACGTCCGCTCGATGCACGAGGTGATCAGCAGGCGCTTCAGGCGCTATCTGGCCGAGAAGGAGAAGACGGGGGAATGGGGTCCCGCCGAAGGCAGGGGACGGTCGGCCGAGGACGGTGAGGTGCCGGCCGACGAGGGCAACGGGAAGCCGAAGCGGTTCGCGTATCCTCCCCAGCTCGTGCTCGTCGACGGCGGTCAGCCGCAGGTCGCGGCCGCCCAGCGGGCCCTGGACGAGCTGGGCATCGACGATGTCGCCGTGTGCGGCATCGCGAAGCGGATGGAGGAGATATGGCTGCCGGGCGAGGACGACCCGGTCGTGCTCCCGCGCTCCAGCGAGGGGCTCTACCTCATCCAGCGCGTCCGTGACACAGCTCACGACTTCGCGATCCGCTACCAGCGCTCCAAGCGCTCCAAGCGGCTGCGGACCAGCCCGCTCGACGCGGTGCCCGGCCTGGGCGAAACGCGCAAGCAGGCTTTGATCAAGCATTTCGGCTCGGTGAAGCGGCTGCGACAGGCGACAATCGAGCAGATCTGTGAGGTCCCCGGCATGGGCCGGAAGACGGCCGAATCCGTCGTCGTGGCCCTCGCCCAGGCGGCCCCGGCCGCGCCCGCCGTGAATACGGCGACAGGAGAGATCATTGAAGAGGACGACGGGGCAGCAGGAACGACCGAGGACGGGGGCAGCACGGAATGACCGAGCACACCAGACCTGAGCAGGCCGGGGCCGGGCAGGCGGGCACCGGCGAGGGCGGCACCGCACCGGGAGGCACGGCCGCACCGGACGCCGCCGCACCCGGCGGCACCGGGCCGGAGGGCAGCGAGCCCGGCAGCCCGCAGCACGACAGCACCGACCGAGAAGAACACGGAGCAGGAGACGTGAGTACGGGTACGACGAGCGAGGCCGGGCCGGCCGCCGACGGGGCCATCCCCGAGCTCGTGATCATCTCCGGAATGTCGGGCGCGGGCCGCAGCACCGCGGCGAAGTGCCTGGAGGACCTCGGCTGGTTCGTCGTCGACAACCTGCCGCCCGCGCTGATCCCCACCATGGTGGAGCTCGGCGCCCGTTCCCAGGGCAATGTGGCCCGTATCGCCGTCGTCGTGGACGTCCGCGGCCGGCGGTTCTTCGACAATCTCCGCGAGTCCCTCGCGGACCTCGACGCCAAGCAGGTCACCCGGCGGATCGTCTTCCTGGAGTCGTCCGACGAGGCCCTGGTGCGCCGTTTCGAGTCCGTGCGCCGCCCGCACCCGCTGCAGGGCGACGGCCGCATCGTCGACGGCATCGCCGCCGAGCGGGACCTCCTGCGGGAGCTGCGCGGCGACGCCGACCTGGTGATCGACACCTCCAGCCTCAACGTCCACGAGCTGCGCGCCAAGATGGACGCCCAGTTCGCGGGCGACGAGGAGCCGGAGCTGCGGGCCACCGTCATGTCGTTCGGCTACAAGTACGGCCTCCCGGTCGACGCCGACCTCGTGGTGGACTGCCGCTTCCTGCCGAACCCGCACTGGGTCCCGGAGCTGCGCCCCTTCACCGGCCTCAACGAGGAGGTGTCGGGCTACGTCTTCAACCAGCCGGGCGCCAAGGAGTTCCTCAACCAGTACACCGAGCTGCTGCAGCTGATCGCGGCGGGCTACCGGCGCGAGGGCAAGCGGTACGTGACGATCGCCGTCGGCTGCACCGGCGGCAAGCACCGCTCCGTCGCCATGTCCGAGAAGCTCGCCGCCCGGCTCGGATCCGAGGGGATCGAGACCGTCGTCGTCCACCGTGACATGGGGCGCGAGTGACCGGTCGTACTCTTCGTCTGCGCCGGCTGCGGGGCAGCGACACGCCCCGCGCCGGCCGCAGGCGCGGCGCCCAGCCCAAGGTCGTCGCGCTCGGCGGCGGAATGGGGCTCTCGGCGTCGCTGGCGGCCCTGCGCCGGATCACCGGCGACCTCACCGCGGTCGTCACCGTCGCCGACGACGGCGGCTCCAGCGGCCGGCTCCGGGAGGAGCTCGGCGTGCTGCCGCCCGGCGATCTCCGCAAGGCGCTGGCGGCGCTGTGCGGTGACGACGACTGGGGCCAGACCTGGGCCAGGGTCATCCAGCACCGCTTCCAGTCCCAGGGCGAGCTGCACGAGCACGCGGTCGGCAATCTGCTGATCGTCGCCCTCTGGGAACAGCTCGGCGACCATGTGCAGGCGCTGGACCTGGTCGGCAAGCTGCTCGGCGCGCACGGCCGGGTGCTGCCCATGTCCGCCGTACCGCTGGAGCTGCAGGCGCTGGTCAGGGGGCATGACCCCGTCAGTCCCGACGAGATCCGGACGGTCAGGGGGCAGGCGACGGTGGCGCTGACCCCGGGCGAGGTGCAGTCCGTGCACCTCGTGCCGAACGATCCGCCGGCCGTCCCCGAGGCCGTGGCGGCGGTCCTCGACGCCGACTGGGTGGTGCTGGGGCCGGGCTCCTGGTTCTCCTCGGTGATTCCGCATCTGCTGGTGCCGGAGCTGCTGGACGCGCTGGTCGAGACGAAGGCCCGCCGTGTGCTCTCCCTCAACCTCGCGCCGCAGCCGGGAGAAACGGAGGGGTTCTCTCCGCAGCGTCATTTGGAGGTTTTGGGGCGACACGCCCCTAAACTCGCCCTGGACGTGGTGCTGGCCGACGAGGCCGCCGTGCCCGACCGCGAGTCCCTCGCCGACGCCGCCGAGCGGTTCGGTGCCGCGGTCGAGCTGGCGCCGGTGGCCAGGCCCGACGGGGCTCCGAAGCACGATCCGGAGCTGTTGGCCGCCGCGTACGACCGTATTTTTCGGATGCATGGAAGGATCGGCCCATGGCGATGACGGCAGCGGTGAAGGACGAAATCTCCCGGCTCCCCGTCACCCGGACCTGCTGCAGAAAGGCGGAGGTCTCGGCGATCCTGCGGTTCGCGGGCGGGCTGCACCTGGTCAGCGGCCGCATCGTGATCGAGGCGGAGCTGGACACGGGCATCGCGGCGCGCCGGCTGCGCAAGGACATCCTGGAGATCTTCGGGCACTCCTCGGACCTCGTGGTGATGGCCCCGGGCGGGCTGCGTCGCGGGTCGCGCTACGTCGTACGGGTCGTTGCGGGCGGTGACCAGCTGGCCCGGCAGACCGGTCTGGTCGACGGCCGGGGGCGGCCCATTCGCGGACTGCCGCCGCAGGTCGTCTCCGGGGCCACGTGCGACGCCGAGGCGGCCTGGCGCGGGGCCTTCCTGGCGCACGGTTCGCTCACCGAGCCGGGCCGCTCCTCCTCGCTGGAGGTGACCTGCCCGGGCCCGGAGGCCGCGCTGGCGCTGGTCGGCGCCGCGCGCCGGCTCTCCATCGCCGCGAAGGCCCGCGAGGTGCGCGGGGTGGACCGGGTCGTGGTGCGCGACGGCGACGCGATCGGTGCGCTGCTGACCCGGCTGGGGGCGCACGAGTCGGTCCTGGCCTGGGAGGAGCGGCGGATGCGCCGCGAGGTCCGCGCCACCGCCAACCGCCTGGCCAACTTCGACGACGCCAATCTGCGCCGCTCCGCGCGTGCCGCGGTGGCCGCCGGTGCGCGGGTGCAGCGCGCGCTGGAGATCCTCGGCGAGGAGGTGCCCGAGCACCTCGCCGCAGCGGGCCGGCTGCGCATGGAGCACAAGCAGGCCTCCCTGGAGGAGCTGGGCGCCCTCGCCGACCCGCCGCTGACGAAGGACGCGGTCGCGGGCCGCATCCGCCGCCTCCTGGCCATGGCCGACAAGCGTGCACAGGACCTCGGCATCCCGGGCACGGAGTCCAACCTCACGGAAGAAATGGCCGACGGCCTGGTGGGCTGAGAGCCCCCCCAACTCGGGGGGGGGGGGGGGGGGGGGGGGGGGGGGGGGGGGGGGGGGGGGGGGGGGGGGGGGGGGGGGGGGGGGGGGGCGAACCCCCTCCCCCGGTCCTAGTCATGGGCAGGGCCTGTACG
>NZ_JBWKDT010000003.1:271774-316790 GCF_056435785.1 Streptomyces sp. NPDC043870
GGGAGCAAAACGAAAGGAAAAAGGTAGGCGGGGGTGGGGGGGCCGAAACCCCCCCCCCCCCCCCCCCCCCCCCCCCCCGGCCCCCCCCCCCCCCCCCCGTTTCCGTATCCCCGGCCCGTACCTGACGACACTCGCCCCTCGCGCCATCTTGACATGATCATGAACTGTCATGAGCCTGGCATCTGTTTCTTTCGCGACAGACGAAAGCAAGGGGGGCCAATGAGACGAAGAGCAAGATCGATCCTTGCCGCGACCTCACTCCTGATCGCCGGACTGGCGGCCGCGCCACTCGCCCGGGCCGACCAGGGCGGAGAGGACGACGGACTCTCCGTATGGCATGCGAAGGTCACCAAGGCACAGGTTCCGCTGCTCCTCGCGGCCGGTGCCGACGGTCATGAACTGACGGAACAGGTGCCGGACCAGGGCACCGCCACCATCGAGATGTACCTCACCGACGAACAGGCCGGCGAGCTGCGCGGGAAGGGCGTCGGCATCACCGAGCACACCGTTGCCGCCGCGGCCGAGAAGCGCCTCGCCGCCGCGGGCGACGGTGTCTTCCGCCCCTACGGCGGCAAGGGCGGGCTCAAGGAGGAGATCCTCGCCGCCGCCGGTGCCAACCCCTCGATCACCAAGGCCGTCAGCATCGGCAAGAGTCTGAACGGCCAGGACATCCTCGCCCTCAAGGTCACCAAGGGCGCCAAGAAGTACCGCGACGGCGCCAAGCCGGCCACTCTCTACCTCTCCAACCAGCACGCCCGTGAGTGGATCACCCCCGAGATGACCCGGCGGCTGCTCCACCACTACCTCGCGAACTACGGCAAGGACCCGCGCATCACCAGGATCGTGGACACCACCGAGCTGTGGTTCGTGCTCTCCGCCAACCCCGACGGCTACGACTACACGCACGCGTCGCCCGACAACCGCCAGTGGCGCAAGAACCTCCGCGACAACAACCGTGACGGCAAGATCACCCCCGGCGACGGCGTCGACCTCAACCGCAACTTCTCCTACAAGTGGGGCTACGACAACGAGGGTTCGTCCCCCGACCCCGCCGACGAGACCTTCCGCGGCACGGGCCCCGGCTCCGAGCCCGAGACCAGGGCCCTCGACGCCTTCCAGAAGCGCATCGGCTTCGAGTACGGCATCAACTACCACTCCGCCGCCCAGCTGCTGCTCTACGGCGTCGGCTGGCAGGTCGCCTCCCCGACCCCGGACGACGTCCTCTACAAGTCCCTTGCGGGTACGCCCCAGAAGTCCGCCGTACCCGGCTACCGCCCCCAGCTTTCCTCCGAGCTGTACACCACCAACGGTGAGGCCGACGGCCACGCGGCCAACGTCAACGGCATGATGATGTTCACCCCTGAGATGTCGACGTGCGCGACCGCGTCCCGGGTGGACCCGAACGACCCCTGGGAGCCGGGCGACTGCGCGTCCGTCTTCACCTTCCCCGACGACGAGAAGCTGATCCAGCAGGAGTTCGCCAAGAACATCCCGTTCGCTCTCGCCGTCGCCGAGACCGCCGCCCACCCCGACCGGCCGTCCTCCCCGGTCGGCATCGAGGCCCCGGACTTCACCCCGGACCCGTTCTCGGTCTCGTACGCGCGCGGCGACCAGGAAGTCTCCGTCACCGCCCGCAGGTCGCTGCGCGACAAGGAGCTCAACTACCGCATCAACGGCGGCCGTACGCACGACGAGGACCTCACGGCCTGGCAGGGCGGCGACGTCTACGGCGGCGAGGACAACATCCGCTTCGACCAGTACCGCGCCGAAGTGGAAGGCGCCGAGGCCGGTGACAAGGTCGAGGTCTGGTTCACCGGCCGTACCCGGGACGGCAAGCGGGTCTCCAGCACCCCGTTCACGTACACCGTCGCCGAACGGCCCCGCGCCGACACCCTCGTGCTCGCCGAGGAAGGCGTACCCGGCACCCCCGCCCAGCACATCGCCGCCTACACCAAGGCGCTCGCCGACAACGGCCGCAAGGCCGCCGTCTGGGACGTCGCCACCCAGGGCACGCCGCACGCCCTCGGCGTCCTGTCCCACTTCAGGACCGTCGTCTGGTACACGGGCGCCGGCAAACCCTCCGGCCCGGTGATGTTCGCCGTCCGCGACTTCGTCAACGAGGGCGGCAAGCTCGTCAACGCCGGTGAGGAGAACGGCGGGAACATCAACATCGGCCGCGCCGAATCGGACGACTTCGCCCAGTACTACCTCGGCGCGTACCGCCGCGCCGGACTGAAGTCCCCGCCCGGATTCGCCGGAACGGGATCCTTCGCGGGGACGAAGGCGGTCCTCGGCGACGCCACGGCCAACCCGCTGAACGCGGCGGGCGCGTACACCGTCACCTCCGACACCCTGAAGCCCGATCAGTTCCCGCAGTTCCGCAGCTCGGCCGCGGGCGACTACCCCGGGGTACGCACCCCGTTCGAGCCGTACGAGGGCAGCTCCTTCGCCGCGGCCCGGCACTCCGACGACTCCTGGATGCGGCTCAGCCGGACGGTCGACCTGACCGGCACGGCGGCGTCGGCCGCGCCCAGCCTCCGTTTCCAGCTCAGCTACGACACCGAGCAGGACTACGACAACGTGGTCGTCGAAGCCCACACCGTCGGCCAGGACGACTGGACGACCCTGCCCGACGCCAACGGCGGCACGACCACCGAGACGCCCGCGGAGTGCGACGCGGGCTTCTACGTCGGCGGCCATCCCTTCCTGGCCCACTACCTCACCGTCGGAGCCGACAGCTGCGCGCCGACCGGCACGACCGGCGGCTGGAACCGGTTCACCGGCAGCTCCAACGGCTGGCAGCCGGTCTCCGTCGACCTGAGTGCCTACGCGGGCAAGCAGGTCGAGCTGTCCATCTCCTACATCTCCGACCCGGGCACCGGCGGCCTCGGTGTCTTCGCCGACGGCACGAGCCTCGTCATCGGCGGTACCCCGCAGGGCGCGGAAGGCTTCGAGACCGCCCTCGGCCCGTGGACCGTGACCGGACCGCCGGCAGGCAGCCCGGGCAACGGCTCGGACTGGGCTCGCTCACCGGCGCTCTTCCACTCCTACGCGGCCGTCGCCACCCATGACACCGTGCTCCTCGGCTTCGGCCTGGAGCATGTGGCGAGCGCGGCCGAGCGCAAGCAGATCATCGGAAAGGCGCTCAGTGCGCTGCGGCGTTGACCCTGTGTAGTCGCATCGAGCCCCGATGGCCCGTACTTGTCGGTAGGTACGGGCCATCGGCGCGCACCGGAATGTGCGGGCGTGCTCGATGTCACTCCGGCTGCCCCGGGGAGGTAGGGTCGTAAGCGGTCGGGGACATCCCATACAGCTCGCCGGCGTCGAAACCCGGCGTACCAACGAGGAGATCGGTTTCGTGACGATCCGCGTAGGCATCAACGGCTTTGGCCGCATCGGTCGTAACTACTTCCGCGCGCTGCTGGAGCAGGGTGCTGACATCGAGATCGTGGCTGTCAACGACCTGGGTGACACCGCGACCACTGCTCACCTGCTGAAGTACGACACCATCCTGGGCCGCCTCAAGGCGGACGTCAGCCACACCGCCGACACCATCACGGTCGACGGCCACACCATCAAGGTGCTCTCCGAGCGCAACCCCGCCGACATCCCGTGGGGCGAGCTGGGCGTCGACATCGTCATCGAGTCGACCGGCATCTTCACGAAGAAGGCCGACGCCGAGAAGCACATCGCCGGCGGCGCCAAGAAGGTCCTCATCTCGGCTCCGGCCAAGGAAGAGGACATCACCATCGTGATGGGTGTCAACCAGGACAAGTACGAGCCGGCCAAACACCACGTCATCTCCAACGCCTCCTGCACCACCAACTGTGTGGCGCCGATGGCCAAGGTCCTGGACGAGAACTTCGGGATCGTCAAGGGCATGATGACCACGGTCCACGCGTACACCAACGACCAGCGCATCCTGGACTTCCCGCACTCCGACCTGCGCCGCGCCCGCGCCGCCGCGGAGAACATCATCCCGACCTCGACCGGTGCCGCCAAGGCCACCGCGCTGGTCCTCCCGCAGCTCAAGGGCAAGCTGGACGGCATTGCCATGCGCGTCCCGGTCCCGACCGGCTCCGTCACCGACCTGGTCCTGGAGCTCGACCGCGAGGTCACCAAGGACGAGATCAACACCGCCTTCCAGAAGGCCGCCGAGGGCCAGCTCCAGGGCATCCTGGAGTACACGGAGGACCCGATCGTCTCCTCGGACATCGTGAACTGGCCGGCCTCCTGCACCTTCGACTCCTCCCTGACCATGGTCCAGGGCAAGCAGGTCAAGGTCGTCGGCTGGTACGACAACGAGTGGGGCTACTCCAACCGTCTGGTGGACCTGACCGTCTTCGTCGGCAACCAGCTCTGATCAGCGGCCGGCAGTAGCACCTCGATGTGAGCCACAGGGCTCGGGCAGCGCAAGGAAGCGCTGTACGAGCCCTGTCGCTTGTCCTCGATCTCCCCTAGGAGCCATCACCCATGAAGACGATCGACGAACTTCTCGCCGAAGGCGTCACCGGCAAGCGGGTCTTCGTCCGCGCCGACCTCAACGTGCCGCTCTACGGCAACAGCATCACCGACGACGGCCGTATCCGGGCCGTGCTGCCCACCGTGAAGGCCCTCGCCGACGCGGGTGCCCGGGTCGTCGTCGCCTCGCACCTGGGCCGCCCGAAGGGCGCCCCGGACCCGGCGTTCTCGCTCGCGCCGGCCGCGGCGCGCCTCGGCGAACTGCTCGGTGCCGATGTCGCGTTCGCGACCGACACGGTCGGTGAGTCGGCCCGCGCCACCGTCGACGGTCTCGCCGACGGCCGGGTCGCCGTGATCGAGAACCTCCGTTTCAACGCCGGTGAGACGTCCAAGGACGACGCCGAGCGCGGCGCCTTCGCCGACCAGCTCGCCGCCCTCGCCGATGTGTACGTCGGCGACGGCTTCGGAGCCGTCCACCGCAAGCACGCCTCGGTGTACGACCTCCCGGCCCGGCTGCCGCACGCCGCCGGCTACCTCATCGCCACCGAGGTCGGCGTACTGAAGAAGCTCACCGAGGACGTCAAGCGGCCGTACGTCGTCGTCCTCGGCGGCGCCAAGGTCTCCGACAAGCTCGCCGTCATCGACGAGCTGCTCGGCAAGGCCGACCGCCTCCTGATCGGCGGCGGCATGGCGTACACCTTCCTCAAGGCCAAGGGCTACGAGGTCGGCATCTCCCTCCTCCAGGAGGACCAGATCCCGACGGTGACCGAGTACATGGAGCGCGCCGAGAAGCACGGCGTCGAGCTCGTGCTGCCGGTCGACATCCTGGCCTCGGCCCAGTTCCCCGACCTGAAGACGAAGGCCCCGGCCGAGTTCACCGTGGTCGACGCCGACAAGATCCCCTCCGACAAGGAGGGCCTGGACATCGGCCCGAAGACCCGCGAGCTGTACGCGTCCAAGATCGCCGACGCCGAGACCGTCTTCTGGAACGGCCCGCTGGGCGTCTTCGAGCACCCCGACTACGCGGGCGGCACCCGCGCGATCGCCCAGGCGCTCGTCGACAGCTCGGCCTTCACCGTCGTCGGCGGTGGCGACTCGGCCGCCGCCGTCCGCACGCTCGGTTTCGACGAGAACGCATTCGGCCACATTTCGACCGGCGGCGGCGCGAGCCTCGAGTACCTCGAGGGCAAGACGCTTCCCGGCCTCGCCGCACTGGAGGACTGACCTTCGTGAGCGACGCACGGGCGGCCGCCGGGCCGCAGACAAGTACGATTCCCGCACTTCTGCGCCGCGCGGGCGGAGAAGCGAACAATGAAGGAGGGGCATGAGCACGCGTACCCCGCTCATGGCGGGCAACTGGAAGATGAACCTCAACCACCTCGAGGCCATCGCCCACGTCCAGAAGCTCGCGTTCGCCCTGGCGGACAAGGACTACGACGCCGTCGAGGTCGCCGTCCTGCCCCCGTTCACCGACCTGCGCTCGGTGCAGACCCTCGTGGACGGGGACAAGCTCAAGATCAAGTACGGCGCCCAGGACATCTCGGCGCACGACTCCGGTGCGTACACCGGTGAGATCTCGGGCCCCATGCTCGCCAAGCTGAAGTGCACCTACGTCGCGATCGGTCACTCCGAGCGACGCCAGTACCACGGCGAGTCCGACGAGCTGTGCAACACCAAGGTGAAGGCCGCCTACAAGCACGGCCTGACCCCGATCCTCTGCGTCGGTGAGGGCCTGGACGTCCGCAAGGCCGGCCAGCAGGTCCAGTACACGCTGAACCAGATCGACGGCGGTCTGAAGGACATCCCGGCCGACCAGGCCGAGTCGATCGTGATCGCGTACGAGCCGGTCTGGGCCATCGGTACGGGTGAGGTCGCCACCCCCGAGGACGCCCAGGAGGTCTGCGGGGCGATCCGCGGCAGGCTTGCCGAGCTGTACTCGCAGGAACTGGCCGACAAGGTGCGGATCCAGTACGGCGGCTCGGTGAAGGCCGGGAACGTCGCGGCGATCATGGCGCAGCCCGATGTGGACGGCGCGCTGGTCGGCGGGGCCGCGCTGGACTCGGACGAGTTCGTCAAGATCGTCCGGTTCCGCGACCAGTGAGTAGGCCGTAGGGACGATCCGTCGTACCCTTGCGGGGGCCGAGGCTTTCGGGCCCGGCCCCCGTCTCCTTGAGCAGTTGTTCAGTTTGATCAGTTGTTCAGTCTCATCCCGTCCGAGGAAGTTGGTCCAGCCGTGATTATGGGGTTCTCGATCGCCCTGATCGTCTTCAGCCTGCTGCTGATGCTGCTGGTGCTGATGCACAAGGGGAAGGGCGGCGGCCTCTCCGACATGTTCGGTGGCGGCATGCAGTCGTCCGTCGGCGGCTCCTCGGTCGCCGAGCGCAACCTCGACCGCATCACCGTCGTGATCGGTCTGCTGTGGTTCGCGTGCATTGTCGTACTTGGTCTGCTGATGAAGCTGGGAAGCTGACCCACCGAAGGCGTCCCAGGGGCGGGGGTGTAACTCCAATCACTGGACGCGCGTTGGGCCTTACGTAGACTGGGGCATCTTCGAGCACCATCACGCAGGGAGTTACGACCGTGGCAAGTGGCAACGCGATCCGGGGAAGCCGGGTCGGAGCGGGGCCGATGGGGGAGGCCGAGCGGGGCGAGTCCGCACCGCGTCTCCGCATCTCCTTCTGGTGCTCGAACGGGCACGAGACGCAGCCGAGCTTCGCCAGTGACGCACAGGTTCCGGAGCACTGGGACTGCCCGCGGTGCGGGTTCCCGGCCGGTCAGGACCGGGAGAATCCGCCGGACCCGCCGCGCACCGAGCCGTACAAGACGCATCTGGCGTACGTACGCGAGCGGCGCAGCGACGCGGACGGGGAGGCGATCCTCGCCGAGGCGCTCGCCAAGCTCCGGGGCGAGATCTGAGCGGCTGACGCTCAGCAGCCGACATCGGGCCCGGCCCACGCAGGAATCGGCCGATTCCCGCGTGGGCCGGGCCCGATGCGTTGGCGCAGCGCGGCCAGGACGCGCCCAGCTCGCGACGGCCGGAGCGCCGCTCGGGGCGCTGCTCGGTGGTGCGTCGGCGGCGGCGCGGGGACTGAACCCCCCCTGCGCCGCCGGCCGCCGGCCTGTTCAGCCTCGCCGTCGCGTCCCCGGCCCCTCAGATCAATTAGGTTGGTGCTGCAGCGGGGCACGCAGGCAGGTACGAGAAGAAGTGGGCTGATGTCCAGAATGAACGCAGAAAGCCGTACCCGGCTCAACCGGACGCCCGAGTGGGCCGCCCTCGGCAAGCATCGTGAGCAGCTGGCCGACACACATCTGCGGGAACTGTTCGCCGCCGACGCCGGCCGGGGCAGCCGGTACACCCTCCAGGTCGGCGACCTCCACCTCGACTACTCCAAGCACCTGGTGACCGACGAGACGCTGGCGCTGCTGCGCGAGCTGGCCGCGGCCACCGATGTCGCGGGGCTGCGGGACGCCATGTTCCGCGGCGAGAAGATCAACATCACCGAGCAGCGGGCCGTGCTGCACACGGCGCTGCGCGCGCCCCGTGACGCCGTCATCGAGGTCGACGGCGAGGACGTGGTGCCCGGGGTGCACGCCGTGCTCGACAAGATGAGCGCGTTCTCCGAGCGGATCCGCTCGGGCAGCTGGACCGGCCACACCGGAAAGCCCATCAAGAACGTCGTCAACATCGGCATCGGCGGCTCCGACCTCGGCCCGGCGATGGCATACGAGGTGCTGCGCTCCTACACCGCACGGGATCTGACGTTCCGTTTCGTCTCGAACGTGGACGGGGCCGATCTGCACGAGGCGGTGCGCGACCTCGACGCCGCCGAGACGCTGTTCATCATCGCGTCCAAGACGTTCACCACGATCGAGACCATCACCAACGCGACGTCCGCCCGCGACTGGCTGCTCACCGAGCTGAAGGCCGGCCAGGACGCCGTCGCCAAGCACTTCGTGGCCCTGTCGACGAACGCCGAGAAGGTCGACGAGTTCGGCATCGACACGGCGAACATGTTCGAGTTCTGGGACTGGGTAGGCGGGCGCTACTCGTACGACTCGGCCATCGGGCTCTCGCTGATGATCGCCATCGGCCCGGACCGCTTCCGCGAGATGCTCGACGGATTCCACCTCGTCGACGAGCACTTCCGCACCGCACCGCCGGAGGAGAACGCGCCACTGCTGCTCGGCCTGCTGGGCGTCTGGTACGGAGGGTTCTTCGACGCCCAGTCGCACGCGGTGCTGCCGTACTCGCACTACCTGAGCAAGTTCACCGCGTACCTGCAGCAGCTGGACATGGAGTCCAACGGCAAGTCCGTCGACCGTGACGGCAACCGTGTCGACTGGCAGACCGGACCCGTCGTCTGGGGCACGCCCGGCACCAACGGGCAGCACGCGTACTACCAGTTGATCCACCAGGGGACGAAGCTCATCCCGGCCGACTTCATCGGCTTCGCGCAGCCCGTCCCGGACCTGCTGCCGGGACTGGTCGCCCAGCACGACCTGCTGATGGCCAACTTCTTCGCCCAGACGCAGGCGCTGGCCTTCGGCAAGACCCCCGACGAGGTGCGGGCGGAGGGCGTCGCGGAGGAACTGGTGCCGCACAAGACGTTCGCCGGCAACCACCCGACGACCACGATCCTGGCGAACGAGCTGACCCCGTCCGTCCTCGGCCAGCTCATCGCACTCTACGAACACAAGGTGTTCGTCCAGGGAGCCGTCTGGAACATCGACTCCTTCGACCAGTGGGGCGTCGAGCTCGGCAAGGTCCTGGCCAAGCGGATCGAGCCCGTCCTCACCGAGGGACGCGGCGGCGAGGACCTCGACAGCTCGACCGCCGCGCTGGTGGCCACGTACCGCTCATTGCGCGGCCGCTGATCCGATGACGGGGGAGGAGACCGTGCGGCTGCGGCCGCCGAACAACACCCTGAACGAACGGGCCGTCGGCTGGTGGCGGGTGCAGTGCCTGCTGACGACCGTCGTACCGGTGACGGTACTCGGTCTGCTGGGGGCGTTCATCGCGCCCGCCAGGACCTGGCTGTCGGCGGCAGCCGGCGTCGTGGCGGTCCTCGGGCTGGCAGGCACGGTCTTCTTCCCCTCCTGGTGGTACCGGGTGCACCGCTGGGAGGTCACGGACGACGCGGTGTACGTCCGGACCGGCGCCCTCTGGCAGGAGTGGCGGATCGCCCCCATGTCCCGGATCCAGACCGTTGACACCGTGCGAGGCCCCTTGGAGCAGGCCTTCCGGCTCGCCACGGTCACCGTCACCACCGCCTCCGCCAAGGGCGCGATCAGGATCGAGGGGCTGGACCACGAGCTGGCGGCGGAGCTGGCCGAGCAGCTGACCCGGATCACCCAGGCCACGCCCGGGGATGCCACATGAGCGACGGCTGGCTGCGGCTCGACCGGCGTACCGTCCTCGTCACGGCCGTGGTCCTGACCGGAGTCGCGGGCGGCGCCGGGCTGCCGGTCCTGTTCGGCCTCGCGGGCGGCATGCCGTGGTGGCAGGCCCTCGGCTGGGTGCTGGCAGGCGCCGCCGTCCTCGTCGCGGGAGGCTCGGCCGCGGACTACGTACGGTGGCGGCGCACGCGGTACCGCATCGGGCCCGAGCGCGCCGAACTCCACACCGGTCTGCTGCTGACAAAGCGCCGCTCGCTGGCCCGCGAACGCATCCGCAGCGTCGATCTGACGGCCAATCCGCTGCAGCGACTGCTCGGTCTCGTCAAAGTACGGATCGGCACCGGCGAGCACACCGGCGGTGGGGAGTCCACGCTGGAACTCGACCCCGTCACCAGGCCGGAGGGCGAACGGCTGCGCCGTGAGCTGCTGGCCCGCGCCGCTGTCGCCACCCCCGGCACCCACCGGGAGGGCGAGCTGGCCACCCTAGATCCCCGCTGGATCCGGTACGCACCGGTGTCGTTCGTCGCCCCGTTGCTCGGCGGAGCGGCCGCCGGTGCGGTGATGCAGGTCAGCGAATGGTTCGGCCTGCAGAGCGAGGTCATCGACTGGATCGGCGAGCAGTTCCGGGGCACCCCGGTCGTCTGGATCGTCGTCGCGCTGGCCCTCGGGGCCCTGGTCGCAGGAGTCGTCGGCGCGCTCGGCCTCTGGGTCGAGATGTGGTTCAACTACCGGCTGGAGCGGGAGCCGGGCGGCACCCTGCGGGTCCGCCGCGGACTGTTCACCGCCCGCTCACTCTCCGTCGAGGAGCGACGGCTGCGCGGAGTGGAACTCGTCGAGCCCCTCGGTGTACGGATGTTCGGCGCGGCACGGGTGGACGCGGTCGCGACGGGACTCGTCCAGGAGCAGGACGACCAGCACACCGGCCACAAGACGCTTCTGCCGCCCGCGCCCCGCTCCGTCGCCGACGATGTGACGGCGCTGGTGCTGCGCGAGTCCGGCCCGCCGACGAGCGTCGCGCTCACCGCCCATCCGCGCGCGGCACGCGCCCGCCGGCTGCGCTGGGCGCTCGCCGCCGCACTCGTCCCGCTCCTCGTGCTCACGCTCCTGGGCCTGCTGCTCACGGACGTGCTGTGGTACGTCGCGGCCGCATGCGCGGTGGTGTTCCTGCCGCTCGCGGTGCTCCTCGCACTGGACGCGTACCGCAGCCTGGGCCACGCCGTCGACGGCGACTACCTGCTCGCCCGCTCCGGGACCGTCCGGCGCGGGACGGTCGCGCTGCAACGCGGCGCAGTCATCGGCTGGACGCTCAAACAGTCCTGGTTCCAGCGCCGTGCCGGACTTCTCACCCTGACCGCGACCACGGCGGCGGGCGACGGGGCGTACTCGGCGTACGACGCCGACGAGCACGAGGTCCTCGACTTCGCCTCCCGCGCGGTCCCGGGCCTGCTGGAGCCGTTCCTGGAGCGACCGGAACGCACGGTGTGAGGCAGCCCACTTCCGGAACGGGAGTCGGTGCCTCGTCTCACCGCGATCATGACATGCATGACGTATGCCAACCGCCGCACCGTACTGGCCGGCCTCGCCGGCGCCGCACTCAGCGCCTCCGTGCTCAACACCTTTGCCGCCGCCCCCGCGTACGCCGCCGACCTCTACGCGTCGAACACCGACCTCTACACGAAGCTCGCCGGCAAGGAGGGCACGGACTTCGCCAGGCGCTACAAGCGCCATGAGCTGTTCGACAACAGCGACAGCCTGAGATACCCGTTCAACCGCACCACGATCATGGCCCTCCACGGCGGCGGCATCGAGGGGGGTACGTCCGAGCTGTGCCTGGCGATAGCGGGCTACCACCCGGCCACGCTCGCCGTGCAGCCGGCGGGCGGTCCGGTCCACGACTACTGGATGTTCGAGGGTGTGCGCGCGTCCAACAACAGCGAGCTGCACGTCACCTCGACGAACAACGACGACCGGTCCGCCCTGTCCATGGCCGCGGGCAGCCTCAATGTTCTGAGCCTGCACGGCTGTACGGCGGCGCAGGCCGGTGCGTCCGCGGGAGTGCCCGAGGCGGTCGTCGTCGGCGGCCTCAACACCCACTTCAAGACGTATCTGCACGAGGAGTTCCAGGCCGCCGGGTTCCAGACCATCGACGGCTCGACGGTTCCCGCTCTCGCGGGCGAGGACCCGGCCAACATCTGCAACAAGACCCTGCTCGGCAAGGGCGCCCAGCTGGAGATGACCACCGAGCTGCGCCAGAGCATGTTCGACAGCGGCTACTTCACCCGGCTCGGACGGCCGACCCACACCAATGCCGTCTTCGACGCCTTCGCCGGCGCCGCCCGCAAGGCCATCGCACGCCTGGAGGCCCGCCCGGACCAGGTCATCCTCTGATCCGCTGACGATCCTTCGACACCGAAGGCCCGGTTCGCCGAGGAGGCGAACCGGGCCTTCGTACGACGGAGCCGACGGCTCGTCAGGGCGACGCGGGCGGATAGAGGCTCCGCGGAAGCTGCGACGCCGCCGCCGAGTCGAGCAGCCACAGCGTCCGCGACCTGCCGTACGCGCCCGCGGCCGGGGCCTGGATCTCCCCGGCGCCCGACAGGGCGATCGCCGCCGCGTTCGCCTTGTCCTCGCCCGCCGCCAGCAGCCACACCTCACGCGCCGCGCGGATCGCGGGGAGTGTGAGGGAGATGCGCGTCGGCGGCGGCTTCGGCGCGCCGTGCACGCCGACCACCGTGCGCTCGGTCTCCCGGACCCCCGGAAGCTCCGGGAACAGGGACGCGACATGCGTGTCCGGCCCCACGCCCAGCATCAGCACGTCGAACGTGGGCACGTCGCCATGGTCCTCGGGACCGGCCGCGGCGGCCAGTTCCTCCGCGTACGCAGCCGCGGCCGCGTCCGCGTCCTTGCCGTGCGGCCCGTCGGACGCGGGCATCGCGTGCACCCGGGACGGGTTCAGCGGCACCGAGTCCAGCAGAGCCGCCCGGGCCTGAGTGACATTGCGCTCCGGGTCGCCCTCGGGCAGGAACCGCTCGTCACCCCACCACAGATCGAGCCGCGGCCAGTCGATCGCGTCCCGCGCGGGCGCGGCGGCGAGCGCGGCCAGCAGACCGTTGCCGTTGCGCCCGCCGGTGAGGACCACCGACGCGGAACCGCGCGCGGCCTGGGCGTCCACGATCTTCGTGATCAGCCGGGCCGCCGCGGCCTGGGCCATCAGCTCCTTGTCACGGTGGACGACGAGTTGAGGGGCACTCACTTCGCGGTCGCCTTCTTCGCCGGAGCCTTGGCCGAGGTCTTCGCAGCGGTCTTCTTCGGTTCGGCCGGTTCGGCCGGTTCGGCCGGCTCGGTCGGCTCGGCCGCACCGGCGACGTCCGCCGCCATCTCCGCCGACTCGTCGTTCAGCCGGTCGACCCCGAACCGCAGCGCCGACGCGTACGTGTCGTCCGGGTCCAGTCGGCGCAGCTCCTCCGCGATCAGCTCCGCCGTGTCACGCCGCTTCAGCGCCACCGCGCGGTCCGGCTGGCCCTGGATGGACAGCGTCGCCAGCGACCCGTCCGCCCGGTCCAGCACGATCGGGCCGCAGGTCGTCGCCAGCCGTACGGCCGTGAGTCCCGGCCCCGGCGACACCAAGCGCTTGACCGGCACCTTCAGCCGGTCCGCGAGCCACATCCCGAGCAGTTCGCAGCTCGGGTTGAACTCCTCGCCCTCCACCTCGGCCGCCGTGACCTCGCACGTCACCTGGTCCAGGGCCGCTGCCAGCATCGAGCGCCACGGCGTGATCCTGGTCCAGGACAGATCCGTGTCACCCGGGGTGTAGGCATCGGCGCGGGCCGTCAGTTCGTGGATCGGCTGCTCGCAGGCGTACGTGTCGGTCACCCGGCGCTGCGCCAGCGCGCCCAGCGGGTCGGACGCCGGGTCGACCGGCGCGGCCACCGGCCACCACACCACGACCGGAGCGTCCGGCAGCAGCAGCGGCAGGACCACGGACTGGGCGTGGTCGATGACCTCGCCGTACAGCCGGAGTACGACCGTCTCGCCGGTACCGGCGTCCGCACCGACCCGCACCTCGGCGTCGATCCGAGCCTTCGCCCGGTCGCGCGGCGAGCGTGAGACCCGCTTGATGACGACGAGCTTGCGCGAAGGGTGCTCGCGGGAGGCCTCGTTCGACGCCTTCAGCGCGTCGTACGCGCCCTCCTCGTCCGTGACGATGACGAGCGTGAGGACCATGCCGACGGCCGGCGTGCCGACGGCCCGCCGGCCCTGCACCAGCGCCTTGTTGATCTTGCTGGAGGTGGTGTCCGTAAGGTCGATCTTCATGGCCGACGCCAGCTCCGTCCGTCTCGTGCGAGCATTTCGTCCGCCTCGACCGGACCCCAGGTCCCGGCCGGGTACTGCGCGGGCTTGCCGTGCCTGTCCCAGAACTGCTCGATCGGATCGAGGATCTTCCAGGACAGCTCGACCTCCTCGACCCTCGGGAAGAGGTTCGCGTCACCGAGCAGTACATCCAGGAGCAGTCGCTCGTACGCCTCCGGGCTGGACTCCGTGAAGGACTCGCCGTACGCGAAGTCCATCGAGACGTCCCGGACCTCCATCGAGGTGCCCGGCACCTTCGAGCCGAACCGCAGCGTGACACCCTCGTCCGGCTGGACCCGGATCACCAGGGCGTTCTGCCCCAGCTCCTCGGTGGCCGTGTGGTCGAAGGGCGAGTGCGGGGCGCGCTGGAACACGACCGCGATCTCGGTGACGCGGCGGCCCAGCCGCTTGCCGGTACGCAGATAGAACGGCACCCCCGCCCAGCGGCGGTTGTCGATCTCCACCTTGATGGCCGCGTACGTGTCGGTCTTCGACTTGGGGTCGATGCCGTCTTCCTGGAGGTAGCCGACGGCCCTCTCGCCGCCCTGCCAGCCTTCGGCGTACTGCCCGCGAACCGTGCTCGACGCCAGGTCCTTGGGCAGCTTGACCGCGCCCAGCACCTTGGTCTTCTCCGCTGCGAGCGCGTCCGCGTCGAAGGAGGCGGGCTCCTCCATCGCGGTCAGGGCGAGCAGCTGGAGCAGGTGGTTCTGGATGACGTCACGGGCGGCGCCGATGCCGTCGTAGTAGCCGGCCCGGCCACCGATGCCGATGTCCTCGGCCATGGTGATCTGGACATGGTCGACGTACGACCGGTTCCAGATCGGTTCGAAGAGGGTGTTGGCGAAGCGCAGCGCCAGAATGTTCTGGACGGTCTCCTTGCCCAGATAGTGGTCGATCCGGAAGACCTGGTCGGACGCGAAGACCTCGTGAACGATCCGGTTGAGTTCCTCGGCGGAGGCCAGGTCGTGACCGAACGGCTTCTCGATGACCGCGCGCCGCCAGGAGCCGTTCCGCTGCTCCGCCAGTCCGTGCTTCTTCAGCTGCTGCACGACGACGGGGAAGAACTTCGGCGGTACGGACAGATAGAAGGCGAAGTTGCCGCCGGTGCCCTGCGCCCGGTCGAGCTCCTCCATGGTCTTCTTCAGGGTCTCGAACGCGTCGTCGTCGTCGAAGTCGCCCTGGACGAAGCGCATCCCCTGGATGAGCTGCTGCCACACCTCCTCGCGGAAGGGGGTGCGGGCGTGCTGCTTGACGGCCTCATGGACTTCGTGTGCGAAGTCCTCGTCCTGCCACTCGCGGCGGGCGAAGCCGACGAGCGAGAAGCCCGGCGGCAGCAGCCCGCGGTTGGCGAGGTCATAGACGGCAGGCATCAGCTTCTTGCGGGACAAATCGCCGGTGACGCCAAAGATCACCAGGCCCGACGGCCCCGCGATACGCGGGAGCCGTCGGTCCGCGGCGTCACGAAGCGGGTTTGCTCCGTGTGCGGGAGTCAAGGTGTTTCAGCCTTCCGAAGGAGCGAGGCGCTCGAGCTCCGCCTCCGTCGACTTGAGCAGGTCGTTCCAGGACGCCTCGAACTTCTCGACGCCCTCGTCTTCCAGCAGCTGCACCACGTCGTCGTAGGAGATCCCGAGCTTCTCGACCGCGTCGAGCTCGGCGCGCGCCTGCTCGTACGTACCGCGCACCGTGTCACCCGTGATCTGGCCGTGGTCGGCGGTGGCATCGAGCGTGGCCTCCGGCATGGTG
This sequence comes from Streptomyces sp. NPDC043870, assembly GCF_056435785.1. Taxonomy (NCBI): domain Bacteria; kingdom Bacillati; phylum Actinomycetota; class Actinomycetes; order Kitasatosporales; family Streptomycetaceae; genus Streptomyces; species Streptomyces sp. NPDC043870. The sequence goes on from NZ_JBWKDT010000003.1 coordinate 287,726, forward strand.
TTCACCGTGCCCGGGGCGACCAGCTCGTCCACGTACAGCGTGTCCTTGTACGCCGGGTCCTTGACGCCGGTCGAGGCCCACAGCGGACGCTGCTTGTTGGCCTGTGCCTTGTCCAGCGCGGCCCAGCGGTCCGAAGCGAAGACCTCCTCGAACGCCTGGTAGGCGAGGCGGGCGTTGGCGAGCGCCGCCTTGCCACGCAGCTCCTTCGCCTCGTCCGTACCCAGTGCGTCCAGCCGCTTGTCGATCTCGGTGTCGACCCGCGACACGAAGAACGACGCCACCGAACGGATCTTCGACAGGTCCAGGCCGGCGGCCTTCGCCTTCTCCAGGCCGGCCAGGTAGGCGTCCATGACCTCGCGGTAGCGCTCCAGCGAGAAGATCAGCGTGACATTGACGCTGATACCGAGGCCGATGACCTCGGTGATCGCCGGCAGGCCCGCCTTGGTCGCCGGGATCTTGATGAACGTGTTCGGCCGGTCCACCAGCCACGCCAGCTGCTTGGCCTCGGCGATCGTCGCCGCCGTGTTGTGCGCGAGACGGGGATCGACCTCGATCGAGACCCGGCCGTCCTGGCCGCCGGTCGTGTCGAAGACCGGACGCAGCACGTCCGCGGCGTCCCGCACATCCGCCGTCGTGATCATGCGGAGGGCTTCTTCGACGGTCACCTTGCGGGCGGCGAGATCGGCGAGCTGCTGCTCGTAACCGTCGCCGGACGAGATGGCCTTCTGGAAGATCGACGGGTTGGTGGTGACGCCCACGACGTGCTGCTGGTCGATCAGCTCGGCGAGGTTGCCGGACGTGATCCGCTTGCGCGACAGGTCGTCGAGCCAGATCGCCACGCCTTCGTCGGAGAGGCGCTTGAGTGCGTCTGTCATGAGAGTTGCATCTCCTACTAGTCGTATACCGGCGTCAGCGCGCGGCGGCTTCGATCGATTCCCGGGCGGCGGCGGCCACGGCCTCTGCGGTGAAGCCGAACTCGCGGAAGAGCACCTTGCCGTCGGCGGACGCGCCGAAGTGCTCCAGCGACACGATCCGGCCGGCGTCGCCGACGTAGCGGTACCAGGTCAGACCGACACCGGCCTCGACCGCGACACGCGCCTTGACCGACGGCGGCAGGACGCTGTCCTTGTACGCCTGGTCCTGCTCCTCGAACCACTCGACGGACGGCATCGAGACGACGCGCGTCGGGATGCCCGCGGCCTGCAGCTGCTCGCGCGCCTCCACGGCCACGTGCACCTCGGAACCGGTGCCGATCAGCACGACCTGGGGCGCAGCGTTCTGCCCCTCGGGTCCATCGGCCTCGAACAGGACGTAACCGCCCTTGGCCGCGTCCTCGTTGGGCTCGTACGTCGGCACGCCCTGGCGGGTCAGCGCCAGACCGTGCGGGGCGCCCACACCGAACTTCTTCGTGTAGCGCTTGAGGATCTCCGCCCACGCGATCGCGGTCTCGTTGGCGTCGGCCGGGCGCACGATGTTCAGGCCCGGGATCGCGCGCAGCGAGGCCAGGTGCTCCACCGGCTGGTGGGTCGGGCCGTCCTCGCCGAGACCGATCGAGTCGTGCGTCCACACGTACGTCACCGGCAGGTGCATCAGCGCGGACAGTCGCACCGCGTTGCGCATGTAGTCGGAGAACACGAGGAACGTGCCGCCGTAGATACGGGTGTTGCCGTGCAGCGCGATGCCGTTCATCACCGCGGCCATCGCGTGCTCGCGGATACCGAAGTGGATCGTCCGGCCGTACGGGTCGGCCTCCGGCAGCGGGTTGCCCTTCGGCAGGAACGACGACGCCTTGTCGATCGTCGTGTTGTTCGAACCGGCGAGGTCGGCGGAGCCGCCCCACAGCTCGGGGATGATCGCGCCCAGCGCCTGGAGCACCTTGCCGGAGGCGGCGCGGGTGGCGACACCCTTGCCCGCCTCGAACACCGGGAGCTTCTCCTCCCAGCCGGTCGGCAGCTCGGTCGAGCGGATCCGGTCGAACTCGGCGGCGCGCTCCGGGTCGGCGGCACGCCACGCGGCGAAGCTCTTGTCCCACTCGCTCCGGGCCTCACGGCCGCGGTCGAGGGCCTGGCGGGTGTGCGCGAGGACCTCGTCGGTGACCTCGAAGGTCTTCTCCGGGTCGAAGCCCAGGACGCGCTTGGTGGCCGCGACCTCCTCGTCGCCGAGCGCCGAGCCGTGCGAGGCCTCGGTGTTCTGCGCGTTCGGGGCGGGCCAGGCGATGATCGAGCGGGCGGCGATGAAGGAGGGACGCTCGGTCTCCGCCTGGGCGGCCTTGAGCGCCTCGTACAGACCGGCCGGGTCCAGGTCGCCGTTCGGCAGCTGCTGCACGCGCTGGACGTGCCAGCCGTAGGCCTCGTACCGCTTGAGCGTGTCCTCGGAGACGGCGGTCTCGGTGTCGCCCTCGATCGAGATGTGGTTGTCGTCCCACAGCAGCACCAGGTTGCCGAGCTTCTGGTGGCCGGCCAGCGCGGACGCCTCGTGGGAGATGCCCTCCTGGAGGCAGCCGTCACCGGCGATCGCCCAGATGGTGTGGTCGAACGGGGAGGTGCCGGGCGCGGCCTCAGGGTCGAACAGACCGCGCTCGTAGCGGGCGGCCATGGCCATGCCCACGGCGTTGGCCACACCCTGGCCGAGCGGTCCGGTCGTCGTCTCGACGCCGACCGTGTGACCGTACTCCGGGTGGCCCGGGGTCTTGGAGCCCCAGGTACGGAAGGCCTTGAGGTCGTCCAGACCCAGGCCGTACCCGGCGAGGTAGAGCTGGATGTAGAGGGTCAGGCTGGAGTGACCCGCCGAGAGCACGAACCGGTCACGGCCGGTCCAGTCCGCGTCGGAGGGGTCGTGCCGCATCAGCTTCTGGAAGAGGACGTACGCCGCGGGGGCCAGGCTCATGGCCGTTCCGGGATGGCCGTTGCCGACCTTCTGTACGGCGTCAGCGGCAAGGACGCGGACGGTGTCCACGGCCCGCTGGTCCAATGCGGTCCACTCGAGGTCTGTGGTGGTCGGCTTGGTGCTCACCCTGGGTCAGGGCTCCTCTCCACATGTTCATGGTCCCGGTGACGAGGGGTGTACCGGGCGCTGTCGAGCCTACCCTCGCAGCAACGCGCATCCTTTCGAGTGCACGTCTCTTCAGTCGGACACATCCACCAGCCTGCGGGCACCGGCTCGACTTCGCCTCTTGTCGGCGATCCCGACGGTGATTACGCACGGCGCTCCGGCACTGCTCAACACGACCCCACCCCCGCGAAGATCGGCGTGGGGGCAACGTCTAGAGTGGCGTGGTACGCGCAAGTCTTCACCGGGATTCACTCCCCCGTAGCCCGTCGGGCATGGGAGGCACCCCAGGGGCTTGCTGGGAATTCTCTGTCAGGGGTGTGCGTGACGGCCGTCGAGTCCCGACCCTCAGGGGTCGTCTTGACTCCCAGCCCGGGGGGCCATCGTCCGTTCGGGGCCCGCGTCAAGGCATTCGTGGCGCTGACGAAGCCGCGGATCATCGAGCTGCTGCTGATCACCACGGTACCCGTGATGTTCCTGGCGGCACAGGGCGTGCCGGACCTCTGGCTGGTCGTCGCCACGTGCATCGGCGGTTACCTGTCCGCGGGCGGCGCCAACGCGCTCAACATGTACATCGACCGCGACATCGACGCCCTGATGGACCGCACCTCGCAGCGTCCGCTGGTCACCGGCATGGTCTCGCCGCGTGAGGGCCTGGTCTTCGGCCTCACCCTGGCCGTGGTCTCGACGCTCTGGTTCGGACTGCTCGTCAACTGGCTCTCCGCCGCCCTCGCGCTCGGCGCGCTCCTCTTCTACGTCATCGTCTACACGATGCTGCTGAAGCGGCGCACCGCGCAGAACATCGTGTGGGGCGGGATCGCCGGCTGCATGCCGGTGCTCATCGGCTGGTCCGCCGTCACCAACTCGATGTCCTGGGCCGCCGTCATCCTCTTCCTCGTCATCTTCTTCTGGACGCCGCCGCACTACTGGCCGCTGTCGATGAAGGTGAAGGAGGACTACGCGCGCGTCGGCGTGCCCATGCTCCCGGTGATCGCCTCGAACCGGGTCGTCGCCCGTCAGATCGTCATCTACAGCTGGGTGATGGTCGTCGTCTCGCTGCTGCTGACCCCGCTCGGTTACACCGGCTGGTTCTACACGGCGGTGGCGCTGGTGACGGGCGGCTGGTGGCTCTGGGAGGCGCACGCGCTCCAGAGCCGTGCGAAGGCGGGCGTGACGGGCGGCAAGCTCAAGGAGATGCGGCTCTTCCACTGGTCCATCACGTACGTCTCACTGCTCTTCGTGGCGGTGGCCGTGGACCCGTTCCTGCGCTGAAGCCCGTCCGGTCCGGTGGATCAGGCCCCGGGGACTGTCCCGGCGGATCCTGTCGGGCCGGCGGTCCGGCACCGCGTGGCCCAGGCCACGCGGCCCGGCTGTCGCCAGTCGATCTACCCGCGAGTAGCATCCTGTTCATGGCAGACACCCAGCAGGTCGACGAGACCAAGCACCAGCACGACGCCCGCGCCGAGCGCAAGGCGGCGAAGCTCGCCAAGCAGATCGGCGCCTTCGCCAAGGCGCACGGCGGCGCCGAGGGCCAGCTCGCCTACATCGGTCAGATGGGCACCCGCATCGTGCTCGTCGGTGAGGACGGCGGCTGGGGCGACCTCGTCGCGCCCACCCACGCCATCGCGGTCAGCGCCGCCGAGAAGTCCGGGATCACGCTGCACGAGTCGTTCGACGGCGAGTTCGCACTGAAGGTCCGCACCGGCCCGTACGAGTGGACCCGCATGGCGGGCATCCAGGTCGGCGGTCCCTCGAACGGCTGAGGCGACCGGCCCGCCCGATCGGGCAACACCTCACGCGGGGCCCACCCGTTAGGACGTGTGGAAGCACGTCCATCGCTGGGAGCCCCCGGATGATCGATACGCCGTCCTTGGTGGATCAGTACTGCCACGGCGTCCTCCGCACGGAGCTGGGCCTCGGCACCTTCGAGGCCCACCTGGGCAGGACCGCCGGGCCGCCCGCGCCCGGGACCACCTTCTTCGACACCCAGACCGGATTCGCCGTACGCCGCTGGTGCCCACCGCTGCTCGGTCTCGAGCCGCACTGCCCGCCCGCGCGCTATCTCGCCCGCCGCAGGGAGCTGGGCGTCCTGGAATCCGGGAGGCGGCTGCTGCGGGCCACCGGAATCTCCGCCTATCTGGTGGAGACCGGGCTGCCCGGAGACCTCACCGGAGTCCCCGAGATCGCCGCCGCGGGCGCGGCCGACGCCCATGAGATCATCCGGCTGGAGCTGCTCGCCGAGCAGGTCGCCGACACCTCGGGCACCGTCGACGGCTTTCTCGCCAACCTCGCCGAGGCCGTGCACGGCGCCGCCGGATCGGCCGTCGCCTTCACGTCCGTCGCCGGTGTACGGCGCGGGCTCGCCCTCGCCCCCGAGCCACCGGGGCCGGGCGAGGTGCGGGGCGCGACGGGGCGCTGGCTGGCAGCACGCCAGGTCGGCGGCCGGCTCACCGACCCCGTACTCGTGCGCCATCTGCTCTGGATCGCCGTGGCATCGGGGCGGCCGCTGCAACTGCATGTCGGGGCCGACGATCCGCTGCTGCTCGACGGCTTCGCGGCGGCCACCGCGGGCCTCGGCACCGATCTCGTCCTGCTGCACGGCTACCCGTACCACCGGCACGCCGCGCATCTGGCGAGCGTGTTCCCTCATGTGTACGCCGATGTCGGACCCGCCCTCGCCCACACCGGGGCCGGGGCCGCGTCCGTCCTCGCGGAGATCCTCGAGCTCGCACCGTTCGGGAAGCTGCTCTTCTCCAGCGGCGCGCGCGGACTGCCCGAGCTGCACGTGGTCGGCGCCCGGATCTTCCGGGAGGCGCTGGGGAGGGTGCTCAGCGGCTGGGTGGCCGACGGCGCCTGGTGCCGTACGGACGCCCAGCGGGTCGCCGAGATGATCGCGGCGGGCAACGCGCGCCGGGTCTACGGACTCGCCGGGTGAGGCGTGCAGGGACTCGACGGGGGAGGCGAGAGCGGTCCCGCCCAGGCCCGGACGGGGCCCGGGCCCGGGCCTGTCCGGTGGATCAGGCCGCCGAGACCGTCGAGAGCTCCTGGCCGGACTGCCTGGGGCTGCCCGGTGCGGCGAGCGGCCGCTCCCGCAGGCACAGGGCCAGCTTCAGCACCGCGATCCACATCAGCGACGAGCCGAGCATATGGGCCCCGACCAGCACCTCGGGCACGTCGGTGAAGAACTGCACGTAGCCGATCCCGCCCTGCGCGAGCACCACGATCAGCAGGTCACGCGCACGGGCCCGGGTGTCGTCGGGAGCGTCCACCACACGCAGCACCAGCCACATCGCCACGGCGAGCGCGCACACCAGCCAGGCCAGTGCGGCGTGCAGGTGCGCGGTGTCCACCCAGTCGAACGGCATCCGCGGCACATCGCTGCTGTCGCCCGCGTGCTTGCCGGAGCCCGTCACGGCCGTACCCACGGCGATCAGCAGCGCGGAGGCCGCCAGCAGCACCCACGAGAGCTTCCGCACCGGGCGGGGAACCCGCGGCCGCACCTCGCTGTCGCCCTCGCCGGCGCGGATCCAGGTGATCGTGGCCACCGTCAGCAGTGCGTTGGCGGCGAGGAAGTGACCGGCCACCGTCCAGGGGTTGAGGCCCGCCCACACGGTGATCCCGCCGAGGACGGCGTTGCTCATCACGATCCAGAACTGCGCCCAGCCGAGCCGGGTGAGCCCGCGCCGCCACGGCTTGGTGGAGCGCGCCGCGATGATCGCCCAGCCGACCGCCGCGCACAGGACGTACGTCAGCATGCGGTTGCCGAACTCGATCGCACCGTGGAGACCCTGCTCGGGCGTCGCGAAGAGGCTGTCGTCCGTGCACTTGGGCCAGGTGTCGCAGCCGAGACCGGAGCCGGTCAGCCGGACCGCGCCGCCGGTGACGATGATGACCACGCTCATCACGACGGCGACGAGCGCGGCGCGCCGGACGGTCCGGGGGGACGGGGTCCAGCGCTGGGCGATGTAGGCGAGGGGCGTCTGCACGGCGACCATCGTAGGGTGCCCGCTTGTGCACGGATTCACGTGGGTGGGCATGTCCGGACAGACCACCATGTGCTACGTACGGCGGAGCCCCTGCCTGCCGGACGGCGGACCGTGCGGCGTTCTCCCTGTTCGGGGCGGCCTCACAGCCACCGCGCCGCCCCGGGGCCGGTGGCGGCACGGCGGCGGAAGATCACGTCGCTCGGCCGGGACGCGAAGGCGGCGACGTGCCGCATCTCACCCCGGACACGTACGGTCGCACGCGGACGGTGCACGGCGCGCGGTGGACCGCTCGCGGACCGTGCACGGTGCGCTCGACCGTACGTCGGTGCGCTCGCCCGTACGTCGCGGTGTGCGGGCAGGCCGCCGGTTCACCGCAGCCCGCGGGTCACTCCCAGCGGAAGAACTTCGCGGCCGCACCCAGCCCGGCGGCCGCCCACACCGCGAGGATCCCGAGACTCCCCCAGGGCATCCCCGCCCCGTGCTGCAGCACGTCCCGCAGCCCGTCCGAGAGCGCCGAGATCGGCAGCAGACCGAGGACCGACTGCGCCGCGTCCGGGAACTTGTCCAACGGGACGATCACCCCGCCGCCCACCAGCAGCAGCAGGAACACCAGATTCGCGGCGGCGAGCGTCGCCTCCGCCTTCAGCGTGCCGGCCATCAGCAGCCCGAGCCCGGAGAAGGCGGCCGTCCCCGCGACCAGCAGCAGGAGCACGGAGACGGGGTCGCCCTGCGGCGACCAGCCCAGCGCGAAGGCGATCAGCGTGAGCAGGACGATCTGCAGCACCTCGGTGACCAGGACGGAGAGCGTCTTGGCCGTCATCAGCGCCCAGCGGGGGAGCGGCGAGGCGGCGAGCCGCTTCAGCACGCCGTACCGGCGCTCGAAGCCGGTGGCGATCGCCTGCCCGGTGAACGCGGTGGACATCACGGCCAGCGCGAGGATGCCGGGCGCCACGAAGTCCACGGCACCGCCCGCGCCCCCCGTAGGTGAAACAGGCACAGTCACGACGTCGACCGTCGAGAAGAGGACGAGAAGCAGCGAGGGGATGATCACGGTCAGCAGCAGCTGCTCACCGTTGCGGAGCAGCATCTTCGTCTCGAGCGCCGCCTGTGCAGCGATCATCCGCCCGACGGGGGCGGCCCCCGGCCTGGGCGCGTACGTTCCCGACGTCACGTCGGTGGTGGCTTCAGCGGTCACGACCGCAGCTCCTTCCCCGTCAGCTCCAAGAAGACGTCCTCCAGCGTGTGCCGCTCCACCGAGATGCCGTCCGGCATCACGCCGTGCTGTGCGCACCAGGAGGTGACGGTGGCGAGCAGCTGCGGACCGACCGTGCCGCTGATCCGGTACGCGCCCGGCGTCAGCTCCGCCGCGGCCGTGCCGTCCGGCAGCGCCTTCAGCAGGGAGCCGAGGTCGAGTCCGGGGCGGCCCGTGAAGCGCAGAGTGTTCTCGGCACCGCCGCGGCAGAGCTGCTCGGGACTGCCCTGGGCGACGACCCGGCCCGCGTCGATGATCGCGATCTCGTCGGAGAGCTCCTCCGCCTCGTCCATGAAGTGGGTGGTGAGCACGACGGTGACACCGTCCGTGCGCAGCTCGCGCACGAGGTCCCAGGTGGAGCGGCGGGCCTGCGGGTCGAGCCCCGCGGTCGGCTCGTCCAGGAAGACCAGCTCGGGCCTGCCGACCACGGCCATGGCGAGCGCGAGCCGCTGCTGCTGTCCGCCGGAGAGCCGCCGGTACGTCGTACGCCCGCAGGAGCCGAGACCGAGGCGCTCGATCAGGGTGTCCACGTCGAGGGGGTGGGCGTGCAGCTTCGCCATGTGGCGGAGCATCTCGTCGGCGCGGGCACCGGAGTAGACCCCGCCGGACTGCAGCATCACGCCGATCCGGGGCCGCAGCCGCGCGGCGTCGGCGACCGGGTCGAGGCCCAGGACGCGGACGCTGCCGGAGTCGGGGCGGCGATAGCCCTCGCACGTCTCGACCGTGGTGGTCTTGCCGGCCCCGTTGGGGCCGAGGACGGCCGTCACCGTGCCGGCGCGGACGTCGAGGTCGAGCCCGTCCACGGCGGTCTTGGCTCCGTACCGCTTGACCAGGCTGCGCACCTGGACGACGGACTCGTTCTGCATAGGGGGAAGTCTAAGGAGCCGCCGGGGCTGCTCCGGCCGGGGGTCCGGGTCGCCCTTTCCGGAGAAGGCGGGCGGCCGCGGGGAATGATCACCCCATGCCTGTGCTCATCGGCACCTCCGGTTGGCAGTACAAGGACTGGCGCGGCGTTCTCTACCCCGAGGAGCGGCCCCAGCGGCTCTGGCTGGAGGAGTACGCGCGGCACTTCGCGACCGTCGAGAACAACAACGCCTTCTACCGGCTGCCCGAGCGCAGGACCTTCGCCGACTGGCACGAGCGCACCCCCCGGGGATTCGTCATGGCGGTGAAGGCCAGCCGTTACCTCACCCACATCAAACGGCTGCGCGACCCCGAGGAGCCGGTGAACCGGCTCATGGAGCACGCCGAAGGGCTGGGGGAGCGGCTGGGACCGGTGCTGCTCCAGTTGCCGCCCACCCTCCGCGTCGACCCGGGGGTGCTGGACGCCGCGCTCGCGTGCTTCCCCCGCCGGGTGCGCGTGGCCGTCGAACCCCGGCACGACTCGTGGTGGACCGACGAGGTGCGGGACGTCCTGGAGAACCGCGCCGCAGCGCTGTGCTGGGCGGACAGGGGCTCCCGGCCGGTGACACCGCTGTGGCGGACGGCCGACTGGGGCTACGTACGGTTCCACGAAGGCCTGGCCGAGCCGTCCCCGCGGTACGGGCGCCAGGCGCTCGCGAGCTGGGCCGGGCGCATCGCCGACGCATGGCCCGACCGGGCGGACGTGTTCGCGTATTTCAACAACGACCTCGGCGGGGCGGCCGTCCACGACGCGGTGGCCCTCGCGCGTGCGGTGACGTCCCGAGGACGCACGGTGACCCGTACACCGGGCGGCGGGACCTGAGTCACGTGCGGGTGAACCGGTGCCCCCCGACGGCCCGGACCGGTGCGCCAGGGGTAGGCCTAGCAGGAAACGCTCTCCGGAAAGGCGACAGGCATGGCGGCCAACGACCTGGAACGTCTGCTCGGCGGACTGCTCGGCGACGAATCGGCCGGGGCGGGCAAGCTGCTCGCCTCGCTCTTCAGCGAGGTCGGTGACAGCGGTCAGGGCGGCGGCAACCAGCTGCAGGGGCTGGTGAACGAACTCAACGAGGGCGGTCTGGCCGCGAAGGTGCGGTCCTGGATCGATCAGGGTGCGAACCAGCCCGTCAGCGGGGCCGAGATCGCCCAGGCCGTGCCGTACCAGGTCCTCGACCGAGTGGCCCAGCAGGCGGGCGTCTCCCCCGAGCAGGCCGCCGACAAGCTCGCCGAAGTTCTTCCGCAGGTGGTCGACAAGCTCACCCCCCAGGGCGAGGTGCCGCAGGGTCTGCTCTAGTGCGTGCCCACCCGGCCAGGCGAGAGTCCGCGGTGGGGGTGTCCCGGCAGCACAAAGGCCTCTCACCAGCGCGGGAGGCTTCGCGCGGCACCGGCCCCGACAACTCCGGAACTGATCCGACGAATGATCATTCTCGCAGGTCAGGTTAGGTTTTCCTAAGTGACGCACAGCACCGTCCACCGGTCGGGACGCGGCTTGTCAGTCTCTCGGGAATTACGCAACAATGGCGTTGTGAAAAACGTCGGTGAGGCTCCTCAGGAGGAACTCGCGACCGGTGAGCGGTCCACGCGCAACCGGGTCGCGCGGTCCATCCTGGACCACGGGCCGTCCACCGTCGCCGACCTCGCAGGGCGCCTCGGGCTCACCCAGGCCGCTGTTCGCCGCCACCTCGACGCACTCGTCTCCGACGATGTCGTCGCCGCCCGCGAGAAGCGGGTCTACGGAGCGCGGACCCGCGGCCGACCCGCCAAGGTGTTCGCTCTCACCGACTGCGGCCGGGACGCTTTCGAGCAGTCGTACGACAAGCTCGCCGTCGACGCGCTGCACTGGATCGAGCGGGCCGCCGGCGGCGGTGCTGCCGGAGAAGCCGCCGTCGCCGCGTTCGCCCGGGACCGGATGGAGAGCCAGGCCGAGGCGTACCGCGCGGCCATGGAGGCCGCGGACCCGGAGGAGCGCACGGAGGCTCTCGCCAAGGCGTTGACTGCCGACGGGTACGCTGCTACGGCGCGTAACGCACCGGTGGGCGAGCAGCTGTGCCAGCACCACTGCCCCGTCGCCCACGCCGCCGAGCGGTATCCGCAGCTGTGCGAGGCGGAGACCGAGGTCTTCTCCCGCCTGCTCGGCACCCATGTGCAGCGTCTGGCCACCATCGCCCACGGCGACGGAGTGTGCACGACCTTCATCCCGAAGGCCGGCCACAGGCCCGACGACGGGGCCGGCGAGACCAGCAAGACCGACAAGACCGAACAGACCAGTTCGCAAGCATCTGCAAGCACGGCCGGGAGGAACCCCGCATGACTCTCCCCACGGAGACTGCCCACCCTGAGCTCGAAGGCCTGGGCAAGTACGAATACGGCTGGGCCGACTCCGACGCCGCAGGCGCGGCCGCCAAGCGCGGTCTCTCCGAGGACGTCGTCCGTGACATTTCGGCGAAGAAGAACGAGCCGGAGTGGATGCTGAAGCTGCGTCTCAAGGGCCTGCGCCTCTTCGACAAGAAGCCCATGCCGACCTGGGGCTCCGACCTCTCCGGCATCGACTTCGACAACATCAAGTACTTCGTGCGGTCCACGGAGAAGCAGGCGGAGTCCTGGGAGGACCTCCCGGAGGACATCAAGAACACGTACGACAAGCTCGGCATCCCCGAGGCGGAGAAGCAGCGCCTCGTCGCCGGTGTCGCGGCCCAGTACGAGTCCGAGGTCGTCTACCACCAGATCCGTGAGGACCTGGAGGAGCAGGGCGTCATCTTCCTGGACACCGACACCGCTCTGAAGGAGCACCCGGAGCTCTTCAAGGAGTACTTCGGCACCGTCATCCCGGTGGGCGACAACAAGTTCGCCTCGCTGAACACCGCGGTGTGGTCCGGCGGATCCTTCATCTACGTCCCGAAGGGCGTGCACGTCGAGATCCCGCTCCAGGCCTACTTCCGGATCAACACCGAGAACATGGGCCAGTTCGAGCGGACGCTGATCATCGTCGACGAGGACGCGTACGTCCACTACGTCGAGGGCTGCACCGCCCCGATCTACTCCTCGGACTCCCTGCACAGCGCCGTGGTCGAGATCATCGTCAAGAAGGGCGCCCGCTGCCGCTACACGACCATCCAGAACTGGTCGAACAACGTCTACAACCTGGTCACCAAGCGCGCCGTGGCGTACGAGGGCGCGACCATGGAGTGGATCGACGGCAACATCGGCTCCAAGGTCACGATGAAGTACCCGGCCGTCTACCTGATGGGCGAGCACGCCAAGGGCGAGACCCTCTCCATCGCCTTCGCGGGCGAGGGGCAGCACCAGGACGCCGGCTCCAAGATGGTCCACATGGCGCCGAACACCTCGTCCAACATCGTCTCCAAGTCGGTGGCGCGCGGCGGCGGCCGTACCTCCTACCGCGGTCTCGTCGAGATCGGCGAGGGCGCGGCCGGATCGAAGTCGAACGTGCTCTGTGACGCCCTGCTCGTCGACACCGTCTCCCGCTCCGACACCTACCCCTACGTGGACGTCCGCGAGGACGACGTGTCCATGGGCCACGAGGCCACCGTCTCCAAGGTCTCCGAGGACCAGCTCTTCTACCTGATGAGCCGCGGTCTCTCCGAGTTCGAGGCGATGGCGATGATCGTGCGCGGCTTCGTCGAGCCGATCGCGAAGGAGCTGCCCATGGAGTACGCCCTCGAGCTCAACCGGCTGATCGAGCTCCAGATGGAAGGCGCGGTCGGCTAGCGCCACCGTCCCCTCCCATCAGCACCGTCTTATCCGAGAAAGCGAGCACTACGACAGCCATGGCTGACGCTCAGAACATCCCGGCGGGCTCCACCACCGCCGGCTCGATCGCGGTGGCCGCCGAGTCCACCGTCGCCACGCGCATGAGCGCGCCCCCGTCCTACGACGTGGCGGACTTCCCCGTCCCGCACGGGCGGGAGGAGGAGTGGCGGTTCACTCCACTGGACCGCCTCGCCGGGCTGCACGACGGCACCGCGGTCGCCACCGCCGGCGGCGTGACCGTCGAGGTCAGCGCCCCCGAGGGCGTCACGGTGGAGACGGTCGGACGCGACGACGCGCGGCTCGGCAAGGCCGGCACCCCCGTGGACCGGATCGCCGCCCAGGCGTACTCCTCCTTCGAGAAGGCCTCGGTCGTCACGGTCCCCAAGGAGGCCGTGCTCACCGAGCCGATCCGGATCGCCGTGCACGGCGAGGGCGGAACCGCCTTCGGCCACCAGCACATCGAGCTCGGAGCCTTCGCCGAGGCCGTCGTCGTCATCGACCACACCGGTGAAGCGGCCCTCGCCGCCAACGTCGACTACGTCCTCGGTGACGGCGCCAAGCTGACCGTCGTCTCCGTCCAGGACTGGGACGACAAGGCGGTCCACGTCGCCCAGCACAACGCGCTGATCGGGCGGGACGCCTCGTTCAAGTCCATCGTGGTCACCTTCGGCGGCGACCTGGTACGCCTCCACCCGCGCGTCTCGTACGCGGGCACCGGCGGCGAGGCCGAGCTGCTCGGTCTGTACTTCACCGACGCCGGCCAGCACCAGGAGCACCGTCTCCTGGTCACCCACAACAGCCCGCACTGCAAGTCCAACGTTGCCTACAAGGGCGCGCTGCAGGGCCAGGAGGCGCACGCCGTCTGGATCGGCGACGTCCTCATCGAGGCCAGCGCCGAGGGCACCGACACGTACGAGATGAACCGCAACCTGGTTCTGACCGACGGCGCGCGGGTCGACTCCGTGCCGAACCTGGAGATCGAGACCGGCGAGATCGCCGGTGCCGGCCACGCCTCCGCCACCGGCCGCTTCGACGACGAGCAGCTGTTCTACCTGATGGCCCGTGGTATCCCGGAGGCCGAGGCGCGCCGCCTCGTCGTCCGTGGCTTCTTCGCCGGACTGGTCCAGCAGATCGGTCTGCCCGACGTCGAGGAGCGCCTCATCGCCAAGATCGAGGCCGAGCTGGAGGCAGCAGTCTGATGGCCTTCGTCCGAGCCTGTGGGCTGAGCGAGCTGGAGGAGGACACCCCGAAGCGGGTGGAACTCGACGGCACGCCGGTCTCCGTCGTCCGGACCGAGGGCGAGGTGTTCGCGATCTACGACATCTGCTCGCACGCGAACGTCTCCCTCTCCGAGGGCGAGGTGGAGGACTGTCAGATCGAGTGCTGGCTGCACGGCTCCAGCTTCGACCTCCGCACCGGTAAGCCGTCCGGCCTTCCCGCGACGCGCCCCGTCCCCGTGTACCCCGTAAAGATCGAAGGGGACGATGTGCTCGTCTCCGTCACCCAGGAGTCCTGAGTCACCCATGGCAACGCTTGAAATCCGCGACCTGCACGTCTCCGTCGAGGCCGAGAACGGCCCCCGCGAGATCCTCAAGGGCGTCGACCTGACCGTGAAGCAGGGCGAGACCCACGCCATCATGGGCCCCAACGGCTCCGGCAAGTCGACCCTCGCCTACTCCCTCGCGGGCCACCCCAAGTACACGATCACCAGTGGCACCGTGACCCTGGACGGCGAGGACGTCCTGGAGATGTCCGTCGACGAGCGCGCCCGCGCCGGCGTCTTCCTCGCCATGCAGTACCCGGTCGAGGTCCCGGGTGTCTCGGTCTCCAACTTCCTGCGCACCTCCGCCACCGCCATCCGCGGCGAGGCCCCCAAGCTGCGCACCTGGGTGAAGGAGGTCAAGGAGGCGATGGAGCACCTCCAGATGGACCCCGCCTTCGCCGAGCGCAACGTCAACGAGGGCTTCTCCGGCGGTGAGAAGAAGCGCCACGAGATCCTTCAGCTGGAGCTCCTCAAGCCGAAGATCGCGATCCTCGACGAGACCGACTCCGGCCTCGACGTCGACGCCCTGCGCACCGTCTCCGAGGGCGTCAACCGCGTCCGCGAGACCGGCGAGGTCGGCACCCTGCTGATCACGCACTACACGCGCATCCTGCGCTACATCAAGCCCGACTTCGTTCACGTGTTCGCGAACGGCCGCATTGCCGAGTCCGGCGGCGCCGAGCTCGCCGACAAGCTCGAGGCCGAGGGCTACGAGGCATACACGAAGGGTGGCGTATCCGCGTGACACAGCTGCCGGGCCTCCTCGACACCGAGGCGATCCGCAAGGACTTCCCGATCCTGGACCGCCTGGTCCACGACGGTAAGAAGCTCGTGTACCTGGACAACGCGGCGACTTCGCAGAAGCCGCGCCAGGTGCTCGACGTGCTCAACGCCTACTACGAGCGGTACAACGCCAACGTCCACCGTGGCGTGCACGTCCTCGCCGAGGAGGCCACGGCGGAGTACGAAGGCGCCCGCGACAAGGTCGCCGCCTTCATCAACGCACCGAGCCGCGACGAGGTGATCTTCACCAAGAACGCGTCGGAGTCGCTGAACCTCGTGGCGAACATGCTGGGCTGGGCCGACGAGCCCTACCGCGTGGACCGCGAGACCGAGATCGTCATCACGGAGATGGAGCACCACTCCAACATCGTTCCGTGGCAGCTGCTGTCGCAGCGCACCGGCGCGAAGCTGAAGTGGTTCGGCCTCACCGACGACGGCCGTCTCGACCTTTCCAACATCGACGAGATCATCACCGAGAAGACGAAGATCGTCTCCTTCACGCTGGTCTCCAACATCCTGGGCACGGTCAACCCGGTCGACAAGATCGTCCGCAGGGCGCAGGACGTCGGCGCGCTCGTCCTCATCGACGCCTCGCAGGCCGCTCCGCACATGCCGCTGGACGTGCAGGCCCTCGGCGCCGACTTCGTGGCCTTCACCGGCCACAAGATGTGCGGTCCGACGGGTATCGGCGTGCTCTGGGGCCGTCAGGAGCTGCTGGAGGACCTCCCGCCGTTCCTGGGCGGCGGCGAGATGATCGAAACCGTCTCGATGCACTCGTCGACGTACGCTCCGGCGCCGCACAAGTTCGAGGCCGGTACGCCCCCGATCGCCCAGGCCGTCGGCCTCGGCGCGGCGGTGGACTACCTCACCTCGATCGGCATGGACAAGATCGCGCAGCATGAGCACGCGATCACCGAGTACGCGGTACGGCGCCTTCAGGAAGTCCCGGACCTGCGGATCATCGGCCCGGTCACGGCCGAGGACCGCGGCGCGGCGATCTCCTTCGTCCTCGGCGACATCCACCCGCACGACGTGGGCCAGGTCCTCGACGAGCAGGGCATCGCCGTCCGGGTCGGGCACCACTGCGCACGGCCGGTCTGCCTGCGGTACGGAATTCCTGCGACCACGCGGGCGTCGTTCTATCTGTACTCCACGCCGGCCGAAGTGGACGCTCTGGTCGAGGGCCTGGAGCACGTCCGCAACTTCTTCGGATGAGGACTGAGGGACGCTCTGTGAAGCTTGATTCGATGTACCAGGACGTCATCCTGGACCACTACAAGCACCCGCACGGGCGGGGCTTGCGGGACGGTGACGCCGAGGTGCACCACGTCAACCCCACCTGCGGCGACGAGATCACTCTGCGCGTGAAGTACGACGGCACGCTCATCGAGGACGTCTCGTACGAGGGCCAGGGCTGCTCCATCAGCCAGGCCTCCGCCTCAGTGCTGAACGAGCTGCTCGTCGGCAAGGAGCTCGCCGAGGCGCAGAAGATCCAGGCGACGTTCCTCGAGCTGATGCAGTCCAGGGGACAGATCGAGCCGGACGACGCGATGGAGGAGGTGCTGGAGGACGCGGTGGCGTTCGCCGGTGTCTCGAAGTACCCGGCGCGCGTGAAGTGCGCTCTCCTGAGCTGGATGGCATGGAAGGACGCGACGGCCCAGGCGCTGTCCGAAGGGAAGACCGCATGACTGAGAACCCGGAGACCACGGCGGAGAAGGACTGGCCGGACGAGGAGACCTTCTCGTCCGAGGCCGCGACGCCGACGAGCACGAAGGCCTCCGAGGAGGAGGTCCGTGAGGCCCTGTACGACGTCGTCGACCCCGAGCTGGGCATCGACGTGGTCAACCTCGGCCTGATCTACGGCATCCATATCGACGACTCGAACATCGCGACCCTGGACATGACGCTGACGTCCGCGGCCTGCCCGCTGACCGATGTGATCGAGGACCAGGCGAAGGCGGCGACCGACGGGATCGTCAGCGAGCTGAAGATCAACTGGGTCTGGATGCCGCCGTGGGGTCCGGACAAGATCACGGACGACGGACGCGAGCAGCTGAGGGCGCTCGGCTTCAACGTCTGAGTCCCGCGTCGCAACGCGCGAAACGGCCATGCCCGCCAGGCACACCGGCGGGCATGGCCGTTTCTCGCGCGTTTCTCGTGCTCGGGGCCCGGCGGCGGGCCCGGTCGCTCACGGACTGACGGGCGGGGCCGGCGGCTGCGGGCCCGGCATACCCGCGGCCTCGGCGAGGGCCGGGGCCAGGTTCTCCTTGCGGATGCGCTGGTCGACGTAGAGCAGGCCGTTCGCCAGCTGCGGGAACGTCGACGAGATGATCTGGCTGACCAACTGGGCCACCAGGGCGAACGCGAGGTAACCGGCGATCCCGACGAGGACGCTGGACACGGTCGGATCGTTGCCGGCGCCCATGCTGACGATGCCGGGCACCGTAGCCACCATCTCGACCAGCTGCTGGATCACCAGGCCCGCGACCAGGGCCATCAGATAAGCCAGCAGCGAGATGCCGAAGATCCGCCACCAGCCGCCGGTGACCAGTGCCCAGGAGCGGCGCATCGCCTGGACCGGGCCCTGCCCCTCGAAGACCGCGACGGCCGGAGCGAAGGTGAACTTCACCCAGAGCCAGACGGCCAGCGGGGAGACGGCCAGGGCGCCGAGGAAGGCGAGGAACGGGACGATGAGCGGCCCGGTGCCCGCGACGAGGAGCCCGATCATCAGGCCGACGAAGGCCGCCATGAACAGACCGAGGGGGACCAGCATGATCAGGCCGGTGAGGAACACCGTCCCGAGCACCGCCGGAACCCGCGCCCAGGCACGGCGCCAGACCGCGCCGAAGGTGGTCGGGCGGCCCAGCACGGCTTCCTGGAGAATCGCCGGGACGGTCGCCTGCGCCATCGCCGTCGCCAGGATCAGCACCAGCACGCCGAGCGCCCAGACGCACAGGAAGGCGATGAGCAGCGGACGGCCTTCCTCCCAGGTCGGCTCCTGCCCTTCAGGAAGGTTGATGAAGTGGTTCAGCTGGTCGCTGACCGCGCTGTACGCGAGGGCGAGCGCGAGCCCGACGATCAGCGCCGCGCCGGCGTACACGGTCACCGCGATGCCGACGAGCTGCTTCCAGTAGCCACCGATCGTCGCGAAGACGCCGCCCAGGATGTCGCCGAGGCCGAGCGGCCGTAGCGGGACCACTCCGGGCTTCGGCGGCGGGGGCGGCGCCCAGCCGCCCCATCCCGGAGCCCCGCCGTAGGGGCCGCCGGGCCCGCCGCCGTACGGCCCCGGTCCGCCGGGCGCTCCTCCGTACGGGGCGCCCGCCGCGCCGTCGTACGGGCTCTGGCCCGGCTGACTTCCCCACCCCATGTTGTCCGACATGTGCCTTGCCCCCACGCGTCTCGTCCCCACCTGATCCCCGACACGGTAGCTGGCCTGGGCATGCCAGCGCTATGTACGTGCGTACCCATCGTTGTGTACGCTCGTACACATGGGATACGGACTGCTGGCCGCCGCCATCGCGGCCGAAGTCGCCGGCACCACGGCGATGAAGTACAGCGAAGGCTTCACCCGGCTCTGGCCCTCGCTGTTCACCGTCGTCGGCTATCTGCTCGCCTTCACGCTGCTGGCCCAGACGCTCAAGACCATGTCGGTCGGCACCGCGTACGCGATATGGGCCGGGATCGGGACCGCGGCCGTCGCCGCGATCGGCATGGTCTTCCTGAACGAGTCCACGAGCCCGGTGAAGCTCGCCGGTATCGCGCTGGTCGTCGCGGGAGTCGTCGTGCTCAATCTCGGGGGTGCGCACTGATGGGACGCCGGTACGACCCCGAGCGGCGTCAGCGCATCATCGATGCCGCGATCCGCGTCGTCGCGCGCGCCGGTATCGAGGGCCTGAGCCACCGTACGGTCGCGGCCGAGGCCGATGTGCCGCTCGGCTCGACGACGTATCACTTCGCCTCGCTGGACGAGCTGTTGGTCGCCGCACTGCGGCAGGCGAACGAGGGATTCGGCGCGATCCTGCGGGAAACCGGTGCCCTGGCCGATCCCGGGCGGGATCTCGCCGGGGAGCTCGCCCGGCTCGTGGGGGAGTGGCTCGGCGGCGAACGGACCGGCGTGGAGCTGGAGTACGAGCTCTACCTCGCCGCCCTGCGCCGCCCCGCGCTGCGCCCCGTCGCGGCCGAGTGGACCGACGGTGTCACCGAAGTCCTCGCCCGCCGCACGGATCCGGTGACGGCACGGGCGCTGGTGGCCCTGACGGACGGGATCTGCCTCCAGGTGCTGCTGACGGACACGCCGTACGACGAGGAGTACGCACGCGAGATGCTCTCCCGCGTCCTCGCGCAGGGGAGGGGGCCGCGCGTGCCGTGAACCGGATCGCGGGCTGCGGGTAACAGGGGGTGTACCCGACCGACAGCAGATACGGAGACCGCGTGAACGGCCCACCCGACGGACCCGGCGAGGACGCTTCGGTGATCGCCCGGTCCCTGGAACGGCCCGAGCTCTTCGCCGAGCTCTATCACCGGCACGCCGCCGACATCCACCGCTACGCCGCACGGCGGCTCGGCGACGGCGCGGCCGACGACATCACCGCCGACACCTTCCTCGCCGCGTTCCGCACGCGTGCGCGCTACGACCTCACGCGGCCGAGCGCCCGGCCCTGGCTCTACGGCATCGCCGCGAACCTCATCGGCAAACAGCGCCGCACCGAGGTCCGGGCCCTGACGGCGCTGGCCCGGACCGGCCACGACCCGGTCGCCGAGTCCTGGTCCGACCGCGCGGACGCCAGGGTGTCGGCCCAGGCCACGACGGGCCCGCTGGCCGCCGCGCTCGCCGCGCTGTCCTCCGGTGACCGGCACGTCCTGCTGCTGGTCGCCTGGGCCGACCTCAGCTACCAGGAAGTCGCCGACGCGCTGTCCATCCCGGTGGGCACGGTCCGCTCCCGGCTCAGCCGGGCCCGCCGCAAGGTACGGGAGGCGCTCGGCGGCGCGGACCCCACGCTCGTACACGATCTTCACGAGGTGACCGGCCATGGATGAGATGACGGCGGTACGGGACCTCCGCGCCGATGCCCCCGTGCCCGACCACGCCCGGCTCACCCCGGCGCGACAGCGCCTGCTGGACGAGATCGCCGGCCCACGGCGGAGGCGTCCCGGCTGGAGGCTCGCGGCGGTGGGCGCGGCGGTGGCGGTGACGGCGGCGGCGGTGCTGACGACCCAACTCGGGCAGGAGGCGGATTCGCTTCGGCCCCGGGGAGAGCAGGGCATGGCTGCCGAGCCGCGGGACGGCCAGTGGATCTACCGCAAGACCGTGGAGCGGCAGGCAACGCTCAACTTCGTCAACGATCTCAACCCGACCACCGAGAAATCGAGGGACGGACGGCCACTCGGGGACTGGACGCACGAAACCGAGACCTGGACGCAGTACGGCAGTGGCAAGCAGCGCCGGACGCTGTCCGACAGGAAGATCGATCCCGTGATGGGGAAGGCGAACTGGGGGACTCCGAAGAGTCTGCGGGCCAAGGTCGCCCGACTCCCCGACGATCCGCAGAAGCTGTTCCACGCCCTGCGGAATGTGATCCCCGTCGAGGACCGACTGCAAGGAGGGGCCGACAGGGCCAACTACCAGCGGATCATGCTCGTCTTCTCGGACGTCGACCACATCCCGCCGAAGGTTCGCGCCTCGCTGTTCCGGGCGCTCGGCACCATTCCCCATGTGGAGATCCGTGAGCAGCCCGTCACGGATGCCCTGGGCCGGCCAGTCACGGCCGTCCACTGGGCGGACTCCAACCTCGCCCAGAGCTACAACCTGCAGGAGGAACTGCTGCTCGATCCCGAGACGTACGAGTACCGGGGTCAGCGCACCCTGTACCTCGCCGGCGGCAAGCTCGACGGCAAGATCACCACGCGGGACACTCTGGTCCGCGTCAGCGCCCTGGTCAGGACCGCCGTCGTCGACAATCACAGTCTGCGGCCCTGATCTGACAGGCGCGCCGACGGCCCGCACCGGGGACGGGCCGTCGGCGCGGCGACCGGCACCTGAGACCGGTTCGCCCCGGCCCGCCCCGGCCGGTTAGGTTCTCCATATGACTGACTCGCCCGACAGCACCACTGCACCTCGCGCCACCGGCGCCGTCGCCGCCGGCCTTGCCACCATCGCCGGCGACGGCAGCGTTCTCGACACCTGGTTCCCCGCCCCCGAGCTCACCGCCGAGCCCGGTCCGGCCGGCACCGAGCGGCTCACGCCCGACCAGGCGGTGAACGCCCTCGGCGAGGGGGCCGCCAAGGCCGTCGGCGTGGACGCCCGCCGTGGGGTCGAGATCGTCGCCGTCCGTACGGTCATCGCCTCCCTCGACGACAAGCCGCTCGACGCGCACGACGCCTACCTGCGGCTCCACCTGCTCTCCCACCGCCTCGTCCGCCCGCACGGACAGAACCTGGAAGGGCTCTTCGGGCTGCTCTCCAACGTCGCCTGGACCTCGCTCGGTCCGGTCGCCGTGGACGACGTCGAGAAGGTGCGGCTCAACGCCCGCGCCGAGGGTCTGCACCTCCAGGTGACGTCCATCGACAAGTTCCCGCGGATGACGGACTACGTCGCCCCCAAGGGTGTCCGGATCGCCGACGCCGACCGCGTACGGCTCGGCGCGCACCTGGCCGAAGGCACCACGGTCATGCACGAGGGCTTCGTCAACTTCAACGCCGGCACCCTCGGGACCTCCATGGTCGAGGGCCGGATCTCCGCGGGTGTCGTCGTCGGCGACGGTTCCGACATCGGCGGCGGCGCCTCCACCATGGGCACCCTCTCCGGCGGCGGCAACGTCATCATCTCCATCGGCGAGCGCTGCCTGATCGGCGCCGAGGCGGGCGTCGGGATCGGGCTCGGCGACGAATGCGTCGTCGAGGCGGGTCTCTACATCACCGCCGGTACGCGCATCACGATGCCCGACGGCCAGATCGTCAAGGCCCGTGAGCTCTCCGGCGCGTCGAACATCCTCTTCCGCCGCAACTCGGTGACCGGCACCGTCGAGGCCCGCCCGAACAACGCGGTCTGGGGCGGTCTCAACGAGGTGCTTCACAGCCACAACTGACGCGTTCGCATGACTCTGCGCAACCTTTGATCCCGCTGGACGGATAAACGGGTGAACACAGAGCCACACGAACAGTCAAGGCGAGGAACCGACATGAAGATCAGGCGGGTCGCACTCGGAACGTCGACGCTGCTGCTGGTGGTGGCGCAGCCGTCGGGCGTCGCGTACGCCGACGAGACGCACACCGACTCGCACAACGCGCCTTCCGTGGCACTGATCTCGACCGGTCAGATCGATGATCCGCTCGAGGACGTCCTGGAGCATGCCAAGGTCCTCGACATGTCTCACCTGCCCGGCTGAGCGGGGAAGGACCGAGCCAGCTCCTCGTACGCGGCCAGCAGCCCGTCGGCCGTCCCACGGCCGGCGGGCTGCAGCGGTTCCCGGACCGGCCCGGCCGGCAGGCCGAGCCGGTCGAGCAGCGCCTTCGCGGTCACGGTGCCCGGCAGCCCCGACGCCATCATCAGCTCGACGAGCGGGAGCGTGCGCTGGTTGAGCCCGGCGGCCTCCGCCGTCCTGCTCGCGTCGTAGGCGTCGAGCACCGCTCGCAGCGGGCCCGGGGCGGCATTCGCGACCGTGCTCACGAAGCCCGCGCCGCCCAGCGCGTACAGCGGCAGATTCAGCTCCTCGGAGCCCGCGTAGTAGGCCAGCGAGGTCCGGGCGATCACCTTGGCACTGCCGAGCAGGTCGTTCGCGCAGTCCTTCACGGCCACGATCCGGGGATGGCCGGCGAGGCGCAGCATCGTCTCCGGCTCGATGCGGGTGCCGGTACGGCCGGGGATGTCGTACAGCATCAGGGGGACTCCGGTCGCGTCGGCGACCTGCCGGAAATGCGCCTCGACGGCATCCTGTGGCGGGCGGCTGTAGTACGGCGTGACGACGAGCAGGCCGTCGGCGCCCGCCGCCTCGGTGGACCGGGCGAGCTCCACCGTGTGCCGGGTGCTCGCGCTGCCGACGCCCGCGACGATGCTCACCCGGTCACCGACGGCCTCGCGCACGGCCCGTACGAGCGCGGTCTTCTCGGCGTCGGTGGTGGTGGGGGACTCGCCGGTGGTGCCGTTCAGCACGAGACCGTCGCAGCCCTCGGCCACCAGGTGCGCGGCGAGCTTCCGTGCGCCGTCCAGGTCCAGTTCTCCCGCGGCGGTGAAGGGCGTGATCATCGCGCAGAGCGCGCGGCCGAAGGGCTGCGGGCGTGGGTGTGAGGGTGGTGTCGTCATGTCCGAAGTGTCTGCCGCCTCGACCGTGAAGGTCCACTTAGTTCTCCTTGGGATGAAGGGGAAGCAGCACTGAAGAGTGGCGAGGAGTGGCCACCTCTCGCGCATCGCGAACGACCGTACGGGTGTTCGTCGTTGAGGCAGGATGGGGCGCATGATCCGTACTGTGCGTCTCGCCGTGCTCCCGCTGCTTCTCGTCCTCGCCGCCTGCGGTACGGAGCGGGCCTCCGACCGGCCCGGCGACGGGCCCGCCCCCGACCGCGCCGCGCTGGAGGCCCGGGCCCGGAGTCTGGAGTCCGCCATGGAGCTGATCTACGTCACCGACATACCCGGCTTCGAGCTGGCGAAGCAGTCCCTCGGCCCGTCCGGTGACGACGGTTTCCAGAGCACCTACGTTCAGGCCCCGGGTGGCGGCCAGGTCCGTCTGGTCGTCGACCGCGGCAGCCTCACCGAGGCCGACTGCCGCTCCACGCACGTCGATTCAGCAGGCGATGCTCCGGTCACCTGTGAGGCGGACGGCGACGCGACCTGGTACCGCACGGCCGGCGGCCGCCACGAGTACGCCCGCGCCGAGGACGGTCATGTCGTCCGGGTCGCCGCCGACCGCTCCGTGGACCGTGCGACCCTGCGCGCCGCGGCCGGGTCCGCCCATCGCGCGGACGACCGTGAGCTGGACCGGATCCTCCCCGAGGAGGCGCCCGATGCGCCGCCGGTCGAGCGGGGTGACCTCCCGCCCGTCGGCGACGGCGCCCCCGACAACGAGGTCGGTGCGTCCGGCTGAACGGGCGACGGCAGACGGTTGACTTCAACCAAGGTTGAAGTTCGAGCATGGTCATCGAAGGACCGAATGATCGCTCACAGGAGGATCCCGATGACCGTGCAACTGTCCGTCCGCCCCGACCCGGCCCGGCCCGGCGTCGGCATCGTCAAGGTCAGCAGCTGGCACGTCGGTACGCCCGAACGGCAGCAGGCCGCCGTCGAGGCGATCGCACGCGCCTGGCAACGCCGCGACTGGCCCGACGTGGGCCTGCTCTCGTACAGCGTGTTCACGTCCCATGGCGGCACCACGCTGCTCCACTACTCGCAGTGGACCGGCGAGGACGCCTACCAGGACTTCCGCCGCACCTTCCGGGACGAGCGGAACGACGAGATCGACGCCGCCGTACCCGGCATCGAGCGGCTCGGACTCCGCTCGTACGTGCCCTACCGCAGCGGCGGGCGCGCAGCCGGCGACACCTCGGCGCCGGGCTGCGTCGTCATCGTCGAGGCCGACTTCGACGGGCCCGACCCTGCGCGGCAACGGCACTGGGTCGACGCGGTGTTCGCCGCACTCGACAGCGACCCGCACACGCACCCCGGCGGCATCTCCGCCCACTTCCACCTCAGCACGGACGGCACCCGTGTCCTCAACTACGCCGAGTGGGAGAGCGAGCAGGCCCACCGGGAGGCGCTCGAAGCCCCCGGCGACGGCGTCGGTTCGAGCACGGAGCTGTGGACGCGCGTCCAGCGCTACCCGGGCCTCGTGGGCAGCAGGGTGACGCGCTACACGCCCGCGCTCAGCCTGAGCACGGGCGTGTAGCGGTCCGGAACGGGACGGGACGGGACTACGGGCGGAAACGCAGCACCTGCGGGTCGTGGTCGCTGTCCTGGTCCGCGAACTCCGCGTTGATGTGCACGCTGTCGTAGCTGAAGTCGCCGATCGACGGACTGGTCAGGATCTGGTCCAGCACCTGGCTGTTGCCCTGGAAGACGTACGAGTAACGCTCACTGCGCGGCAGGGACTTGACCGCCGGGTACAGTGCGCCGCCGTCCGTCAGAGCCTTCGTCGTCGCCGAGAACTCGAAGTCGTTGATGTCGCCGAGGACGACGACATCGGCGCTCCGCTGCGCCTTCAGAATGTCCTTGACGAAGGCGTTCACGGCCTGCGCCTGCTGGAGGCGCTTGGCCTCGGAGGAGCGGACCGGCGGCTGGTGGTGCGAGGTCAGGCCCTCGTCGCCGCCCTTCGAACCGAAGTGGTTGGCGATGACGAAGACCGTACGGCCACGGAAGACGAACTCGCCCGCGAGCGGCTTGCGGCTGCTCTCCCAGGCGGCGTTCGCCGGGTCGATCCGGCCGGGGGACAGGGTCAGGGCGGCGTGGCCCTTCTCCCGTACGACACCGGTCGCGGTCGTCGCGTCGCCGCCCGCACGGTCGGTGAAGGAGACCCTCTCCGGGTTGAAGAGGAACACCTGGCGGATGTTGCCGCCGGGCTCGCCGCCGTCCCTGTTGTTCTCCGGGTCGACCGTCCGGAACTCGTACGCCGGGCCGCCGGCGGCGGCGATCGCGTCCGTGAACTTCTTGATCGTCTGGTCGGCGGCGACCGTACCGTCGTTCTTGGCGCCGGTGTTGTCCTGGATCTCCTCCAGGGCGACGATGTCGGGCGAGGCGAGGTTGTCGACGACGGCCTTCGCCAGCGCGTCGAACTTCTCCTGCGGGTCGGACGGGTCCAGGTTCTCCACGTTGTACGTGGCGACGGCCAGCTCGCCGCGGCGCTGCGCACGGGTGCTCTCGCGCTCCAGCTCGCCGTCGGTGACCGTGCCGAGGGTGCGTGCCGTGATCGTGTAGCCGCCGAACTGGTTGAAGTCCAGCGGGCCTTCGGTCGTGCCGGTCAGCACATCGCCGACGTTCGCCTTCGGGAAGGGCTGCTGGGCGAGCGGGATCAGCGACTGGATCTGCAGCCGGCCCGTGTTCTGGGAGGCGTACGAGCCGTAGAGCGTACCGCCGCGCCGGGTCGCGTTCTCCCTCGGCTTCACCGTGACCCACAGCTCGTGGTACGGGTCGGTGGCGCCGACGACACGCGAGGTGCCGATCTGAACGTTGGTGCCTTCCAGCGACTCGTAGTAGTCCAGCGCGTACGAACCGGGCTTCAGCGGCAGAGCGTTGATGCTGTTCGCGGCGGCCGGGTCGCCCTCGGGCGCGTACGCCGAGGGCACCGACCGGGCGGAGATGGTGACCGGCGCGGGCAGCGCGTTGCCGGACGAGACCACCGTGACGGTGGGCTTGGAGATCTGGGTGAGTGACTGGTTGCCGGAGTTCAGGCCGCCGGGGACGTACTCGCCGACCGTGCCGGAGACCTTCACGGCGTCGCCGACGGCGACGGTCGGCGCGGCGCCGGTGAAGACGAAGAGGCCCTCGCTGGTGGCCGGGTCGTTGTCCGCCTGCGGGTCCTGGATCCAGAAACCGCGGGAGGAGCCGTACGTACGCACGCCGATGACGATGCCCTCGACGTCCTTGACCTGCTGCCCCACGAGGGGGGAGGTACGGGTGGTGCCCTGGATGTCGTGAACGCGCACGCCGGCCGTGGTGTCGGCGTCGGCCGCGGCCGAGGAGGAGCCGGCGAGCAGGCCGGCGGCCAGAGCGGTGGCCACGACGGCCGCGACGGCGGCAGGTCTCGGTATGGAAGGCATGACGGAAACTCCGAGTGAGGGTTGGGGGTGGCTTATAAGATCTACGCGCGTCAATCTCTTGGCAGAGCACGCCACTTGTCAAGAGGCGCCGGGTGTACGGCGGTTGACGAGTACATGAACCGGATGGCATCGGGTGAAATGCGTCTACGCTGGGGGCCGCCCCGAGCGCGAGGAGCCGAAGGAGCGCGCCGCTGCCGGAAGGGAGGCCGCGATCGATGTGCGGCTACCGCCGCGCGGCCGGAGGGCTCGAGGAGCGAGGGACCGAGCACGATCGACCGTCGACGGGGCCGGAGCGCCCCGAAGGCGAACCGAGCCACACAGACCAGTACGCGCACAGTCGAGGAGAGCCGCCAGATGCCAGGAGACCGCCCCGCCGCACGCCCCACCATGCCGCCGGTGAGGCTGCACTCGGACGCGGAGCTTGCGCGGGACGCGCTCGGCGCGCCGCTGCTGGCGAGGGCGGTACGGATCGCGCGCTGGGCCGGACCTGAGACCAGGGTCGGGGCGGGTGGAGAACTCATCGAGGAGCAACTGCCCGCGGCCGCCGCGGCATTGGGGCTCACGGCGGACGAGGACGGGGCCGCGGACGCCAGCGAGGCATGGCGGATTGCCGTGGACACGGGACTCGTCGAGGTCGTCGACCCGGAGGACGAGCGGGCCGAGCACGGCACGGTCGCCACGGGCGGCAACCTCACCCTGATCACGGGGGGCAGCCCGCAGGACGTGCTCACGCTCTGGCAGGACGCCTTCGACGCCGTGTTCGCCGACGCGATCGCGCCGTTGCTGGACGATCTGACCGACGTCATCGGCGAGGACGGCGATATCGACTTCGAGGCGCTGGACTGGGACCCCGAGGCGGAGAGCGAGTTCCTCGAGGGCGTCCTCGGCAACCTCTACCTGCTCACCGTCGCGGAGGGCGGGGCGGGGGAAGGGGCGGTGCCGTTGCCCGCCCTGGCCGCGTCGATGATCGTGCCCGACGACATGAGGGAGCCCACCGACGACATCCTTGAGCAGGTGTCCGACGCGATGATGCGGCTGGACGACCAGTTCCGGCTGCTGGAGCCGATCGGTCTCGTCGAGTACCGGCCGGTCGACGAGGCCCTGATGGTCGAGGAAGGCGCGGAGTCCGCCCCGTCCGTGTCCGCCGGGGAGGAGGACGACGTCACCCGCTACGGGATGGTGAAGCTCACTCCGCTCGGGCTGTACGGGGTCAGGGCCCGGATGCTGGAGGCGGGCGTGTTGGCGCCGGCCGTAGGAGACCTCGCGGACAAGGACGCGGTCGCGCTGCTCGACGGGGTCGCGTACTACCCCGAGATGTCGGCGCGGGCGGAGACGGTGCGGTGGCTCGCCCTGCGCACCCCTGTCGGGGCGGCCCGCGACCTCCTCACCGCCGCGCGCGGGGAGGACGCCGGCGCGCCCCTGCGACGGCTGCACTGCCAGCAGGCCCTGGCGCTGGTCGGCGCGGACGCCGAACCGGCCGTCCGTGAGGTCCTCGACGACCCGGAGCTGGGCGGGCTCGCCCGTGTCTGGCTCGCCGAGCGGGGCAGCGCGGATGTGCCGGCGCCGCCCGAGTCCATGATCTTCTGGCTCGCCATCGACACGATCGCGGCGCAGCTGGACGCGGACGGAGATGTGGAGGAGCTCCAGGACCTGGTCGAGGGCCTCGTCGGGCGCCACAGCGGATTCTTCGACGCGGCGTGGCGGGTCGACCACCCGGCCACGGCGGACGTTCTGGAGGCGATGGGCCGGCTCCACCGCGACAAGAAGATGGCGAAGGACGCGCGCAAGGCGGCCTTCAAGGCGAGGTCCAAGCGCGGCGCCTGACACCCGGGACGGCGCCGGGCCCGGCTCGGACCCGGTCCTCGAACGCCGGACGCGTCGGGTGGGTACGGCCCTGTCCCGGCCCCCGGCACAGCGCGGGACGACGCCGGGCCCGGCTCCGGACCCGGTCCTCGAACGCCGGACGCGTCGGGTGGGTACGGCCCTGTCCCGGCCCCCGGCACAGCGCGGGACGACGCCGGGCCCGGCTCCGGACCC
>NZ_JBWKDT010000003.1:316887-342358 GCF_056435785.1 Streptomyces sp. NPDC043870
CCCGGTCCTCGAACGCCGGACGCGTCGGGTAGGTACGGGCCCCTGTTCCGGCCCCCGGCCCAGGCGTCGCGGGACGACGGGGCGGTGCGGCCCGGTCGCGCGCGGCGGGTCGTGGGCCGGGCCGGGCCGTGTCGAGTGGCTGCGGGCGCGCGTCGCGCATGCGGGTGACGGGGCGCAGTCCCGTCATGTACGCGGATGCGACGCACCGTTGACGGGATCCGCAGTGGACGGCGACGAGGTCGGCGTTCGCGGCGAACGCCTGGGCGACCGCACGGCCGAGACCTCAGGCGCCGCTGACGAGGACACGTCGGCCGTCGGCCGACAGATTCATGGAAGAGGGCCTCTCGGTGCTGTGTGATGTTGCAAGACGTTCAACTGCCGTTTATACGTGAGCGGGAGCGTTGCCCCGCAGACTCGCGCCGCCAGACCTCCAGGCACCACGCCAACACATCCCCTCAGGAGACCGCGATGCCGCTCAGCCGCAGGGAATTCACCAGACAGTCCGCGCTCACCGGCGCGGGAGTCGCCCTCACCGGTGCCGTCGGCGCACTCGCCACCGCACCCGGCGCGCTCGCCGCCGAGGACAACGCCGCGGAGACGGCCACGGAAGCCACCGGCCACGGTCACGAGCACGGCCCCGGCTACGGGCCGCTCCTCCCCGACCCCGAGGGCATCCTCGCCCTCCCCGCCGGTTTCTCGTACCGCGTACTCACCCACAGCGGCGTCACGAAGCTGGAGTCGGGCGAGTTCACCCCGTCCAACCACGACGGCACCGCGAGCTTCGAGGGCCCCCGCGGCGTCACCCTGCTCGTCAACAACCACGAGCTCAAGGGCCCCCGGTCCAAGTGGAAGTACCCCGTCCCGCTGTCCGACGGCCTCGTCTACGACCCCGCCGCCGCCGGCGGCTGCACCGTCGTCGAGACCCACCGCGACGGCCGCACCGCCGAATGGGTCGGCATCGCCGGCACCTCGCAGAACTGCGCGGGCGGACGCACCCCCTGGGGCACCTGGCTCACCTGCGAGGAGAACGCCGACAAGGCCGGCCAGAACGGCATGACCAAGGACCACGGTTACGTCTTCGAGGTCGATCCCTACGACCGCCGCGCCAACCGCCACCCCCTGCCGATCAAGGCCTTCGGCCGGTACGAGCACGAGGCCGTCGTCATCGACACCAAGCGCGGCCACGCCTACCTCACCGAGGACGCCTCCGGCCCCAACGGCCTCTTCTACCGCTGGGTCCCGCCGCAGGGCTTCCAGCACGGCCGCGGCCGGCTGCGCCACATCCCCGAGGACGCCGGCCTGCTCCAGGCGCCCAAGTGCTACGACGCGGGCGGCCGTTTCGTCGACGATCTGTCCCGCGCCACGAAGATCGGCACGGTGTACGGCGTGGACTGGGCCGACGTCCCGGACCGGGATGCCAAGACCGTGCCGGTGCGCAAGCAGTTCGGCGACGGCGAGGTCACCCGGGCCCGCAAGCTCGAGGGCATGTGGTGGGCGGACGGCGGCGCGTACATCGTGTCCTCGTACGCCCGCGAGGAGAGCCCGGGCCGGCCGCACGACGGCCAGGTCTGGTTCTACGACCCGCGGCGCCGGACGCTCACCCTCAAGGTGCTGCTCGGCGTGAACGCCGACCCGTCGAAGGACGGCGCGTACGACGGCCCCGACAACATCACCGTCTCGCCGTACGGCGGCCTGATCATCGCCGAGGACGGTGAGGGAATCCAGCACCTCTTCGGCGCGACCGAGCGTGGCCGTACGTACCCGATCGCCCGCAACGACCTGAACATCGGCACCGAGGAGGAGCCGGCGTACAGCGAGTTCGCCGGAGTCGTCTTCTCGCCCGACGGACGGACGCTGTTCGCCAACATCCAGACCCCGGGCATCCTGGTCGCGATCACGGGGCCGTGGAAGCGAGCCTGCTGAAAGCCCCCTGAAAAACCCTTCGCGCGGACGCCGCCTGCGTCCCTAGAGTGATCCACGTCCAGGTGCGTAGGCAGGACCTACTTCCACTCATAATGGGGAGGTCACGGGTTCGAGTCTCGTCGCCGGTACTTCAAGCCGGTGTAGCTCAGGGGATAGAGCACCAACACGTCGGTTCCGCCGAACTGTTCTCTGGACGCCACAACTTCATGCACCTCCCGGTGCGCAGGCCGCGGTTACTTCGTTCGCATCGAAAACCAGACCGCAGCCGTCCTTGATCTCGGGAGGCACAGCAAGCGATGAGGGGTGCCCGGTGCGCAGGCAACGGATACTTCAATCAATCTGCGGGTTGCGGGTTCGAGTCCCGTCACGCCTTTTAGGGGGCGTGTAGCTCAATCGGTAGAGCAGTAGGAACAAGCCCGTCGCCGACTCTGATCTCGGGCACCCCTCATCGCTGTGCCTCCCCCATTCACTTCTGAATTCGGGGGAATTCACATGGCACGCTTCAACGTCCGTACGACCAGGGCCCAGGCGGCCTCGCCCGTGAAGACCACCGGGCGCACCACGGTCACCCATCAGGGCGGCCGAGGACACCTGCGGGATGCCAAGTCCGAACTGTTTCTGCTCGCTGTCGCCAACTTCGTCTCGCAGCAGACCTTCTACGAGTCCGGCGAGGCCCGCGACAACCGCTTCGCCACGCTCGTCCGCACGCTCGCCGTCGAGGACCCCGAGTGGACCGCCGGCCTGCTCGGCTGGCTGCGCGGTGACGCCAACATGCGTACCGCCTCGCTCGTCGGCGCCGCCGAGTACGTGAGGGCCCGACTGGACGCGGGAGCCACCGAGGGCCCGTCGAACCGGCAGGTCGTCGCGTCCGTGCTGCGCCGGGCCGACGAGCCCG
Organism: Streptomyces sp. NPDC043870; assembly: GCF_056435785.1. Classification (NCBI taxonomy): domain Bacteria; kingdom Bacillati; phylum Actinomycetota; class Actinomycetes; order Kitasatosporales; family Streptomycetaceae; genus Streptomyces; species Streptomyces sp. NPDC043870. The sequence continues at coordinate 319,706 of NZ_JBWKDT010000003.1, forward strand.
GGGAACTGCTCGGCTACTGGACCTCGCGGTACGGGCGGGCCGTACCCAAGCCCGTCAAGCGCGGAATCGCGGACGCCGTACGCCGCCTCTACAACGGCAAGTCGCTGCTGAAGTACGACACCGCCGCCAAGGGGTACCGCTTCGGCGACATCCTCAACCTCGTGCACGCCTCGCCCGACCCCGACAAGCCGTGGCAGGGCGAGCTGTTCCAGTACGCCCTGGACCGCCGCCACCACCCGGACACCGCCGCACCGCCCGCGTCGAACCGTACGCTGACCGCCCACCGGGCGCTGATGGCGCTGCCGGTGGCCGAACGGCGGGCCGTGGTCACCGGGCCGGACGGCGCGCAGCGGCTGGCCGAAGCCGGGATGACCTGGGAGGCGCTGGCGGGCTGGCTGCAGGGGCCGATGGACGCGGCGGCCTGGGAGGCCGTGATCCCGTCCATGGGCGCGATGGCGCTGGTACGGAATCTGCGGAACTTCGACGAGGCAGGGGTCTCGGACGAGGTCGCGTCGCGTGTCGCGGCGAAGATCTCGGACCCTGAGGTGGTCGCAGCCTCGCGGCAGTTCCCCTTCCGCTATCTGGCCGCGTACCAGCACGCGCCGTCGCTGCGCTGGTCGTACCCGCTGGAGAAGGCGCTCGGGCACTCGCTCGCGAATGTGCCCGCGATGCCGGGGCGGACGCTGATCCTGGTGGACCGGTCCGGCTCGATGTGGTCGCCCCTGTCCGACCGTTCGCAGCTCAACCGGGCGGACGCGGCGGCGATCTTCGGCACGGCGCTGGCGATGCGGGCGGCCGACGCCGACCTGGTCGAGTTCGGCACCGGCAGCGCGCGCGTGAAGTACAGCAAGGGCGAGTCCGTGCTGAAGGTGCTGGGGCGCTTCGGTGACCTCGGCGGGACCAACACCACCGAGGCGGTGCGCAAGCACTACAAGAAGCACGACCGGGTGCTGATCGTCACCGACGAGCAGGCGATGGGCAGCCACTACGGCGACCCGACCGAGCAGGTCCCGGCGCACGTCCCCGTCTACACCTGGAACCTCGCGGGGTACCGGGCCGGGCACGGTCCGTCCGGTGGGGGCAACCGGGCCACCTTCGGCGGCCTGAGCGACGCGGCGTTCAGGATGGTCCCGCTGCTGGAGGCGGGCCGTAACGCGCACTGGCCCTGGACAAGGGCCTGACACCGGCCCCGGCCGCCCCCGAGGCGGCCGGGGCTCGCTGTCCCGGGGCGGCTACAGCGCCTGCGCCGCCGGCTTGACCATGCCCCGGACGGTACGGGACTTCACGAACTCGCCCATCGCGGTCATCTCCCACTCACCGGAGAACTGCCGGATCAGCTTCGCCATCATCACGCCGGTCTGGGGCTCGGCGCTGGTGAGGTCGAAGCGCACCAGCTCCTCGCCCGTCGCCGCGTCCAGCAGCCGGCAGTACGCCTTCGCGACCTCGGTGAACTTCTGGCCCGAGAAGGAGTTGACCGTGAAGACCAGGCCTGTGGCCTCGGCGGGAATGCGGCCCAGATCCACGACGATCACCTCGTCGTCGCCCGCGCCCTCGCCGGTCAGATTGTCCCCGGAGTGCTTGATCGCGCCGTTCAGGATGGACAGCTTTCCGAAGTAGCAGCTGTCCAGATGATTGCGCTGCGGGCCGTACGCGATCACGGACGCGTCCAGGTCGATGTCCTTGCCGCGGAAGGCGGGCTCCCAGCCGAGGCCCATCTTGACCTGGGAGAGCAGCGGGCGGCCGCCCTTGACCAGGGACACCGTCTGGTTCTTCTGGAGGCTGACCCGGCCCTTGTCCAGGTTGATCTTCCCCGTGCCCGGGGCGGGCGCCGGTGCGGCCGCCGCGGGGGCGGCGACCGGGGGAGCGGGCGGTGCGGCGACGCGCGGATCGGCCACCGGGGCGGGAGCCGGGGTGGGGGCGGGCGTGGCCGCGGGGGCGGCGGCCGGCTCCTCCTCGACCGAGACGCCGAAGTCGGTGGCGATGCCCGCCAGCCCGTTCGCATACCCCTGGCCGACCGCGCGGGCCTTCCACGCCCCGTTGCGCAAATAGATCTCGACGACCACCAGCGCCGTCTCCGAGCCCAGCCGGGGCGGGGTGAAGGTCGCCAGGACCGCGCTGTCGTCGGCGTTGCGGATCGTGGCCGTGGGCTCGATGCCCTGGAAGGTCTGCCCCGCGGCGTCCGGGCTGGCCGTGACGACGATCTTCTCGATCCCGGCCGGGACGGCCGTGGTGTCGACGATGATCGCGTCGGGCGCCGTGCCCCCGCCGGACCGGTAGGTGACACCGGGGCCCGTGGGCTGGTTGTAGAAGATGAAGTCGTCGTCGGAGCGCACCTTGCCGTCGGCGGTGAGCAGCAGGCCCGATACGTCGAGCCGCACGGGCGCCGCGACGTCCACCGCCACGCGCGCGGCGGTCAGGGGGATGTTCGAGCCGGGGGTCATAGCTGTCATGCCTGAGGTAACGAGCGACGTGGCTTTGCCGTTCCCTTACCTTCGGCCGAACGGTAACGGGGGCCTGGGCCAAGCCACCGGCGCCGAGCCACGGGGGCCCGGGCCAAGCCGCCGTGCCGAGCCGGACAGGGCCTAGTGCGGCCACATCGGCGGCCGCGTCACGAAGTGGCCGCCGAGATACGTGTGGTCCGGGTTGGCCGGGTCCAGTTCGCCCTGTTCGGCGATGAGCTTCTCCGCGAACTGCTCAGAGTCGTCCTGCGGCTCGTAGCCGAGCGCACGCGCCGTCGAGAGGTCCCACCACAGGCGGGTGTTGGCGGAGGAGCCGTAGACGACGGTGTGGCCCACGTCCTCCGCGGTCAGCGCGGCATGGAAGAGACGGGCGCAGTCGCCGGGGCTCAGCCAGACCGAGAGCATCCGGACGCTGTTGGGCTCCATGAAGCAGGAGCCGATCCTGACGGACACGGTCTCGATGCCGTGCCGGTCCCAGTACAGCTGGGCGAGATCCTCGCCGAAGCACTTGGAGAGGCCGTAGTAGGTGTCGGGGCGGTGGGGCGTGTCGACCGGGATCAGCACGCCTGGATCGAGAGGTGCGCTCTCGCGCGGGCGCGGGGTGAAGCCGACCGCGTGATTGCTGGAGGCGAGGACGACGCGCCCGACGCCCGCCTCGCGGGCCGCCTCGTAGAGGTTGTACGTGCCTTCGACGTTGGCGCGGAGGATCTTGTCGAAGGAGGCCTCCAGGGAGATGCCCGCCAGGTGGATGACCGCGTCCACGCCCCGTACGGCCTCGCGCAGCGCGTCCGTGTCGGCGAGGTCGGCGGTGATCGCGCCGGGCTCTCCGTCGATCGGGGTCATGTCGAAGAGGCGGAGCTCGTAGCCGTACGCGGGCAGCAGCCCCCGCATCAGGGTGCCGAGGCCGCCGGCTGCGCCGGTGAGCAGGAGGGTGCGGGGTGCGGGCATGGGTGGGTTCCCCTCGACGTGACTCTGATGGGACGCAGGCCTGTAGACGGCATTCACATGCGTGGACACGCTAAGGAGCGGCCCCGGCAGCGTCAAGTGTGGCGTGGAGGCGTCAATCATGCCGCTGAGTTGCGGCTTTCTGGCTTGACCTCGCCATCGATGCCGCACTAGCGTGACGTCGTTCAGAAATGTAGACGTCGATCAGAATGATGCACGAGCTGATCGCTCGGTGCACGGCCCAGGGAGCGCCCGTGACCTCAGCCCCGCTCGCCGCCCGGCTCGCCCATGCCGAGGGGCCGCTGTTCTTCCCCGTCACCGCGTACCGACCCGACGGCGCCCTCGGCCTCGACGCCTTCCGCGCCCATGTGCGTTCCGGTGTCGAGGCCGGCGCCGGGGCCGTCTTCGCCTGCTGCGGCACCGGCGAGTTCCATGCTCTGACCCCGGAGGAGTTCCGCGACTGCGTTGCCGCCGCGGTCGAGGAGACCGCCGGCCGGGTCCCCGTCCTCGCGGGCGCCGGCTACGGCACGGCCCTCGCCATCCGGTACGCGAAGCTCGCCGAGGACGCGGGCGCCGACGGGATTCTCGCCATGCCGCCCTACCTCGTCGTCGCCGACCAGGCCGGACTGCTGCGCCACTACGCCGCGCTCGCGGCCGCCACCGAACTGGACGTCATCGTCTACCAGCGCGACAACGCGGTGTTCACGCCCGAGACCGTCGTCGGACTCGCCGCGGTCGACGGCATCATCGGCCTCAAGGACGGGCACGGCGACCTCGACCTGATGCAGCGCATCGTCAGCGCCGTACGCACCGAGGCCCCCGGGCGCGACTTCCTCTACTTCAACGGCCTGCCCACCGCCGAGCTCACCGGCCTCGCCTACCGGGGCATCGGCATCACCCTCTACTCCTCCGCAGTCTTCTGCTTCGCCCCCGAGATCGCCCTCGCCTTCCACCGCGCCCTCACCACCAGCGACGATGCCACCGTCGAACGCCTCCTCGACGGCTTCTACCGCCCCCTCGTGGAACTGCGTGCGTCCCGCCACGGATACGCCGTCTCGCTCGTCAAGGCCGCGGTGCGGCTGCGCGGACAGGACGTCGGCGAGGTACGGCCGCCGCTGAGCGAGCCGTCCGCCGACCACCTCAAGGAGCTCGCCGACATCGTCGAACGCGGCTGTGCACTCCTCGGAGACGGAGTGGCCGAGTGAAGGCCGGCGCCTTCGTCTACCCCTGGGACATCACCGGCGACCCGGACGCCGCGGACCGGATCGCCGGCCTCGGCGTCCGGCAGGTCACCCTCGCCTCCGCCTACCATTCGACCCGCGCCCTCACCCCGCGCCACCCCCGCCACCGCGTCGTCACCGCCGAGCACGCGGCCGTGCTCTATCCGCCGGACGAGGCGCGCTGGGCCGGAGCCGCACTCCGTCCGTTCCCGGCCGGGTCCTGGGCGCCCGGCGACGCGTACGGACAGGCCGCCGACGCCCTGACCGCCGCCGGACTCGATGTGCACACCTGGGTCGTCCTCGCCCACAACTCCCGCCTCGGCGCGGAGCACCCGGGCACGTCCGTGGTCAACGCGTACGGCGACCGCTATCCCTGGGCGCCCTGCATCGCCCAGCCCGCCGTCCGCGCCTGTCTGCAGACCCTCGCGGCCGAGGCGGCGGTACGGCCGGGGGCACGCGGCACGGAGCTCGAATCCTGCGGCTGGTACGGGCTCGCCCATCTGCACGCCCACGACAAGATCGCGGGTGTCGGCCTCGGTGACGCCGCCCAGTACGCCATGTCGCTGTGCTTCTGCCCCGCCTGCCGGGACGGATACGCGGCACAAGGCATGGACCCCGACGAGCTGAGCGCGGGCGTGCGGGACGCGCTGGAGCCGGTGTGGCGGGGGAGCGCACCCCCCGACATCCTGGTCGAGAAGCTGCTGGGAGCCGAACCGGCCGCGGTGACCCTGGAGTTCCGTACCCGCACGGCCCGGACGCTGCAGGAAGCCGTCGTCGCCGCGGTACGGGCCGCCGCCCCGGAGGGCTTCCAGGTGCTGCTGCACGCGGATCCGGTCGCGTACCACTGCGGTGCCAACGCCGGGGTCGACCCCGCGCACATCCTCGGCCTCGCCGACGGCGTGGTCGTGCCCTGCACCGGCGGAGCGCGGCTGCTGCCGCCGTTCGCCCAGCACGCGTCCGCGACGTCCGTCATCGCCGCCAACCTCACCGTGGTCGCAGACATGGGCGGCAGCCCGGGAACTCTCGCCGCCGACGCCCGCCGTGCCGCCTCGCTCGGGGCGGACGAACTGCGTCTGTACCACGCGGGGCTCGCCTCCGACCAGGACCTGGCGGCGGTCAAGGACGCGCTGGCACAGCTCGTCTGACGCCCCGCCGGCACCACCGCCGCCGACAGGCCCGTGGGGGCAGTTGGCGTACTTCCCGGTGCGGCGCCTCCTGAAGCCGTAGCATCCGGCGCACCACCCGTCACTCATGCACGAGGGGAAACACTGTGCGCATCAACGGGATAACGGCGCTTCTGTGCGCCGGGCTGGTTTCCGGTACGGCGATCCTGGCCGGAGCCCTTCCCGCGGTGGCGGCCACTCCGGCCGCGCCGGATCCGGCCCGGGCCGCTGCCGCCGAGGACGTACGCGACCAGCTGGAACGCATCCCGGGCATGACCGTCGTCTCGGTCGTGGACCGCGAGGGACACCCGTACTACACGCTGACGTACGCCCAGCCGGTCGACCACCGCCACCCGCTCCGCGGCACGTTCACCCAGCGTCTGACGCTGTGGCACAAGTCCGCCGACCGGCCCACCGTCTTCTACACCGGCGGCTACACCCTCTCCACCGGCATCACCTCCCTCACCCGCCTGATCGACGCCAACCAGATCAGCGTCGAGCACCGTTACTTCGCCGGCTCGCGGCCCGCGGGCGCGGCCGGTGACGACTGGTCCAAGCTGACCATCTGGCAGGAGGCGAGCGACGAACACCGCATCACCCAGGCACTGCGCGGCATCGAGAAGGGGAAGTGGCTGGGGACGGGCGGCAGCAAGGGCGGGATGACCGCGACCTACCACGAGCGCTTCTACCCGGGGGACCTCGACGCGGTCGTCGCCTTCGTCGCCCCCAACGACGCGAACAACAAGGACGACTCGACGTACGAGCGGTTCTTCCGCACGGTCGGCACACAGGAGTGCCGCGACGCGCTCAATGCCGTGCAGCGCGAGATGCTCGTGCGCCGCGAGCGTCTGCTGCCCAAGTTCGAGGCGGACGCCGTGAAGAACGGCGATACGTTCGAGGAGACCCTCGGCACCACCGACCGGGCCTATGAGTTCGCCGTCCTCGACCAGGTGTGGAACTTCTGGCAGAGCGACACCGCCGACAACTGCGCCACCGTCCCCGACGCGAAGGCCGTCGGCGACGACGAACTGTACGAGTGGTCGAAGCAGCACGGCTTCAGCGTCTACCAGGACGAGACGCTCGGCACGAACGGAGCGGGCCCCTACTACCGGCAGGCCGCGACCCAGCTCGGCTGGGCGGATCTGAAGTTCAAGCACCTCAAGGACGTGCGCCACTACCCGGACATCTACCAGCCCAACTCGGTCCTGCCCGATGTGATGCGCGGCTCGTACGACAACGCGGCAATGGCCGACATCGACAGCTGGGTGCGGACACGGGGCGAGCGGATGATGTACATCTACGGCCAGAACGACCCCTGGAGCGCCGAAAAGTTCACACCGAGCCGGCACGACTCGTACCGCTATGTCGTGCCCGGTGCCAACCACGGGGCCTCGATCGGCAAACTGCCGGCGGAGCAGCAGGAACAGGCCATCGCCACGATCAAGAGGTGGGCGGCGGTGAACTAGCACTGCGGTCAGGTCACACCCTGGTCACGTAACACGGCGAAAACCTGAACGGCCTCCTCGGTGGGAACAATCCAGCCATCGACACAGCGCGGAACCGTCACCCGCCGAGGAGAGCCATGCCGGAACCACAGGGACACAACGCCGTCGACCGCTACTTCAGAATCACCGAACGCGGTTCGACCTTCGGGCGCGAGGTACGCGGCGGCTTCGCCACGTTCTTCACGATGGCCTATATTCTCGTGCTCAACCCGATCATCCTCGGTGGGGCCGAGGACAAGTTCGGAGCCCAGCTCTCCGGGCCCCAGCTCGTCACCGTCACCGCCCTCGTGGCCGCCGTGATGACCGCGATCATGGGTCTCGGCGGCAATCTGCCGCTCGCCATCGCCGCCGGGCTCGGCCTCAACGCGGTCGTCGCCTTCCAGATCGCCCCGTTGATGAGCTGGCCCGATGCGATGGGCCTGGTGGTCATCGAAGGCATCCTCATCTGTGTCCTGGTCGTCACGGGGCTGCGCGAGGCCGTCATGCACGCGATCCCGCAGCAGCTGAAGCAGGCCATCAGCGTCGGCATCGGGCTGTTCATCGCGTTCATCGGCTTCATCGACGCGGGCTTCGCGACCCGTATCCCCGGTGAGACGGGGTCCGTTCCGGTGCAGCTCGGGGCGAGCGGACACCTGAGCGGCTGGCCCGTGCTGGTCTTCTGTCTGGGCGTTCTCCTCACCATTTCCCTGATGGCGCGCAAGGTGGGCGGCGCGATCCTGATCTCCATCGTCGTGATGACGGTCGTCGCGATCGTCATCAACGAGATCGCCGACATCGCCCCGACCGCCTGGGGACTGACCGTCCCCACCGTCCCCGAGAGCGTCGTGGCGGCCCCGGACTTCGCGCTCGTCGGAAACTTCAGCCTCTTCGGCGCCTTCGGGCAGGTCGGTGTCATCACCATCGTCCTGCTCGTCTTCACCCTGATCCTGAGCGACTTCTTCGACACCATGGGCACGGTCGTCGGCGTCTCCAACGAGGCCGGGCTGCTCGACGAGAAGGGCAATGTCCCGAACCTGGGCCGGGTCCTGCTCATCGACGGCGCCGCGGCCGTCGCGGGCGGCGCGGCGTCCGCCTCCTCGGCCACGTCCTACATCGAGTCGGCCGCCGGTGTCGGCGAGGGCGCCCGTACCGGCTTCGCCTCCGTCGTCACCGGCGCGCTCTTCGGGCTCGCCCTCTTCCTCACCCCGCTCGCCACGGTCGTCCCGGCCCAGGCCGCCGCCCCCGCGCTGGTCGCGGTCGGCTTCCTGCTGATGGCGCAGGTCCGGCACATCGACTGGGTGCGGTACGAGATCGCCATCCCGGCCTTCCTCACGATCGCCGTGATGCCGTTCACGTACTCCATCACCAACGGCATCGGCGCCGGGTTCATCGCCTACACCGTCATCAAGACGGTGCTCGGCAAGGCGCGCGAGGTGCACTGGCTGCTGTGGGGCACGACGGCGCTGTTCGTCGTGTACTTCGCGATCGACCCGATCCAGCAGCTGCTGGGCGTCGGCTAGGCCCTGTCTTCTGGATCAGGCCGGACCCGCCCCAGGGCCTGGGGCGGGTCGCACCACCGGTCCGGGGTCACGGCTGGGTGGCCGGACCGGTGGCGCGCCTCCCCTCGAACCGCAGGGCCGTGCCCGTCGCGACCGCGCCCAGGCCCTCCCATACGGCAATGCCGAGGAAAGCGGTCGGAGCGCGGTGGGAGAGCACCGCGAAGGCGAAGACGAAGCAGGTCAGCAGCCGGAACGGGACCGTCCAGCGGAAGAAGGCCTTCCAGTCGGCGAGCGCCGCCAGCACGTAGTACACGCCCATGTTGAGCGCGGCCATCGAGGAGGCGGTGACGAAGGACTGCGTGTAGTCCCCGGCGTCGAAGGTGAGGTCCGAAGCCGCCCCCAGACCCATGACCATGAGCAAGTGGCTCGGGGAGATCAGCCCCGCAAGCCCCATCGTCGCAGCGAGGACACCGAACACGGCCATGGTCCAGCCGGACAGGGAACGGGGCAGCTGCTGCACGGAGTCCTCCACATACACCTGCATTGAAGATTGAAGTACCCCTGCATACCGTGAGGCGTGTCCCGAAGCCAACCGGAGTCGGCGCCTCCTCGGCGATGCCCCTACCTGAGCGCCGCCTTCATCATCTTCTGGGCGATCGGCGCCGCCAGCCCGTTGCCGCTGACCTCCGAGCGTGCCGCACCCGAGTCCTCGACGATCACCGCGACCGCCACCTCCTTGCCGGTCGCACCCTCTCCGTCCCCGGAGGTCTTCGCGTACGACGTGAACCAGGCGTACGGCGTCTTGCTGTTGTTCTCGCCGTGCTGGGCCGTGCCCGTCTTCCCGCCGACCTCGGCGCCGCTGATCCGCGCGTTGCTGCCCGTGCCGTCCTCGACGACCGTGACCATGGCGCTGCGCAGCTGCTCCGCCGTGGACGAGGACACGATCCGCTCCGCCCCGGAGTCCCCGTAGCTCCGGAGGGTGTTGCCGTCCGCGTCCACCACCTCGGAGACCATGTGCGGGGACGCCATGAGACCGTCATTGGCCAGAGCGGCGGACACCATCGCCATCTGCAGCGGAGTCGCCGTCACCTCGAACTGGCCGATACCTGTCAGCGCCGTCTGCGCCGAGTCCATGTCCGTCGGGTAGACGCTTTTCGACGCGCGCACGGGGACATCCTGCTCGGCGTCGTTGAAGCCGAACTTCTCCGCCATGGCCCGGACTTTCTCCTTGCCCAGGTCCGCGGCCATCTTCCCGAAGACGTTGTTGCAGGAGTACCGCAGCGCGGTGCGCATGGTCGCGTCCTCGCAGGGTGCGGACTTGTTCTCGTTCTCCAGCACGGTCCGGGTGTTCGGCAGCGTGTACGGGTCCGGGCTGTCCGTCCGCTCGTCCACCGACGAGTAGAGCCCGTTCTCCAGCGCCGCCGCCGCGACCACCAGCTTGAAGGTCGAGCCGGGCGGCAGCGGCTGGCGCAGCGCCCGGTTGAGCATCGGCTGGTCCTTGTCGGCGGTGAGCTGCTTCCAGGCGTCGCCGTCGGTCGTCCCGCTGATCGTCGACGGGTCGTACGACGGCGTGCTCACGATCCCCAGGATCCGGCCGGTCTTCGGGTCGACGGCGACCGCCGCGCCCTTCTTGTCGCCGAGCGCCTCGAAACCGGCCTTCTGGACGGCGGGGTCGACGGTGGTGAGGACGTCACCGGGCCGGGCCTGCTTGCCGGTGAGCACGTCCAGCGGGTTCTTCAGCAGATTGCCGGTGCCGTCGAGCACGTCGCTGTAGATGCCTTCGAGCTGGGTCGCGCCGTACGCCTGCGAGCTGTACCCGGTGACCGGCGCGTACAGCTCGCCGTTCGTGTACGTGCGCCTGTACGCGAGATCGCTGCCCTCCGTTCTCTTCGAGCCGGTGACCGGCGAACCGGCCACGACGATGTCGCCGAGCGGCTGCGCGTACTGCGCGATGGTGTTCCGCCGGTTGTGCTTGTCGTCCGCGAGGGCCTCGGCCTGGTACGCCTGCACCCAGGTGGCCCGCACCAGCAGGGCGAGCACCAGGAGCAGACTGAAGACCGCGGCGCGCCTGATCGTCTTGTTCATCCCAGGGAGGGACGAGCGGCCTGAGGCGTTCCGTTCCGTTCTGCCGGGTTTCTCAGGCAATCCTCATCCGCATCCGCGCCGGCGGACGAGGAGTCCACCGGACCTACCGCGGGGCGATGAACCCCGACTCGTACGCCGCGATCACCGCCTGCGTACGGTCCCGCGTGCCCGTCTTCGCCAGGACCGCCGCCACATGAGTCTTCGCCGTCGCCGGGCCGACCCGGAGCTGCTCCGCGATCTCCGCGTTGGTCAGGCCCCTCGCCATCAGCCGGAGCACGTCCGCCTCCCGCTCGGTCAGCCGCGCGGCCCAGGGCGGCGGCGGGGCGGGTGCGTGGCGCGCGTGCTCCGCGGCGAGGCCCCGCAGCGCGGCCGGGTAGAGCAGCGAGTCGCTGCGGGCGACCAGCCGGACCGCCGCCACCAGGTCCTCCGCGGCGGCACGCTTGAGCAGAAAGCCCGCGGCACCCGCCCGCAGCGCGTCGTACACGTACGAGTCGTTCTCGAAGGTCGTCACGACCACGATCCGCGGAGGCGTGTCCATCGAACCGAGGATCTGCTGAGTGGCCCGGATGCCGTCGACCTCCGGCATGCGGACGTCCATCAGCACCACATCCGGGCGCAGCTCGCGGACGACGGACACCGCCTCGGCGCCCGTCGCCGCCTCCCCCGTCACCTCCAGGTCCGGTTCGGCGTCGAGGATGACGCGCAGGGCGGTGCGGACCATGCGCTCGTCGTCGGCGAGGACGACCCGGATCGCGCTCATCGCCCACCGGCCAGGGGGAGGCGGGCGGTGAGCCGCCAGGTCTCGCCGGCCGGGCCCGCCGAGGCCCGGCCGCCGAGCAGCGCCGCCCGTTCGGCGACACCGCGCAGGCCGCGGCCGCCGCCCGGACGGACCACCGGTGACCGGTCGGGCAGCGGGTTCTCCATCGATATCTCCAACTCCGTGTCGTGTACGCGCACATGGAGCGACACCGGTGCGGCGCCGCCGTGTCGCAGGGCGTTGCTCAGGCCCTCCTGGACGATCCGGTACGCCTCGCGGGAGACCGCCTCGGGGACGGCGGACAGCTCGCCCTCCGCCGCGTACGCCACCTGCCGCCCGCTGTGCGCGAGCAGCCCGTCCAGCGCGTCGAGTCCCGGCGTGGACAGCTCGCCCTCGTCCTCCCCCTGCCGCAACAGCCCGAGGACCGAGTCGAGTTCCCCCACCGTGCGCCGGGTGGTCTCCTCGATCGCCGCCAGCGCCTCCCGTACGAACTCCGCATCGCTGTCCAGGACCCTGCGGGCGGCGCTCGCCTGCAGGGTCACCGCACTCAGCGCATGGCCCACCGAGTCGTGCAGCTCGCGGGCGAGCCGGTTGCGCACGGCGAGTTCGGCGGCCCGCCGCTCGGCGGCCGCCAGCCGGTCCTCGGGCGTCGGCCCCAGCAGCAGCGGCGCCTGGCGGGCGAGCAGCGCCCCGGCCCCGGCCGTGCAGGCCGCGAGCGCCAGCAGCATCAGCAGCCCCGCGGGCAGCCCCGCCCAGACGACCCATGACCGGTTCAGCGACCAGTGGTCCGAGAGCGCGGACTCGCGCAGCGAGGCGGAGAACGGCAGCACCATGACCGCCACCGCGAACGGCGGCAGTGCCAGCGACGCACCGCTGACCAGCCCGCCGAGCCCCACATGAAGCGTGTACCAGGCTGCGGTTCGGGCCCTGCTCTGCCGGGTCCGCGCCGGACCGTCCGCGAACCCGTCGGCCGGTACCCCGCACATCGCCCGTGCCGCGGCCACCGACATCGGCCGGGCCAGCGGGAAGAGCGCGGTGACCGCGGCCAGCGGCAGGGCGATCGCGTACGCCCCGAGCTGCACGGCGAGGGAGCCGCCGAACAGGCCCGGAGCGTCCACGATCGGGCCCATGACCACGGTGCCGACGAGCCAGTACGGCATCAACAGCGCGCCGCCCAGGATCAGATGGACCCAGCGCAGCCGCGCCCGCGCGCCGAACAGCGCCCCCCACACACGTCTCACGCGTCGCGCCGCCGCAGGAAGCAGGCGGTGGCGGCGGCGAGGAGCAGCCCGGTGATCATCTCCCCAGCGTAGGTCAGGGTCATCAGCACCGGGGCCGCCTTGTCCGGATCGGTGTCCGGCATCAGCGTGGCGAGCAGCATCCAGCCGCCCCAGGCGCCCAGCACGCCGGAACCCACCCAGGCGGCGGCCAGCGGTGTCCGGACCCGCAGAGACCGGCCGCGCCGGAAGACGAGGAGCAGCACGCCTGCCACGGCGGCCGCCGTGAACAACACCCGGACGCCCTCCAGGACATAGAAGTCGGTGGTGCGCTCGGCAGCCCTGAGCGGGGGCAGTCCCGCCGTCGAACCGAGCGCCCAGAGCAGGTGCATGACGGCGGGGAACAGTGCGAGCACCGACCCGGCCACGGCGGCCGCGCGCATCGGCGGCCCGGTCACGGCGGCCGGCAGTTCCCGGACCAGACCCCGCCACACACGGCCCCAGCGGTCGTGCGCGTACAGCACGAAGAGGGCGCCCAGGCTCAGGCCCTGCACGATGAACCCGCTGTAGACCACGCTGAAGACCCAGTCGTCGAGGAACGGCTCCTTCAGCGCGTCCTGGGCCTTCGTGCCGCCGCCGAGGGACACCAGCAGCTGCAGGGGGAAGCCGACCATGATCGGGGTGAGCAGCCCGGTCGCCGTCCAGGTGGGCACGGCAAGCAGCCAGGCCTTCACCCGCAGCCCCCAGTGCTGGGTGAGCAGCAGGGCGAGCACCACGACGGCCGCGTCCATCAGGACCGAGACGCTGTTCAGGACTGCCATCTGTGCGCGGTGGTCCAGGAGCCCGCTGCCGGCGGGGATGCCGATCTCGCTGCCGGCGACCCAGGCGACCTTGAGCGAGATATAGGGCGCGCAGGAGGCGATGGCGAGGGCGCGCAGCGCCGTGCGACCTCTTCCGAGGCGTGGCGCGAGAGGCAGGGGAGCGGCGACGAGCGGTGTCTGTGTCATGGCGTCCACGCTTCCGGGCACCGGCCCTCGGCACCTCCTGCGTGGTGACGAACCCCCTCCGCCGTACGGCGGATGCGCCCACGTACCCGATGGTGACCGGCCCGCTCCGCCGGCGCGGAAACCAGTCCGGGCGGCCCTCAGGCGTCGAGCCTGAGCACGAACTCCTCGGTCTCCTCGCCGCGCGCGTGGGCGAAGCCGCGGTCCCGTCCGGTGACCTCGAAGCCGCACTTGGCCAGGACGCGCAGCGAGCCCGCGTTGTCGGCGGCCGCCCGCGCGTACAGGGGACGTTCCGGTACGAGCGCGAGCAGTTCGCGCAGCGCGGCGGTGGCCACACCGCGGCCCCAGTGGGCCCGGTCGATCCAGTACGTCACCTCGCGCTCGCCGGGTCGTCCGTACACGGCCGCGTGGCCTGCGACGGCCCCGTCGACCAGTACGGTGCGGTTCACGTCGGCGGTGCCGAGCACGCGCTCCCAGTGGGCGTCGAAACGGGCCCGGTCCGTGGGGTCCTCGGCGGTGAACGCGGCCATGCGCGTGCCCTCGGGGTCCTGCATCAGCACGAAGAAGCGGTCGAGGTCCGGCTTCCGGACCTCCCGGAGAGTGACCGTCATCAGAGCCTCCGCGTGGCCAGGGTCAGCCGGTCCCGCGCGTCGAACAGCGCGTCCTTGATCATTTGCTCGTGGGCCGGGGTCAGCCGCGCCACCGGCACCGAGCAGCTGATCGCGTCCCGCGCCGGCGTCCGGTACGGGATGGCGACGCCGAAGCAGCGCAGACCCAGAGTGTTCTCCTCGCGGTCCACGGCGTAGCCCTGCTCACGGATCTGCCGCAGCTCCTCGATGAGCTGCTCCCGGTCGGTGACGGTGTGCTCGGTCAGCGCGGGCAGCGTCTCCGGCAGCATCTTGCGCACCTGCTCGTCGCTGTGGGTGGCGAGCAGCGCCTTGCCGAGCGAGGTGGAGTGGGCGGGCAACCGACGGCCGACGCGGGTGAAGGGGCGCAGATAGTGCTGGGACTGGCGGGTGGCCAGATACACGACGTTCGTACCGTCGAGGCGGGCCAGGTGGATCGTCTCCGTGGTGTCGTCCGAGAGCCGGTCGAGGGTGGGCCGGGCCGCCGCGACGACCTCGTCGCCGTCGATGTACGAGGTACCGACGAGCAGGGCGCGTACGCCGATGCCGTACCGCGTGCCCGTCGCGTCCGTCTCCACCCAGCCCAGCTCGACCAGGGTGCGCAGCAGCATGTAGAGGCTGGACTTGGGATAGCCGACGGCCTCCTGGACGGCGGCGAGCGAATGCATACCGGGGCGTCCCGCGAAGTATTCGAGCAGCTCCACGGTCCGCACCGCGGATTTGACCTGTGCCCCACCCTGCTCGGCAGTTGCCATGGCCTTCACCCTTCTTGACCGCTCTTGACCGCTCTTGACCGCGCAGAACGCCCGGAAATAGAGTCCCCACGTCCCATGGTATTCACCAGTGGGAACTCTGTTCAGAATACCGAACAACTCGGGGAGGAAGCCGTGGTGGGAGCAGCACCAGTCTGGAGTGTGGACCCCCGAACCGGGAAGCCGCGTGAGCAGGTCGCGGTCGAGGCCACGGCCGAGGAGGTCGACCGGGCGGTACGTGCGGCGGAAGCCGCCCGCCCCGCACTCGCCGACCGTACGGTACGCGCCGCGCTCCTGCGTACCGCCGCGGACCTCCTCGACGAGGCGGGCGAGTACGTCATCGAGGCCGCGGACGCCGAGACCGCCCTGGGGCCGACCCGGCTCACCGGCGAACTCGCCAGGACCACCGCCCAGTTGCGGGCCTTCGCCGATGTCGTCGACGAAGGCGCCTTCCTCGACATCCGCATCGACCACGCGGACGCCGGGCGCACCCCGCCGTGGCCCGATCTGCGCCGCTGGAAGATCCCGCTCGGCGTCGTCGCGGTCTACGCCGCGAGCAACTTCCCGCTCGCCTTCTCGGTGCCGGGCGGCGACACCGCGAGCGCACTCGCCGCGGGCTGCCCCGTCGTCGTCAAGGCCCACCCCGACCATCCGGCCACCTCCGAACTCTGCGCGTCCGTGCTGCGCAGGGCGGCCCAGCGGGCCGGACTCCCCGAGGACGTCGTCGTCCTGGTGCACGGCTTCGACGCGGGCCTGGAGCTCGTACGCCACCCGCTGGTCGCGGCCGCCGGCTTCACCGGCTCGGTACGCGGCGGGCGCGCCCTCTTCGACGCGGCGGCCGCCCGGCCCGCCCCCATCCCCTTCCACGGCGAACTCGGCTCCCTCAACCCGGTAGTGATCACCGAGGCCGCCGCCGCCGAGCGGGCCGAGGCGATCGGCGCCGGCCTGGCCGGCTCGATGACTCTGGGGGAGGGGCAGTTCTGCACCAAGCCCGGCTTCGTCCTCGCCCCGGCGGGGGACGCGGGCGACCGCCTGCTGAAGTCCCTCACCGCGGCCGTGAGCGACACCGAGCCCGGCGTGATGCTCGACCACCGGATGCGGGACGCCTTCGTCGCGGGCGTCACCGAGCGGGCCGCGCTGGACGGCGTCGACGCGCCCGTCACCCCCGGCGCGGGCGGGGAGCACACCGTGAGCGCGGGCTTCCTGACCGTACCGGCGCAGCGGCTGACCGCCGAAGGGCCGCACGATCTGCTGCTGGAGGAGTGCTTCGGACCCGTCACCGTGGTCGCCCGGTACGCCGCCGCAGACGAGATCGAAGCCGTACTGTCCCGGCTGCCCGGCAATCTCACCGCCACGCTCCACCTCTCCGAGGAGGAGGCACGGGGGCAAGGCGCCGGGCTGCTCGCCGCGCTCACCCCGCTCGCCGGCCGGGTCCTCGTCGACGGCTGGCCGACCGGAGTCGCCGTCGCCCCCGCCCAGCACCACGGCGGCCCCTACCCGGCCACCACCTCCACCTCGACCTCGGTCGGAGCCACGGCGATCGAGCGCTGGCTGCGCCCGGTCACCTACCAGTCGGCGCCGCCCGCGCTGCTCCCGCCCGAGCTGCGCGACGACAACCCGCTCGGTCTTCCGCGTCTGGTCGACGGGCGCGCGGAGGGTCTGGAAAGCTGACCGCGTGACCGACGAGATGGATCTGCCCGAACTCCCCTTCGCGCTACGCCCGTACGGCCCCGACGCCGACTGGTCGTACGAGAACGGGATGCTCACCGGCTGGGCGGGCGCGCGGCAGGACCGTTTCGTGCCGCCCACGGGTGATGCCCTGGACCCGGCCTCCGACGCGCCGCGCCTGCTCGGCGCGCCGGAGGGTGACTTCCAGCTGATCGCGCGGGTCAAGGTCGGCTTCGGTGCCGCCTTCGACGCGGGCGTGCTCTATCTGCACGCCGCCGAGCGCGAGTGGGCCAAGCTGTGCCTGGAGCTGTCCCCCGACAAGCCGATGATCTGCACCGTCGTCACCAGGGGTCACTCCGACGACGCCAACTCCTTCGTGGTGGAGGGCGACAGCGCCTGGCTGCGGATCAGCCGTACCGGGAGCGCCTTCGCCTTCCATGCCTCGACGGACGGCGAGCGCTGGACCTTCGTGCGGATCTTCACGCTCGGCACCCGCGAACAGGCGGAGGCCGCTCTCGTCGGCTTCATGGCCCAGTCCCCGGTCGGCGAGGGCTGTGTCGTCACCTTCGACCGGATCGAGTACCGGCCCGTCTGGCCGGAGGGCCTGCGCGACGGTTCCTGATCCGGTTGTCGGGGAAGGGCTGCCGGGGACGGCCTGTCGGACCGGGTTGAGGCCGTCTGCCGGACCGGGTGACCACCGATCTCCTGGGCCGAGGATGCCCCGTACGGGTGACAGGTGATCGTTTCCGCACCCGGTCCACGTGCCACGACCGCCGGCTCAGGGGAAGGCCTCGGGCGTTCCGTACGCCCTTCGACAAGGAGCCTTCCCATGTCTCGCATGCGACTTCGCCACTCCACCGCGGCCGCCCTCGGCGCCCTCGTGCTCGTCCTGACCCTGCCCACCCCGGCCGGCGCGGCGACGGGCTCCTTCTCGTACGTCCACACCGGCCTGGACGGCCGGCCGCAGCAAGCGGTCCTGACCGATCCGCCGAGCGGCGAGTGCATCACCCTCCCCGAGGTCGCGGACCCCTCCTCCTCCGCGCCCGCCTCCACCCCTCGTAACGACACCGACGCCGTGGCGGTGGTCTTCACCGAACCGGACTGCACGGGCTACTCCTTCCCGCTGCGCCCCCACGGCGGCCACGGCTCGGACCGCCTCAAGCTGCGCTCGGTCGTCTTCGGCTGAGCCCGTCGACTGCCCCGGTACGCGTCCTGTGCGGTCTGTGCCGGGGCAGTCGCGCGTCCCGAGGCGGGCGGCCGCGGTGCCGGGCGGGCGGCTCCCGGGGTGGCCGGGGACCCGGCCGCGCGGCACCAGGAATGTTCCGGGCGCTGCGCGTGTTGTGTGGCTCTGAACGGAGGCTCCCTCCGTCCTCAGCCCACACCCCGGAGAGAAAGCGGTCACATGCGCGTCGAGATCTGGAGCGACATCGCCTGCCCCTGGTGCTACATCGGCAAGGCTCGCTTCGAGAAGGGACTCGCGGCCTTCGCCCACCGCGACGAGGTCGAGGTGGTGCACCGCTCCTTCGAGCTCGATCCGAACCGGGCCAAGGGCGACACCGCACCCGTGATCGACATGCTCGCGAAGAAGTACGGCCGCACCCTCGACGAGGCCCGTGCCATGGAGGCGCACGTCGCCTCCACCGCGCATGCCGAGGGACTCGGATACCGCACCGAGGGCCGCGACCACGGCAACACCTTTGACATCCACCGGCTGCTTCACCTGGCCAGGGCCCGCGGCCGCCAGGACGAGCTGCTGGACCTCGCCTACCGGGCGAACTTCGCCGAGGAGCGGTCCGTGTTCGACCCGGAGGTCCTGGTCGGGCTCGCCGTGGAGGCCGGGCTCGACGCGGACGAGGCCCGCGCTGTCCTCGCCGACGAGGACGCGTACGCCGATGACGTACGTGCCGACGAGCGCGAGGCCGCCGAGCTCGGGGCGAATGCCGTGCCGTTCTTCGTCCTCGACCGCCGGTACGGGGTGTCCGGCGGGCAGCCCGCCGAGGTCTTCACACAGGCGCTGGAGCAGGCCTGGCAGGGCCGGGCGCTGGTCCCCGTCGGCACGGACGGCTCCGCGGACGCGGCCGTCTGCGACACGGACGGTTCCTGCGAGGTTCCGCAGGACTGACACCCGCGGCGGGAGCCGCCCGGCCTCCACGCATAAGAACTGCTTGGAGGTGTCAGTCAGTTATGTGCAATTGACTGATAGTCGCGGCGGCTCCAGGGTGGTCACATGGACACCCTGGGAAGCGCCGAGTTCGCGCCGACGTCGACGTACCTGAACACCTCCACCTGCGGTCTGCTGCCGCGCCGCACGGTCGAAGCCGTCAAGAAGCTCGTTGAGGAGATCGCGGACGGCAGCCCGGAAGGCTCGGGCAGCTTCGAGGCCGTGGAGGCCGCCCGCGCCTCCTTCGCCCGCCTTGCCGGTGTGTCCTCGGAGCGTGTCGCGGTCGGCGGCTCGGTCGCCGTGCACGTCGGGCTGATCGCGGCCTCGCTGCCCTCGGGAGCCGAGGTCGTCGCCCCCGAGGGGGAGTTCAGCTCGGTGGTCACCCCCTTCACGGCCCGCGGCGATCTGAAGGTGCGGTACGCACCGCTCGACGGGATGGCCGACGCCGTGCGGCCCGGAACCGCGCTGGTGGCGCTGTCCGCCGTGCGGTCGGCGGACGGGCGGATCGCGGACCTCCACGCGGTACGGGCCGCCGCGGCCGCCCACGGCGCCCGCGTCCTCGTCGACGCCAGCCAGGCGGCGGGCTGGCTGCCGCTGGAGGCGGGGGCGTACGACTACACCGTCACCGCCGCTTTCAAGTACCTGCTCTGCCCGCGCGGTGCGTCGTTCCTCACCGTCACCGAAGAGGCTCAGGAGTCACTGGTCCCGGTCCATGCGGGCTGGTTCGCCGCCGAGGACCTGTCGGGGAGCACCTACGGGCCGGTCGAGGAGTTCGCCCGGTCCGCCCGGCGCTACGACGAGCCGCCGTCGTTCCTCGCCTACCACGCGGCCGAGCAGTCCCTCGCGCTGCTGGAGGAGATCGGGGTCGGGACGATTCACGCCCACAACACCGCCCTCGCGGCCCGCTTCCGGGAGGGGCTGACGGAACTCGGCCACACGCCCGTCCCCGGGGACTCCGGCATCGTCGCCGTCCCCGGACTCGGCGCCCGGCAGCCGGATCTCGCCCGCGCCGGGGTCATCGTCTCGGCCCGCGCGGGCAATCTGCGAGCCTCGTTCCACCTCTACAACTCGACCGCCGATGTGGACCGGGCGCTGGAGGTCCTGTCCCGCTAGGCCGTGTTTGAGAACTAGCGCCGTCCGCCCTCAGGGCGGGGCTCGAGGCGTCTGGTGCGTGCAATCGCAAGGCGGTGGGGGCACCTCCCAGCGGTAGCTGGGGGAGATCATCCTCCCTCGTACTGGACGTACTTGGATGACTCCGACAACGCAGCGTGGGGGCACCTCCCGTGCCCGAAGGGCTACGGGGGAGTGCGTGCCAGGCGTCGCGAGCCAGGCGGGAGTTCTCAAACACGGCCTAGGCCGCCCCCGGTCCGAGGCGAAAGTGTGCGGCCTCCGCTGTGAGACGTCGCACCCGCAAACCCCGCGGGAGAGGCGCCCGGACGCCGTGCACGTCGCCTTCGCGCCGCCCGTCACACCTCGGTGCGCAGTGGCCGGACACCGCGACCCCCAAGGCGGAGTCCGAGGTGTTCGACACCTCGATGCGCCGGTGCACCGTGATCCCCGAACTTCGGAGGCGTCCGTGACCTGCAGCGCCCCGATCGAGCACATCACGCCGTACCAGTCGGCGAGATGGGGCCCCACGCCGCAGCGCGCAGGGGGCGGGAAAACCTGGGCGCAGCCGCCCGGGATCCGCCGTACGGTCTAACGCTCCTGCGGGCACTCCGCCGACTCCGCGCAGAGATTCTCCTCGACCTTGGCCAGCAGCCGGCCCAGCTCGGCGCGCTCGGCCGGGTCGAGGCCGGCGAGCGTGTGGTCCTCCAGCTCGCTCCAGGCCCGCTGTACATCGGCGAGCAGCGCGCAGCTGGTGTCGGTCGACTCGACGAGCACCGCGCGCCGGTCCTCCGGGTCGGGTGTGCGCCGGACGTGTCCCGACTGCTCCAGCCGCTGGAGCATCTTGGTGACGGTCGACGGGTCGAGCTCGCACGTCTTGATGAGCTCCGACTGCCGCACGGGCCCGGAGTCCCAGAGATGCATCATCACCATCTCCTGGCCGGGGTAGAGCCCGACCTGCTTGAGCAGCTTGCCCGCGGCGATGCGATGGAGCCGGGCGACCCGGGAGACGGCATGGCTGACCGGGCCGCCGCGGGCGGCCACCGGCAGCTTCTCGTAGGTACAGGCGGGGTCGGCCTCCGGCTTCATCGGGCCTCCTCTGGGCTGATCCGGCGGGGATTCGCGGGCGTCTCCGGGCTTGTCCGACGTTCCCACACATCCCTTCGGCCAGATTACCTTGGCCGGCCAATCAATGCGCTACTGTGGAGCTCGTCGCATTAATTGGCCGACCAACCATGTCTGTCCCGGGAGCCATCATGACCACTGCCTTCGACCCGATCGACCTTTCCGGTACGCGGCTCGCCAACCGCATCGCCATGGCGCCGATGACCCGCAGTCGCGCCCACGGCCCGGGCCTCACCCCGACCGACTCCACGGTCGAGTACTACGCACAGCGCGCCTCGGCCGGCCTGATCATCACCGAGGGCATCCAGCCCTCCGTCATCGGTCAGGGCTACCCCGACACCCCGGGCCTGCACAGCGAGGAGCAGATCGCGGCCTGGCGCAAGGTCACCGACGCCGTCCACGCGAAGGGCGGCCGGATCTTCGCGCAGCTCATGCACGCGGGCCGCATCGGGCACCCCGTGATCTGGCCGGACCAGGAGCTGCTCAGCGTCGCACCGTCCGCCGTCGCCGCCGCCGGCCAGCTGTACACCCATGAAGGGCCCAAGGACTTCCTTCCGCCGCGCGAGCTGACCGGCGCCGAGGTGCGCGCCACCATCGGCGAGTACGCCGAGGCCGCACGCAACGCCATCGAAGCGGGCTTCGACGGCGTGGAGCTGCACGGCGCCAACGGCTACCTCATCCACCAGTTCCTCTCCACCAACACCAACCAGCGCACCGACGAGTGGGGCGGCTCCGTCGACAACCGCATCCGCTTCGCGGCCGAGGTGACCCGAGCCGTGGTGGAGGCCATCGGCGCCGAGCGCACAGGCCTGCGTATCTCGCCCGGCAACCCGTACAACGACATCGCCGAGACCGACACCGAGGCGACGTACACCGCGCTGGTCCGGGCGCTGGAGCCGTTCGGCATCGGCTACCTGCACATCGTCGAGAACGTGCCGGGCCTGCGGGATCTGACGCTCGCGCTGCGCAAGCAGTTCACCGGCACGTTCATCCTCAACCCGGCGACCGACGGGCCGACCGGCCCCGGCGAGCTCGCCCTCGTCGAGGAAGGCACCGCCGACATCGTGTCGTACGGCGCGCTCTTCCTCGCCAACCCGGACCTGCCGGCCCGGCTCGCGGCGGGCGGACCGTACAACACCCCCGACATGGCGACCTTCTTCGGCGGTGAGGACAAGGGGTACATCGACTACCCGGCGCTCGCCGACCAGGCCTGACCGGGCGACTTCGGCGGGCTCGTACCGCCGTGACGAAGAACGGGGCCGGGGGGGGGGGGGGGGGGGGGGGGGGGGGGGGACCCGCCCCCCCCCCCCCCCCTGGGCTGGGCCGCGGCCCGAAGCGAGACGCGAAAGAGAGAAGGGGGGGTGTTTTCCCCCCGCGGAGA
>NZ_JBWKDT010000003.1:342368-391157 GCF_056435785.1 Streptomyces sp. NPDC043870
TAGGCGCGGGGAGGTGACTGTGGTGACAGCCCCCCCCCCCCCCCACACACCCCCCCCCCCCCCCCCCCCCCCCCCCCCCCCCCCCCCGGCACACCCCGCCGCTACCGCACCGGAGTGAAGTCCCGCGCCCCGATGAACGACGGCCGTGGCACCGGCGCCGCGAAGGGCTCCTGTGCCGCGTTCTCCACGCTGTTGAAGACGATGAAGACATTGCTGCGCGGGTACGGGGTGATGTTGTCCCCGGAGCCGTGCATCGCGTTGCAGTCGAACCAGGTGGCCGAGCCCGCCTTGCCGGTGAAGAGCCGGATGCCGTGGCGGTCGGCGAACGCGGTGAGCGCGCCGTCCGACGGCGTCCCGGCATCCTGCATCTGCAGCGACTTCTTGTAGTTGTCCTTCGGCGTCTCGCCGGCGCACCCCAGGAACGTCCGGTGCGAGCCGGGCATGATCATCAGCCCGCCGTTGGTGTCGAAGTTCTCGGTCAGCGCGATCGACACCGACACGGTCCGCATCCGCGGCAGACCGTCCTCGGCATGCCAGGTCTCGAAGTCCGAGTGCCAGTAGAAGCCCGAAGCCCCGAACCCCGGCTTGACGTTGATCCGGGACTGATGGACGTACACGTCCGAGCCGAGGATCTGCCGCGCCCTGCCCACGACCCGCTCGTCGCGCACCAGCGCCGCGAAGACCTCGCTGATCCGGTGTACTTCGAACACCGACCGTACGTCCTGGGACTTCGGCTCGACGATCGAGCGTTCGTCGGCGCGTACCGCCGGGTCGGAGATCAGGCGCTCCAGCTCGGCGCGGTAGACCGCGACCTCGTCCGGAGTGATCAGCTCCTCGATCGCCAGGAAGCCGTCGCGCTCGTACGACTGGAGTGCGGACGGGGCGATCGGGCCGGGCGCCCCGGGCGGGGACCAGACCACGGGGTCCTGGCGGGGGACGGCCGTCTCGGCGGCGCCGCGGGTCGGGTAGAGATCGGTGAGCGCGGTGGTCATGGTCAGCCCTCCTCGGTCTCGGTCAGCAGGGGGTAGACGCCGTTCTCGTCGTGGTCCTCGCGTCCGGTGACGGGCGGGTTGAAGACACAGACGCAGCGGAAGTCCGTCTTGGGGCGCAGGGTGTGACGCTCATGGCCGTCCAGCAGATACATCGTGCCGGGCTCGATCCAGTGCGCCTCGCCGGTCTCGTCGTTCGTGAGCTCGGCCTCGCCCTCCACGCAGAGCACGGCCTCGACGTGGTTCGCGTACCACATCGACGTCTCCGTACCCGCGTACAGCACGGTCTCGTGCAGGGAGAAACCGGCCTTCTCCTTGGCGAGCACGATGCGCTTGCTCTCCCAGGTGCCGGACTTCGCCTTGACGTGCCGGTCGGTGTTCTCGATGTCCTTGAACGATCGGACGATCACGGTGGTGCGCTTCCTTTCGTACGTACGTAGTTCGGGGCGGTCGGACGGTGGGACGGTGGGACGGTCGGTCGGACGGGTCGTCGGGCCGTCGGGCGGCCGGAGGTCAGGCCGTCTCGCGGACCGCGCGTGCGAGCGTGCGGAGCCCCTCGTCCAGCTCGTCGGGCGTCACGGTGAGCGGCGGCAGCAGCTTCACCACCTCGCTCTCCGGCCCCGAGGTCTCCAGCAGCAGCCCCAGCTCGAAGGCGCGGGCGCAGACGGCGGCCGCCCGGGCCTTGTCGGTGAACTCCAGGCCCCAGACCAGCCCGCGGCCCCGGTAGTGGGCCCCGTCGGCGGAGTTCTCGTCGGCGATCGCGAGGAGCGCCTGCTCGACCTGCTCGCCGCGGGCGAGGGTCTGCTTCTCCATCTGGCCGTCGGACCAGTACGCGTCCAGCGCGGCGGCCGCGGTGACGAAGGCCGGATTGTTGCCGCGGAACGTGCCGTTGTGCTCGCCCGGCTCCCAGACGTCCAGCTCCGGGTTGAACAGGCAGAGCGACATGGGCAGTCCGTAGCCGCTGATGGACTTCGACAGGGTGACGATGTCCGGGGCGATGCCCGCCTCCTCGAAGGAGAAGAAGGCGCCGGTGCGGCCGCAGCCCATCTGGATGTCGTCGACGATCAGCAGCATGTCCTGGCGGTGGCAGAGATCGGCGAGCGCCCGCAGCCACTCGGCGCGGGCCACGTTGATGCCGCCCTCGCCCTGCACGGTCTCGACGATCACGGCCGCCGGCTTGTTGAGGCCGGAGCCCTGGTCCTCCAGCAGTCGCTCGAACCAGAGGAAGTCCGGGATCTGCCCGTCGAGGTAGTTGTCGAACGGCATCGGCGTGCCGTGCACCAGCGGGATGCCGGCGCCGGCGCGCTTGAACGCGTTGCCGGTCACCGCGAGCGAGCCGAGCGACATCCCGTGGAAGGCGTTGGTGAAGGAGACGATCGACTCACGGCCCTTCACCTTGCGGGCGAGTTTCAGCGCCGCCTCGACCGCGTTGGTGCCGGTCGGGCCGGGGAACATCACCTTGTACGGCAGATCGCGCGGCCGCAGCACGACGTTCTGGAAGGACTCCAGGAAGGCGCGCTTCGCGGTCGTCGCCATGTCCAGGCCATGGGTGATGCCGTCGCGCTCCAGATAGTCCAGCAGCGCGCGTTTGAGTACGGGGTTGTTGTGGCCGTAGTTGAGTGATCCTGCGCCGGCGAAGAAGTCCAGATAGGTGTGGCCGTCCTCGTCGGTGAGGCGGGCGCCCTGCGCGCGGTCGAACACGGCAGGCCAACCACGGCAGTAGCTGCGCACCTCCGACTCCAGGGTCTCGAAGACACTCAGGGCGGGCGGGGTGATGGTCACAGCGTTTCACTCCTGATGTGGGGGTGGGACGGAGGCCGGACCGGACTCCGGCCGAGGGAGGTCGGTGATCGGACGGAGGGAGGTCAGCCGGTGATCGGGCCGATGCGGTACAGCACCTCGGGCTGGTGTCCGTCGTCGGGGAACAGCCCTCCACCGAAGAGCACTTCTCTCTCCAGGGACGCGCCGCGCCGGGCCGCGAACGAGGTGAACAGCCGGTCGGAAGGGGTGTTGTCCGGGGTGACGGTCGTCTCGATCGTGCGGAGGCCGTGTACGGCGGCGACGCGGTGGCTCAGCGCGTCGAGGAGTGTGCCGGCCAGTCCGCGACCGCGGTGCGCGTCGTCGACGGCGACCTGCCAGACGACCAGCGTGTCCGGGCGCTCCGGCCGGATGTATCCGGTGACGAACGCGATCGGTTCACCGTCCGTGCCGCGGGCCACCACGGAGGTCGCGGCGAAGTCGCGGCACCACAGCAAATAGCTGTACGAGGAGTTCAGGTCCAGAACCTTGGAGTCGCGGGCGATTCGCCAGATCGCGGCTCCGTCCTCCACGCGTGGGCTGTCGATGCTCAGTGCGGTGGTCATGCGGATTGAATTTACCGAGCGAATTCGCAAATTGCATCGAGGGGAGGGGTTGGGTGAGGCGCCCTTCTGTGTTATCGCGCGGGCGCGCGCATGGCGCGAGCCTGCGGTGAACTCTCCCCGTTTGACCGGGAGTTATCGGTACAAAAGATCTTTGGTGTGGGGTCGGTCACATGCTCGTAACGTACGTGGAACGCGTCCGGAATGGGGTGGTCGGTCCTGAAGGAAATTTAGTGTTTAGGGTCGGGGAAACCGGGCAGAAGAATGCGGGGAGCTACTCGCGATAAAGTAGCTCCCCGCATTCTTGAATTAATGCGCTATTTATTTTTCGGTGGGATTCGGGACAGGGGTCGTGGGTATCACTTCTGCCAGGTGTCCGCAGCCGCCCGGCGGGCGCCCTCCAGGTCCACCTCGTGGCCGTACTCCCCGAGCGCCGCACCGAGCGCCGCCAGCGAGGACTGCACGGCGTCACGGCGCGCGTCCGTGCCGTAGTGGTTCACCCGGATCATCTCCGCGGACAGCGCCCCTGCGCCGGCAATCAGCGGCAGCGACGGGTCGGCCGCCAGCGCCTTCGCCACCAGATCGGAGGCATCGACTCCGGCGGGGACGCGCAGCGTGGTCGCCACCGGCGCCGCGTACCGCGCCTCGTGGACGTACGGGGCCAGCCCGCCGCCCAGCGCGAGCGCACCCGCGCGCGTTGCCGCCGCGGCCGGCGCGTGCCGCGCCATGAGCGAGTCCGGACCCTCCGCCTCGATGCGCTCCAGGCAAGCCTCCAGCGCCAGCATCTCCAACTGGGCCGGCGCGTGCAGCAGCGCCCTGCGGCCGCCGTCGATCCAGCGCTCCTTCCAGTCGAGCAGCGAGAGATAGGAGCGGCGGGGCGCGGCAGGGTTCGCCGCGAACCGCTCCCAGGCACGCTCGCTCACCGACACCGCCGAGACCCCGGCCGGGCCGCCCATCGCCTTCTGCGCGCCGATCACGCACAGGTCCACGCCCCACGCGTCCGGCAGCAGCGGCTCGGCGCCCACGGAGGCGACGGCGTCCAGCATGAACAGCGCGCCATGGGCCCGTACGGCCTCGCCGATCTCCGCCACCGGGTTGGTGTTGCCGGTGGCCGCCTCGGCGTGCACCAGGGACACGAAGTCGATCTCCGGGTGCTCGTCCAGTGCCCGTGCGACCTGTGCCGCGGACACCGCCGAGTGGAACGGCACCTCCAGGTCGATCACCGCGGCACCGCAGTCCCGCAGCCAGTTCCCGAAGGTCTGTCCGTACGGTCCCGTCACCACGTTCAGCGCGGCGGAACCGGGCCGGGCGCCGCTGCGGATGCAGCCCTCCAGCGGCAGCAGCGCCTCGCCCTGCGTGATCACCACGTCCGCCTCGGTGGAGAGCAGGGCGGCGACCCGGCGCTCGATCGCCGCGAAGTGCGAGGCGGTCAGGGGAGCCAGGTCCAGAAACGGGTGCGTCACGGCGGTGCTCTCTTCGAAACGGAGGTTCTCGGCGGTCTTCGGCTGTCCTTGGCCGAGGGTAGAGCAGGGCTCGTAGAGTGCTGTGCATGAGCGATCACGTGGTGCTGCATGTGAAGGGGCGGGTGCTCGTCGGGCCGCAGGAGGTGCGGGACGAGCTGTGGGTGGTCGACGGCCGCATCACGTATCGGCGGCCGGCAGCCGAAGCGGAGACCGTCGAGGGCTGGGTGCTGCCCGGCCTCGTCGACGCCCACTGTCATGTCGGGCTCGACGCGCACGGCGCGGTGGACGAGGCGACCAGCGAGAAGCAGGCGCTGACCGACCGGGACGCGGGCACCCTGCTCATCAGGGACGCCGGCTCGCCCGCCGACACCCGCTGGATCGACGACCGCGAGGATCTGCCGAAGATCATCCGGGCCGGCCGGCACATCGCCCGCACCCGCCGCTACATCCGCAACTACGCTCATGAGATCGAGCCCGGCGATCTCGTCGCCTACGTCGCCCAGGAGGCGCGGCGCGGCGACGGCTGGGTCAAGCTGGTCGGCGACTGGCTCGACCGGGGAACGGGCGATCTGGGCGCCTGCTGGCCGCGTGATGCCGTCGAGGCGGCCATCGCCGAGGCGCACCGCCTCGGCGCCCGCGTCACCGCGCACTGCTTCGCCGAGGACTCGCTGCGCGACCTGGTCGAGGCGGGCATCGACTGCATCGAGCACGCGACCGGGCTGACCGAGGAGACCATTCCGCTGTTCGCCGAGCGGGGCGTCGCGATCGTCCCGACACTCGTCAACATCGCCACGTTCCCGCGGCTCGCGGCGGGCGGCGAGAGCAAGTTCCCGCGCTGGTCGGACCATATGCGGCGGCTGCACGAGCGCCGGTACGACACCGTCCGCTCGGCGTACGACGCGGGCATCCCGGTCTATGTCGGCACCGACGCCGGCGGCTCGCTGGCGCACGGCCTGGTCGCGGCGGAGGTCGCCGAGCTCGTGAAGGCCGGCATTCCGCCGGTCGAGGCGCTGTCGGCGACGGCGTGGGGGGCGCGGAGCTGGCTGGGCCGGCCGGGCCTCGAGGAGGGGGCGCCGGCGGACCTGGTGGTGTACGAGGCCGATCCACGGGCGGACGTACGGGTACTGGCGGCGCCGCGCCTGGTGATCCTGCGGGGACGCGTCATCGGTTGACGGAGCGTGACGCCGGGCTCCTGCCGCTCGTTGAACCACTTCGCGTGCGCCCCCGCGGGTCAACTGCCGTGCGCCTGTTACGCCCACCCCAGGAGCGACCCGGGGGAACGCCCGTACCCCGTGAATCGAATGGGGGCGCGGAAACGCCACTTTGGAGTGAACTCACCTCAGGTATCTGTCGGTTCACTCTCAGTGCGTAAGGATTTTGGTGTTCTCAGTCGCAGCCGCCCACGAGTCCCTGTGGCCGGCGGCCCGGCGACGCCATTCTCCTGTGGGGGTTCCACCACCGTGAACAGCAACACCTTCCGCATGCCCGTACGCCGTTCCGCGGCCGTCATGGCCGCCACCGCGCTGGCCGCCGGCCCGCTGGTGCTCGCAGCCCCGGCCCGGGCGACGGGCGGCGGAGTCGGGCGCGCGAGCGCGGTCGTGCTCCGTACCGGCCTCGACGTCTCCCTGCTGAACAGGGCCGTCCATGTGCCGCTGAAGGTCTCCCTCAACGAGGTCCAGGCCCCCGAGAGCGCCGAGAAGACCGCGCTGACCGTCCAGGTGGAGGGTGTCGACCAGGGCAGGCCGTTCAGCCTGCTGCACGCGGACGCGGCGACCGCGACGGCGACCGCGGACCGGCAGCGGGCCGAGGGCCACGCCAACCTCGCCCATGCCAAGGTCCATGTCCCCGGACTGCCGTTGCTCTCCCTCATCGAGGTCGAGAAGGTCACGTCGAAGGCGGTCTGCGTGGCCGGCAGGAAGCCGGTCGCCGAATCGAATCTGCTCGGCGCGGTCACCGTCCTCGGCAAGAAGACCAAGCTGACGACGGGCGGTACGACGCGGGTCGAGGTGCCCGGTGTCGGCGAGGTCACCCTCGACCTGTCGAAGACGCAGACCACCTCGCGTACGGCCGCGGCCACCGCGCTCGAACTGAAGGTGTCCGTCAACCCGCTCAAGCTGAACGTCGCGGAGGTCGAGGGCACGGTGACGCTGGCCGCGGCGAACTGTGAGTCACCCACGCCCCGCACGGTGGAGCCGGACGTGAAGCCCCAGACCGGCGCCGGCCCGGCGAAGGCCCCCGCCGATGCCCCCGCGCCCGCCGCCGAGAACCTCGCGGCGACCGGTGGCAACGGACTGACCCCGTACTTCGCGGGCGGCGCGGTCGTGCTGCTGGTCGCGGGCGGCGGTGCGGTGGTCCTGGCCCGCAGCCGGGCGCGCGACTGAGCGCCTCCGGCGGGGGTGTGCGGTCGACGGGGTTGCCCGTGGGGAGCGTTCACGTGGTTTGTGGGCCGTCGTTCCGCTGGGGCGGAACGGGTGGGCACAAACCACCCACCGGCCCGCAGTCGGCGGGGCCCCGCCGGCGGCACCCCGCGTCAGCCGCCCACCGGAGCCGCGCCCACCACCGTGAGCGCCTGGTCGAGGGCCTGGAGGAAGCGGTTCGTCGTCGTACGGTCGCGGACCGCCAGGCGGAGCCAGTGGCGGTCGAGGCCGGGGAACGTGTCGCCGCGGCGGGCCGCGAAGCCGAGGGCGCGCAGGCGGTCGCGGACCTCGTCGGCCCGGTCGATGCGCACCAGGACGAACGGCCCCTCGGCCGCCTCCACCGCACGCACCTCGTCGAACTCCGCGAGCCCGGCCAGCAGATGCACCCGGTCCGCCGCGACGCGTCCGGCCGCCACGGCGGCCTCCGCAAGCGCTCGCGGCGACATGCACGCCTCCGCCGCCGCGAGCGCCGGCGTCGACACCGGCCACAGCGGCTGCGCCCGCTCCAGCTCCGCGATCGTCTCCGGGGCGGCGAGCACGTAACCGATCCGCAGACCCGCCAGCCCCCAGGTCTTGGTGAGGCTGCGAAGCACCACGAGACCGGGGACGTCGGTCCGCGACGCCAGTGCCTCCGGCTCACCCGGCACCGCGTCCATGAAGGCCTCGTCGACCACCAGGACCCGCCCAGGCCGCGCCAGCCCGGCGATCGCGGCAGCGGGATGGAGGACCGACGTCGGATTCGTCGGGTTGCCGATGACGACGAGGTCCGCCGACTCGGGCACGGCCTCCGGATCCAGCCGGAAGCCGTCCTCCTCCCTCAGCACGACCCGCGTCACCGCGTGCCCCGCGTCCCGCAGCGCCGCCTCCGGCTCGGTGAACTGCGGATGCACGACCACCGGCCGGTGCACCCGCAGCGCCCGCGCGAGCAGTACGAACGCCTCCGCCGCGCCCGCCGTCAGCAGTACCCGCTCCACCGGCAGCCCGTGCCGCGCGGCGACGGCGGCGCGCGCAGCCCGCCCGTCCGGGTAGGCCGCGAGCGACATCAGCGACTCGGCGATGTGCTCGCGCAGCCACACCGGGGGAGTGCCCGTGCGGACGTTGACCGCGAGATCGGTCAGCCGCCCGTCCCTCACCTCCGCGTCACCGTGATGCCGCAGATCGTGGAAGTCAGCGTGCGAGTTCATGGTCGTCCTGCGCGTGTCGGGCCTGTGGCGGTACGGGAACGGCGACCGCCTCCCGGAAGCGCTCCACGACCACGTCGGCCAACTCCTCGGCAGGACCGATCACTTCGGCGTACCGCACGTCGGTCTCCGGATGGGCCGCCGCCCACCCCTCGGCATGCAGCTGGGCCCGCTCCACAGGACCACCGTCGAAGAGGACGTACGGCAGGACGACGATCCGGCGCGCCCCGAGCCGTACACACCGGTCGAGTCCGGCCGGCACGTCG
The DNA here is from genome assembly GCF_056435785.1 of Streptomyces sp. NPDC043870. Classification (NCBI taxonomy): domain Bacteria; kingdom Bacillati; phylum Actinomycetota; class Actinomycetes; order Kitasatosporales; family Streptomycetaceae; genus Streptomyces; species Streptomyces sp. NPDC043870. The sequence goes on from NZ_JBWKDT010000003.1 coordinate 351,045, forward strand.
GGCGCGGCCGTCGACACGAAGGCCGTCTCGACCCCCGCGTACCCACGGCCCTCCCAGAGCAGCCGCGCCGCCCGGTGCACCTCGGCGTTGGCCTCCGGATCGGCCGACCCGGGAGCCACCAGCAGTACGGTCACCTCGGCCCGGTCCCTCGGCGTACGGGCCGCCACGCCCAGCGCCTCGTCCACCCGTCGCTCCAGCAAGGCGAGCAGTGTCGGATGCGGGCCGAGCGCGCGTCCCCTCGCCAGGGACAGCCCGGGGTGGTCCTGCCGGGCGGCGGCCAGCGCCTCGGACAGGCCCTCCTCGGCCCGCCCGCCGGGCACCAGCGCCAGCGACACGGTGGCCAGCCGCTCGGCGCCCGCCGCGACGAGCTCGGCCACGGCCTCGGTGAGCGGCCAGCGGTCGGCGCCGACGAGGCCGCCGGCAACGGGGATCTCGGGGTAGCGGCTGCCCAGTTGCTCCACGAGGACCAGGAACGCCGCGGCCGCAGCGTCGTGCCGGGCGCCGTCGGCGGCGATGAGCAGTGCGGGCGGGGAAGTCACACGGTCTCCTTGCGGTCGGCGCGGTGTTGCCGGTGTTGCCGGTGTTGCCGGTGCTGCGGGTGTTGCCGGTGCTGCGGTTGGTGCAAGTGCTGCGGGTGTCGCCGGTGCCGGCTGACCGGGCCGCCGACGTTCATGACCGAGATCATGTCCAACGCGACCGGATCCAGTCTGTACGGAAGCCAGTTCCGGAACCGGAGCATCCGCAAGCCGCACGATCGCACAGGTCACCCCCGCAGGTCGCCCCCGCGGCTGTGACGTGCGTTTCGGTACGAGGAGTTCGCCCCCGCCCCCGCCCACGAGCGCCGCGGCCTCCGCCACCGAGGGAGTCCCCACCGCCTCCCGCGTCCCTCCGGACGGGTGCGGCACCGCGACTCGGGCCAGCTCCGGCGCCGGGTACGCCCACAGCGGTACACCGAGCGCCGCCGCGGCCCGGACGATGCCCGGCTCGGTCGCCTTGGCCTCCACGGTCGCCAGTGCGACGACCGCCCCGGTCCCCTCCCCGGTCTCTCCCAGGGCGTCGCGGATCAGCCCCAGCACCTCCTCGAACGGCGCACCCCGGCGCGCACCGACCCCGACCACGAGCCCGCTCATGGCGTGGCACCCAGCGCCGACGGGGTGCTGTCGGCTAGCAAGAACGCATGGCGGTGTTCGTCGCGCTCGGCGCGTTCCTGATGACGCTGTTCGGCGGCTGGGCGGCGCAACGCGTCACCGACCGGCGCCATCTCGTACTGGGGCTCGCGGGCGGGCTGATGCTCGGTGCCGCCGGGCTCGATCTGCTGCCGGAGGCGATGGCCGCGGCGGGCGAGGAGCTCTTCGCCGTACCGCAGGCCATGCTGCTCTTCGTCGGCGGGTTTCTCCTCGCCCACGTGGTGGAGCGGCTGCTGGCGGCACGGCAGGCGGCGCACGGGGCGTACAACGGCGGACGACACACCCACGGCGGGCACGAGCGCGTACCGCAGGTCGGGATGACCGCCGCCGCGGCCATGGTGCTCCACAGCCTCATGGACGGCATCGCCATCGGCGCGGCGTTCCAAGTGGGCGGCGGAATGGGCCCCACCGTCGCGCTCGCCGTCATCACCCACGACTTCGCGGACGGATTCAACACGTACACGATCGCCAGCCTCTACGGGAACGAACGCCGCAAGGCCCTCGCGATGCTCTTCGCCGGGGCCCTCGCCCCGGTGGTCGGTGCCGCCTCCACCCTGCTGTTCACGATGCCGCAGGAGCTGCTCGGCAGCTACCTCGGTTTCTTCGGCGGCGCGTTGCTCTACCTCGCCGCCGCCGAGATCCTGCCCGAGGCGCACCATGAGCATCCCGCCCGCTCCACCCTGCTGTGCACGATCGCGGGTGTGGCGTTCATCTGGCTGGTGACGGGCCTGGCGGAGTGACGGCCGCCCGTGCCTCATGCCCACCCCCGGCCGTACCTCATGCCTGCCCGGACCATTCCGCGCACCGCCGCACGAGGCGGCTCGCCGTGTCGGGCACGGCCGCCCAGTGCGTATGCACATAACTCGCGTGCACACCCTGCTGTACGAAGCCCTCCACACGCCGCTCCGGCTGCCGCAGCCCCCAGGCCGGGCTCGGGCCCGCACCCGGCTCCAGTACCGTGCGGTGGAACTCGTGCCCGCGCATCCGGGTCCCGGCCGCGGCCAGCACGCTGTCGCTCACGGCGACCGCGTCCCGGTAGCCGAGGGTGAGCCGCTCCGACATCCGCGCGTCGGCGTCCAGCACCCCGCACATGGGCTTCCCGTCCAGTGAACGCGCCAGATACAGCAGCCCGGCGCACTCGGCGGCGACCGGCGCGCCCGCCTGTGCCAGCTCGGCGACCGCCTTGCGGAGCCGGGAGTTGGCGGACAGCTCGGGGGCGTACATCTCGGGGAAACCGCCCCCGATGACGATGCCGCGGGTGCCGTCGGGCAGTTCTTCGTCGCGGAGGGGATCGAAGGGGACGACCTCCGCGCCCGCGGCCTTCAGCAACTCCGCGTGCTCGGCGTACGAGAACGTGAACGCGGCTCCTCCGGCCACGGCGATCACAGGCCGTTGTGGGCAGTCGTTCCGCAGGCCGGGACTGGTGGGCACCACCCTGCCACCGGCGTGCGCCCGGACAGCGACCTCGGGCTCCCACGCCTCTGCGCTCACCGGCGGCGCACTCCGCGCCAGCGCCAGCAACCCCTCCAGATCGCAGCCCGACCGCACCTGCTCCGCCTGCGCGGCCACCGCGTCGACCGCATCCGCGTGCCGCTCCGCCACCGGCACCAGCCCCAGGTGCCGGGAGGGCGTCGCGACCGCGGGGGCGCGCCGCAGCACGCCCAGCACCGGTACGCCCGACTCCTCCAGCGCCTCCCGCAGCAGCGCCTCATGCCGGTCCGTGGCGACCTTGTTGAGGATCACCCCGCCGAGCCGGACCTCCGGGTCCCAGGACGCGAAGCCGTGCACCAGCGCCGCCACCGACCGCGACTGCGACGACGCGTCCACGACCAGCACCACCGGCGCCCGCAGCAGCTTCGCGACCTGAGCCGTCGACGCCAGCTCACCGGCGCCCGCCGCGCCGTCGTACAGCCCCATCACGCCCTCGATCACGGCCAGGTCGCAGCCGCGCGCGCCGTGCGCGAAGAGCGGCGCGATCAGGTCCGTACCGCACATGTACGCGTCGAGGTTGCGGCCCGGGCGGCCCGTGGCCAGCGCGTGATAGCCCGGGTCGATGTAGTCGGGGCCCACCTTGTGCGGGGACACGGCAAGACCGGCCGCCGCGAAGGCAGCCATCAGGCCCGTCGCGACGGTGGTCTTGCCGCTGCCGGAGGCCGGTGCGGCGATGACGAGACGTGCTACCACTTGATGCCTACCACTGGGTGCCTACCATTCGATGCCCCGCTGGCCCTTCTGGCCGGCGTCCATCGGATGCTTGACCTTGGACATGTCGGTGACGAGATCGGCGAAGTCGACCAGCTCCTGCGGCGCGTTGCGGCCGGTGATGACGACGTGCTGGGTGCCGGGACGGTCGCGCAGCACCTGGATCACCTCGGCCGTGTCGATCCAGCCCCAGTGCAGCAGATACGCGAACTCGTCGAGGACGTAGAACGTGTACTTCTCCGCGGCCAGATCCCGCTTGACCTGCTCCCAGCCCTCGCGCGCCTTGTCCTCGTGGGACTGCTCGCCGTCCGCCGGGGCCCGCTGGATCCAGGACCAGCCCTCGCCCATTTTGTGCCAGTCGACGGCGCCGCCCTCGCCGCTCGCGCCGAGGACCTTCAGCGCGTTCTCCTCGCCGACCTTCCATTTCGCCGACTTGACGAACTGGAACACCCCGACCGGCCAGCCCTGGTTCCAGGCGCGCAGCGCCATTCCGAAGGCGGCCGTCGACTTCCCCTTGCCGATGCCCGTGTGCACCATGACCAGCGGGCGGTTACGGCGCTGGCGGGTGGTGAGTCCGTCGTCCGGAACGACGGTCGGCTGTCCCTGTGGCACTACGCGGCCCTCCTGTTGCTTCCCGTGGTTGCTGCCTGTACGTCTCTGACCAGCCCCGCGATGCTGTCGGCGCGGAGCTCGTCGAGGGTGACGGCGGTACCGCCGAGTTCGCGGGCGAGATTCCCGGCGAGCCCGAGCCGTACCGGCCCCGCCTCGCAGTCCACGACCACGGCCGCGGTGTTCCCGTCGGCGTGCAGCCGTGCGGCGCGTGCCGCGAGCGCGAGGGCGTCACCGCCGCGTGCGCCGGTCGCGCGGCCGTCCGTCACCACCACCAGCAGCGGCCGGCGCGACGGATCGCGCAGACGCTCCACGCGCAACACGTCGTGCGCCTTGAGCAGGCCTGCGGCCAGCGGGGTCCGCCCGCCCGTCGGCAGCTGCTCCAGGCGTGCGGCGGCCGCGTCCACGGACGACGTCGGCGGCAGCGCCACGTCCGCGCCCGTGCCGCGGAAGGTGACCAGACCGACCTTGTCGCGCCGCTGGTAGGCGTCGAGCAGCAGCGACAGCACCGCGCCCTTCACGGAGCTCATGCGCTGCCGGGCCGCCATCGAGCCGGAGGCGTCCACGACGAACAGCACGAGATTGCCCTCGCGGCCCTCGCGGGTCGCCTGGCGCAGATCGTCGCGCCGGACCACGAGCCCCGGGCCCGAACGCCCGCGCGCCCGCTGGTGCGGGGCCGCGGCCTGCACCGTCGCCGCCAAGTGCAGCTTGGTGAGCGTTCCCCGGGGGCGGCGGGCACCGGTGGTCCTGCCGTGCTCGGTACGCGCCCGGGAGCGACGCCCCGCGGCCCCTTCGCCGAGGCCGGGCACGCTCAGCATCTTCGTACGGAACGGCTCGGCGGCCCGTACGGCGGCCTGCTCGCCCGCACCGGAGGGGGTCCGGGAGGCGGACGGCTGCGGTTGCCCCGGCTGCTCGGCGGGCGGCGCGGCATCGGGTCCCTGTCCCTGCGGCGGAATGCCGCCGCCGGGCCCGCCGTCCGGGCCGCCGTCCGGGCCGGGGTCCGGATCGGGCTCAGGATCGGGCTCCGGCTCGTCGTCCCCGCCGAACTGCTCCAGCGTCTCGTCGAGTTTGTCCTCGTCGAGGCCCGGTGCGTCGAACGGGTTGCGGCGCCGCCGGTGGGGGAGCGCCAGCAGCGCGGCCTGCCGTACGTCCTCCTCGAGGACGTCCGTACGCCCTGCCCACGCGGCCAGTGCCGTGGCGGTCCTGGCCATCACGATGTCGGCGCGCATACCGTCCACCTCGAACGCCGCGCACGTCGCCGCGATCTGCCGCAGCGCGGCGTCACCGAGTACGACGGAAGGCAGCAGCGTCCGCGCCGCCACGATCCGCTCGCGCAGCGCCTCCTCCTCGTCCGCCCAGCGCGTCGCGAAGGCAGCCGGGTCCTCGTCGTACGCGAGCCTCCGCCGCACGACCTCGACCCGCTGCTCCGGCTCCCGCGACGCCGCGACCTCCACGGTGAGGCCGAACCGGTCGAGCAACTGCGGCCGCAGTTCACCCTCTTCGGGGTTCATCGTCCCGACCAGCAGGAAGCGCGCGGCATGCCGTACGGAGACACCTTCGCGCTCGACGTACGACGCGCCCATCGCGGCGGCGTCCAGCAGCAGATCCACCAGGTGGTCGTGGAGCAGGTTGACCTCGTCGACGTACAGCACCCCGCGGTGCGCGTCCGCGAGGAGCCCCGGCTCGAAGGCCTTCACGCCGTCCGCGAGCGCCCGCTCGATGTCGAGCGCGCCGACGAGCCGGTCCTCCGAAGCGCCGACGGGGAGTTCGACCATCCGGGCGGGCCGCGGCGTACCGGGAGCCGCCTCGTGCGGCCCGTCCGGACACGTCGGGTCGGGCGCACCGGGCGCGCAGGAGAACCGGCACCCGGCGACGACGTCGACATCCGGCATGAGCGCCGCGAGCGCCCGCACCGCGGTCGACTTGGCGGTGCCCTTCTCACCGCGTACGAGCACACCGCCGACCGCGGGCGAGACCGCGTTCAACAGGAGCCCGAGCCGCAGATCGTCCATTCCGACGATCGCGGTGAACGGGTAGGGGGTGCTCATCGGGTGATCACTCCTTCGCTGGAGCCACGCCGGTTGCGCGGCTCGTTCGTACCCTGCCGACTCCGTTCGGCTCCGTCCGGAACCGGTAGCGCCGGGTGGGGCGGGGCTTCTCCGGGGCCCGTCCTCAAGCTCCCCCTATGCCCTGCGGGCATGGGGGGACCCCCAGCGTCGTGGAGGTACCCCCGAGCGGGCTCCGAAGGAGCCCCGCCGCGGGCGCTCACGGCGCGCCCGGCGCGATGAACGGCAGCCCGGACGGCGCGCCGCCCTCGATCAGGCCGAGCAGCGCGTCGGTGTCGGCGTGTTCCTCGATCAGGTCGCCGAGCCGGTCCAGCTGTTCCTCGCGCAGCGCGCCGAAGTTCGTGTCGGGGGCCGGTACGAAACGGCGCCCGGCGGCCGCGGCCACCTCGCGCAGGAACGCCCGCCGGAAGCCGTCGCTCTCCAGCGAGCCGTGCCAGTGGGTGCCCCACACCGATCCGACCCGGCAGCCGTCCAAGAAGGCCTCTCCGCCGAGGACTTCGGCGACACCGTGGTGGATCTCGTACCCCTCGACCGGCTCGCCGAGCGCCTCGCCCACCGGCCGTGCGAGGGTCTTCCCGGGCGCGAACCGCACCCGCACCGGCAGCAGCCCGAACCCCGCCACGGACCCGGCCCGTGACTCGACCTCGTCCTCGATCCGCTCGCCCAGCACCTGGAAGCCACCGCAGATGCCGAGCACCGGACGGCCCTGCGCCGCGCGGCGGGCGATCGCGTCCGCGAGGCCCCGTTCGCGCAGCCACTCCAGGGCGCGCACGGTGCCGCGTGTTCCGGGCACGACGACCAGGTCGGCGTCGGCGAGCTCCTCGGCGCGGTCCACGAAGCGCACGACCACGCCCGGCTCGGCAGCCAGTGCGTCCACATCGGTGAAGTTGGACATCAGCGGTACGGCGCAGACCGCGACGCGCAGCACGTCCTCACCGACCGGCGGGGCGACGACGGACTCGCGTACCGCACCCCGCAGGGAGACGCGCAGGCCGTCCTCCTCGTCGATGCCGAGCCCGTGTGCGTAGGGCAGCACACCGTACGTCCGCCGCCCGGTGAGCCCGTGCAGCATCTCCAGCCCCGGCTCCAGGAGCGTGACGTCACCGCGGAACTTGTTCACCAGATAGCCGGCGATCAGCTCCTGGTCCTCAGGGGCGAGCAGCGCCGTCGTACCGAAGAACTGCGCGAACACCCCGCCCCGGTCGATGTCCCCGACCACCACCACGGGGAAGCCCGCAGCCCGGGCGATGCCCATGTTCACGATGTCCGTGCGCCGCAGATTGATCTCGGCCGGGCTGCCGGCTCCCTCGCAGATCACGGCGTCATAGGTGCCCCGCAGCTCCTCCAGGCACTCCATGACGGGCCCGAACAGCGCCTGCTGCCGCCCGCCGTGCAGCATTTTCCCGGGGGACACAGCACCTGATTGCGGCTGCGCCGTGGGCCCGGACCCCCCGAAGAACCCGCGCGCACTCATCTCGCCCACCGGCTTGCCCATCAGCACGACTTGGCTGGACCGGTCGCTGCCCGGCTTGAGCAGTACGGGGTTCATCAGCGCTGAGGGCTCCACCCGCGCCGCCTGCGCCTGCATGGCCTGCGCACGGCCGATCTCCGCGCCCTCGCGCGTCACGAACGAATTCAGGGACATGTTCTGTCCCTTGAAGGGCGCGACCTTCACGCCCTGGCGCACCAGCCATCGGCAGATCCCCGCCGTGACGACGCTCTTGCCCGCGTCCGACGTCGTCCCGGCGACCAGCAGTCCACCGCCACTCATGTACGCCTCCCCCTGACAGCCCCGTATACGAGCCGAGCGCCCGCGCACGCCGCGAGTGCCAGCACCCCCACGCGGCGCGACAGCCGCACCGCACGTTCGATGTCCGCGACTTCGACGGCCCGGCCGTCCCCGTTGAGTACGGGCCGGTGCTCGACCCGCCCACCGTAGGACAGGGTCCCGCCGAGCCTCACTCCGAGCGCCCCCGCGAACGACGCCTCCACCGGGCCGGCGTTGGGGCTCGGATGCTTCGCGGCATCCACGCGCCAGGCCCGTACCGCACCCCGGGGATTCCCGCCGGCGACCGTCGCCAGTGCCGCAGTCAGCCGGGCGCCCGGCCAGCCCGCGACGTCGTCGAGCCGCGCCGACGCCCAGCCGTACCGCCGGTAGCGGGGCGACTTGTGGCCCACCATCGCGTCCAGGGTGTTCACGGCACGGAAGCCCACGAGCCCCGGCACCCCGCCGAGCGCCCCCCACACCAGGGCGCCGACGACCGCGTCGGAGGTGTTCTCGGCGACGGACTCGACGACCGCCCGGGCGATCCCCGGTCCGTCCAGCGCCTGCGGGTCACGCCCGCACAGATGGGGCAGCCGCTCCCGGGCGACTTCGATGTCCCCGGCCGCCAGCGCCCCGCCGATCGCCCGGGCCTCCCGCCCCAGCGACGTGCCGCCGACCACGGCCCAGGTGGCGGCCGCGGTCAGCGCGATCGATGCCGTACGGGAACGGCGCACGGAAGCAGCGGCCAGCGCGCCCGCGACGACGGCGCCCCCGGCGCACACAGCGGTGTGCACCGCGCCCCACCCTCGGTGGTCGCGCCACAGCGCCCGCTCGACGGCAGCGGCGGCCCGGCCGAACGCGGCGACCGGATGCCCACGGCGCGGATCGCCGAGGAGCAGGTCGCCGGCGAGTCCGGCAGCGGCACCGCATGCAAAGGTCCGCTCTGTACGCATGTTCGTCCTCACTCAGGGTCCGCGCCCTGGCTCGACGTGACCGGCGGGAGAGAGTTCCTGGCTTCGGGGAGCGTCCCGTTGAAGGGGGACGCGCCCGTGACAGTGGCGGGACCGCGCCGGATTCGCACCGGCTTCCTCTTCTGCCGCCGTAAATGGCTCCGGAAGTCCACCACGGGCTGAGAACACCCGTCAACTCGCCCTTGACCTGCGACGGGACAGTGTGCGGAGTCCCACACGGAGCCGCACGGAGTCCCACACGCGGGCGCGCGACCTAGTGCTCCGTCCCCTCGGCCGCGGCGATCACGGCGTCGAGCCGGTCCCGGGTGCTGACCAGTTCGCCGATCCGGTCGCCGATCCGGTCGCGTTCGGCCTTCAGCAGCGCCAGGGACTCCGGTGTGCTGACTCCCGTGTTGATGCAGGGAAGGAGCCCCCGGATCGTCTTGCTCGACAGCCCCGCGGCATACAGCTGCTGGATCAGGATGACGCGCTCGATCGCGCTCTCCGGATACCGGCGCTGTCCGCTGGGGCTGCGTTCCGACGCGAGCAGTTGCTGCTCCTCGTAGTACCGCAGGGCGCGCACGCTCACGGCCGTCCTGGTGGCGAGCTCGCCGATGCGCACATTGCCTCCCGATGCCTCCCCGGTGATCGGGACCCCACCGATGATCCGGACCACAGGACTTGCCTCTGACGTCAACGTCAGGTTTTAGCGTAACTCACGACCGGCCAGCACCTCCTCGAGAGCAAAGGGAATGACTGTGACCAGCCTGTTCGAGAGCTACCAGCTAGCAAACCTCCGACTGCCCAACCGGGTCGTGATGGCCCCTATGACCCGGGCTCGCGCCACACAGGACGGCATACCCGCCGCGTCGGCGGCGACCTACTACGCCCAGCGCGCCACCGCCGGCCTGATCGTCAGCGAAGGGGTGCAGCCGAGCCTGCAGGGGCAGTCGAACCCCAACACCCCCGGGTTGCACAGTGATGAGCAGGTCGCGGCGTGGCGGCCGGTGACCGACGCGGTGCACGCCAACGGCGGGAGGATCTTCGCCCAGCTCATGCACTCCGGCCGGGTCGCGCATCCCGAGACCGTCGGCCACCACCCCGTCGCACCGTCCGCGATCGCGCTGAAGGGCGAACTGTTCACCGGCCCCAAGGGACTCCTGCCCGCCCCCGTCCCCCGGGCCCTGTCGACCGACGAGGTCAAGCGCGAGGTGCAAGTGTTCGCCGACGCGGCGCGCCGGGCGATCGACGCCGGTTTCGACGGCGTCGAGCTGCACGGGGCGAACGGCTATCTGATCCAGCAGTTCCTGTCCTCCAACGCCAACCGCCGCACCGACGCCTACGGCGGCTCCATCACCGGACGCATCCGCTTCGCCGTCGAGGCGGTGGAGGCGACCGCCGACGCCATCGGCGCCGACCGTGTCGGCATCCGTCTCTCCCCCGGGGGCCAGGTCTGGGACATGGTCGAGGACGACGTGCCGCAGCTGTACGGGGCCCTGTTGGACGCGCTCGCCCCGATCGGTCTCGCCTACGTCCATACGCTGGTCACAGCCGAGGACGACGTGCTCATCGGGCTGCGCAAGGCGTGGCCCGGCGCGTTCGTCGTCAACCCGGGCGGGCAGATCGGCCCGAAGCCGACCGACAAGGCGCTCGGCGAGCACTGGCTCGCCCTCGGAGCGGACCTGATCAGCTACGGCCGCGCCTACCTCGCCAACCCGGACCTGGTGGAGCGGCTCCGTCTCGGACTCCCGCTGCGCGAGAGCGACCAGGAGACGTGGTACCAGGGCGGCGACACCGGGTACCTCGACTACTCCAGTCATCAACACTGACCTGCGCCGCGGCAGTAGCCGTGGGGGCCCGGCCTTCCGCGCTGCAACGGCCTTCGTCCGGTCCTCCGCCCCGGTGATGGGGCACAGGACCGGACGAAGCGGGCTGCCGGATCAGGCGACGATCAGGAAGATCCCGTACGCGACCGCCGCCGCGCACAGCGCGAAGCAGGCGTAGGCACCCGTGCGGGCCAGGACCGCGGAGCCTCCCTGCGCGGAGGCGGCTTCCTGCTTGGAGAGGCCCACGATGCCCAGGGTGAACAAGCCCACCAGGGCGACGGTGACGACGAGGCTCACGCCGAAGACGGAGCCGAGAGCTGCCCAGTCGATCTTCATGCTTTCGTTTCCTCCTTACACCGCGGCGGTGGGGGCGGGCTCGCCGGCGGGGGCGGCCGGGGCGGGGATGGTGACCTTCAGGCCGTCCAGCGCCGTGGCGCCTGCCTGCTCGGCGTCGGCGGCCTCGTCGTCGGTGACGTTCGTGTGGTCGACCGGCTTGCGGCGCGAGAGCGACCAGATCACAGCGGAGCTCGCGACCAGCAGCACGCCGACGGCGACGACGCCCCAGGTGCCCTGACTGGTCAGGAACTCGGCCCCGGCACCGACCAGACCGGCGGCCGGCAGGGTCAGACCCCAGGCGACGAACATCCGGGTGGCGGTGGACCAGCGGACCACGCCGCCCTTGCGGCCGAGGCCCGCGCCCATCACGGCCCCGGAGCAGGACTGGGTGGTGGAGAGCGAGAAGCCGAGGTTCGAGGAGGCCAGGATGACCGTCGCGGCGCTGGTCTGGGCGGCGAAGCCCTGCTGCGGCCGGAGGTCGGTCAGGCCCTTGCCCATGGTGCGGATGATGCGCCAGCCGCCCAGGTACGTACCGAGCGCGATCGCCAGGCCGGCGGAGACGATGACCCACATCGGGGGGTTCGAGCCGGGGGCGAGGACGCCGCCGGTGACCAGGGCCAGCGTGATGACACCCATGGTCTTCTGCGCGTCATTGGTGCCGTGGGCGAGGGAGACGAGGCCGGCGGAGGCGATCTGGCCGGCGCGGTAGCCCTTCGAGGTGGCCTTGTCGTCGGCCCTGCTGCCGATCTTGTACGTCAGCTTCGTCGCGAGCAGCGCGGCGAGACCGGCGACGATCGGCGCGGCGACGGCCGGGATCAGGACCTTGGTGACGATGGTGCCGCCGTTCACCGCCGAGAAGCCGGCGGACATCACGGCGGCGCCGATGAGGCCGCCGAACAGCGCGTGGGAGGAGCTGGACGGCAGGCCGAGCAGCCAGGTGAAGAGGTTCCACAGGATCGCGCCCACGAGCGCCGCGAAGATCACCTCCGTGCGGATGCCGCTCTCGTTGATCATCCCGCCGGAGATCGTCTTCGCGACCTCGACGGACAGGAAGGCGCCTACGAGATTGAGCACGGCGGACATGGCCACCGCCGTCTTTGGTCTGAGTGCACCGGTCGAGATGGTCGTCGCCATCGCGTTGGCTGTGTCGTGGAAACCGTTCGTGAAATCGAACACGAGAGCGGTAATGATCACGATCCCGAGGAGAAGCGTGATGTTTTCCATTTGCCCAGGCTTCTATTGGACGTCAGTGGCGCGCTGAACGTAGGCAACCTGGATGAACGGAAGGTGAACTGAGTCCGGCTTCGCAGTGTCGCCGGGTGAGTTTCCGTCACTCCGCTTGTGAAGTGGAGCGACGGAGGCGAAGCGGGGCGGGCAGCGGAAACCCGGCAGAACCGGCCCCAGTACGGCCGCTGGGGACATTTCGCCACCGCGCGGCGAACCCCCTCGGCTGCGCCGCGGATCCGTTGAAGAGATCCTGGTCACCCGGCAGGCTTCCGCCGCCGCTGTCGTACTGCCGGATCGTCCGGTACGACCGGCCCGCCGGCAGCGGGCCGCCTCGCCCGAGGACCGGTCCGGCAGGGCGGCCTGACAGGATCGCCCCATGACACAGCAGGGGCAGGAAGCGATTTCGCAGGCGTGGGCGGAGCTCGTGGCCACCGCCCGCAGAACCGCCGCCGACGGACTCGTCGTCGGGACCTCGGGCAACGTCTCCGTACGGGTCGCGACCGACGCGGGCGACATCGTCCTGGTCACGCCGAGCGGAGTGCCGTACGACCGGCTCGCCGCCGAGGACGCCGTCGGGGTCGGGCTCGACGGGCGGCAGATCCTCGGGAACCTCACGCCCACCAGTGAGCTGCCGCTGCACCTCGCGATCTACCGCGGAACGGACGCCGTCGCCGTCGTGCACACCCACGCCGTGCACGCCACCGCCGTCTCCACCCTGGTCAGCGAGGTGCCGCTGATCCACTACATGGCCGCGGCCCTCGGCGGCCCCGTCCGCGTCGCTCCGTACGCCCTGTACGGAACGGAAGAGTTGGCCGAGAACGTGCTCCGGGCGCTCCAGGACCGCACGGGATGTCTCCTCCAGAACCACGGAACCATCACTTACGGAAACTCACTCGACCAGGCCTACGACCGGACCGCCCAGCTGGAGTGGATGTGCCGGCTCTGGCTCGCCGCCGGCTCGCTGCCCGGCCGGGAACCCTCCCTGCTCTCCCGCTCCCAGCTCCAGGACGTGGCGGAGAAGCTCCGCGGCTACGGCCAGTCGCGCTGACGCCGGCCCCTGCGGCATCACCCGTGCCGTACCCGCCCACTGGCAGCCCGGCGAAGACGTACCGACACTGGAACGGTGCGCCCGGCTACAGCGACGGCAGCGGCCGTCACCACCCTGATCGGTATCGGCGCGGCCGCTTTCGCGGCCGGCCGGTACGCCAGCGACGCCGCGCTCAAGGCGTCCCCGGGACGGCCCCTGCCCGGTGAGTCCCGGCTCACGGTGCACGCCACCGGACCCGGCCGGATCACACTCACCCGCAGCCTCGTCTCCCTGCGGCCCGGTACCTACGGACTCACCGGCCCCGGTCTGCACGCGGTCGTGGGCCCCGTCCTCGACAATGTGCCGCACGCCGCGGACACCGTCGTCCGCCGGCTGGAGCGCGTCGAGCACGGCAGTCTCGACACCGGCACCAAGGTGCGGTTCACCCCGCAGGTCCACACCGGCAACCCGGCGGAAGCCCTGGGGATCGACCACGAGGACGTCGAGATCCCCGGTGAACTGGGCTCCCTGCCCGCCTGGCTCGTCCCGGGCCCCCGCTCCACCTGGATCATCGCGGTGCACGGCCTCGGCGCCACCCGGGAACACGCCATGAACCTCATGCCGTTCCTCGCCGAACGGCGCTTCCCCGTGCTGGCCCTGGCCTACCGCGGCGACCCCGGCGCACCGGGCTCCCCGGACGGCCTCGGCCACCTCGGCGACTCCGAATGGCGCGACCTCGACGCGGCCATCCGCTTCGCCGTCCGCGACGGCGCCGAGCGCGTGATCCTGCACGGCTGGTCCACCGGCGCCTCGATGGCTCTCCACGCGGCCGCCAACTCCGCGCTCCGGGACCGGATCGCCGGGCTCGTCCTGGACTCCCCGGTGCTCGACTGGGAGGCGACGCTGCGCGCCCTCGCCGCCGCCCGGCGCCTCCCGGGCCCCCTGCTGCCGCTCGCCGTGCACGCCGCCGAAGGCCGCACCGGACTGCACGCCGACCGGCTGAAGGCAGCCGCGGACCCGGACGCGCTGCGCGTGCCCACCATCGTCTTCCACGGCCCCGACGACACCCTCGCCCCGTGGGGGCCCTCCCGCGACTTCGCGGCCCGCCGCCCCGACCTGGTCACCCTCCAGACCGTGCCCCACGCCCCGCACGCCGCCATGTGGAACGCGGGCCCGGCGCGCTACGAGGAGGCCCTCCGCCGCTTCCTCACCCCCTTGATCTAGCCGCTTCCTCACCCCTTGATCTCGCGGTGAGCACGCTTGATCCAGTGGTGTTGCACGGCTGATCCAGCTGCCCGCAGCAGGCCCTTCCCAGGGGATCCCGCATTCCGATTGGGCTTTCGGGCCGACAGCGGGAAGACTGCTCCCCGTGACGTCCCGTAACCTGCGCGACTCCAGGCTCCGTCTTGTCCGCCCACGGCCCACCGCCACGGCGCGCCACGCCGTGACGAACCGGCGTACCCGACCTGCTCCGCGCCCGCCCGAGGGCACCCCGCCCCCCGCGGAACTGGCCCGCCAGGCGCGCGGAGTCCTCGCCGACGCGGTACGTGTCGCCCGCTGGGCGGCCGCACACAGCGCGGCGGGCGGACCCGCCGAGCGGGAACGGGCCGCCGAGGAGCTGGAACTGACGCCGGACCAGACACACGCGGGCTGGGACCGCGCCCGGCTCGCCGGACTCGTCGAACTGCACGGCGGGACCGCTCGCCCCGGCTGGCGGCTGAACGCATGGGACCGCGACGACACCGCCGTACTGCGCGGCTGGGTCGCCCTCTTCGACGCCTGGTCCCTCGTCCATCCCGCCCCCGCCGGCGTCGCCCCCGCCGCCGTCGCGGAGGTCGTCGAGGCCTTCCCCCAGGTGCTCTCCCTCCTCCAGCTCTCCGCGGGACCCGTGCTCGTGCCGGCCCTGCTCGATCTGCTCCAGCAGCGCGTCGCGGAACTCCGCGAGGAGCGCTGCGAAGTGCCTTACGGTCCGCAGTCCGGCCCGGCCGCGGCCGCGCCCGACGGCCCGCCCGCCGACGTCCCCCTCTCCGCCCTGCTCGACTGGGCCCTGGAGGGCCTGGCCGCCGTGGGCGCGCTGACCCTGGGCGAGGGCTGCGCCACCCTCACCCCGCTCGGCAACTGGGCGGTCTGGGTCAAACTCGAACAGATCTGCGTCGCCGCCCAGAGCCCCGCAGGCCATATCGAGCAGTCCGCCGAGGACATGCTCCGCGGCTGCGCCCGGCTCACCCCGGGACCCGCCCGCGCCGAGTACCGCGCGTGGCTCGCGGCCCGCACCGTCTCCAGCGCCGTCACGGAACTGCTCGCCGCCGCCCGCGGTGAGGACGCCCTGCTGCGCGGGCTCGCGTTCGAGGCGCTCCGCGTCGTCGGCGCTCCCGCTGAGGCCGGAGTGCGCGCCGCCGCCGAAGAGCCCTCCCTGCGGCCGTACGCCCTGCTCTGGCTCGCCGAGTACGAGGGAGCGGACCCGGAGGACGCCACCGAGGTGCTCACCCGCGAAGAGACGACCTGGCTCTGGGTGGACACCGCGGCGGCTGTGGCCGACCACGGCGAGAGCGCCCTGCTGGTCCGCCATCTCGACTCGGCGGTCCAGGGCACCGTCCCCGCACTGCTCGACGAGGTCAGAGCCGTCGGCCACCCTCGCACCGTGCAGGTCCTCGTGGCTCTCGCGGCCGCCCATCCCGACCCTGCGCTGGCCAAGGCCGTCCGCCGCGCGGCCTTCCAGGTGCACACCGGAGGAGCCTGACCGCGGGTCC
Source organism: Streptomyces sp. NPDC043870 (assembly GCF_056435785.1). Classification (NCBI taxonomy): domain Bacteria; kingdom Bacillati; phylum Actinomycetota; class Actinomycetes; order Kitasatosporales; family Streptomycetaceae; genus Streptomyces; species Streptomyces sp. NPDC043870. Next base: position 366,990 of record NZ_JBWKDT010000003.1, read on the forward strand.
GCCCGCGGGCGGACGCTCGCGAACGAGGACGAGAACGAACGAAGAGAGGAACGAGGACGAGGACGCGGAAGGGCGGGCGGTCTACGACTCCGCCGCCCCCGGCCTGTACGTCCCGAAGCTCCACACGTTCCCCTCCAGATCACGGCTCATGTACTCCCGGGAGCCGTAGTCCTGGTCGGTGGGCGGCATCAGGATCTCCACGGCGTGCTCCACAGCCCTGTTGTGATGCGCGTCGACATCGTCGACGTGGACGAACACACCGGCCGGCCCTGCCCCCTCCATCACCTTGCCGAACTCGCTGCCCGTGCCCTTGCTGCCCAGCATCACCATCCCGTTCCCGTAGGACAGCTCGGCGTGGACGACCTTGCCGTCCTCGCCCTCGTACACCGCGTTCTCGGTGAAGCCGAAGGCCTCGGTGAGCTGCTTGATCGCGGCCGTGGCGTCCGCGTACAGCAGCGTCGGACAGATGCCCGGTGCCTCCGCCATCTCGACCACTCCTTCTCCTCGCTCGACGACAGGAATGTGATCTGAGTCTCAGTCTGGCAGGGCCCACTGACAGTCAGCGGAAGGTGTTGCACCGGGCCATGTCGCCCGTGCGGTAGCCGTTGTAGAACCACTGCTGGCGCTGCGCCGCCGAACCGTGCGTCCATGACTCGGGAGTGACCCGGCCCTGCAGCTTCTCCTGGATCCGGTCGTCGCCGACCGACGCGGCAGCGTTCAGGCCGTCCTGGATGTCGGCGTCCGTCAGCCGCGTCAGCAGCAGACGCCCCGTCTTCTCGTCCGGGGAGGTCGTCGCGTGGCGCGCCCACACCCCGGCGTAGCAGTCCGCCTGCAGCTCCACGCGCACCGCGTTGCTGCCCGCACCCTGCTGCCTGTCCTGCGCCCGGGCCAGCGTGCCCGTCATGTTCTGGATGTGGTGGCCGTACTCGTGAGCGACGACGTACGCCTGCGCGAACGGGCCGCCGGTCGCCCCGAACCTGTCCCGCAGATCGTTGAAGAAGTCGAGGTCCAGATAGACCTTCTGGTCCGCGGGGCAGTAGAACGGCCCGACCTCCGCCGTGGCCGTGCCGCACGCGGTGGCCACCCGGCCCGTGAACATGACGGTCGTCGCGTTCATGTAGTTCCCGCCGCGCCGCGCGAGCTCCTCGCGCCAGAAGTCCTGCACGTTGTTGACCACCGCGACGATCCGGCAGTCCTCCCGAGTGTTCGCGTCCCTGCCCTTCATGCAGGTCCGGTCGACCTGCCCGGCGGACGACGCGTACGGCTCCGGGGCCGTGCCACCGTCCGTCAGCCCCAGCTGGTCCGGGCCCACCCCGAAGAGCAGGCTCAGGATCACCGCGATGACGCCGACAATGCCGCCCCCGATGGTGGCCCTCCCGCCCGGGACACGGTTGCGACGCACATCCTGGACCTCTGAAGTGTCCAGGTCGGCGTCGTCGTCGAACTGCATGTCCCGAGTATCGATCAGTGGGGTATGTCCCGCCCCTTTTGTCGCCCCGCTCGCCCCGGCTTGTCGCCCTGTTCGCCCCGGCCCCGGGGGAGCCCGCCCGCGGCCGCGACCGTGGGCAGCACCACAGAAAACCAGTTGCACAGTCCCGGTAGACTGGCCGTATGGCAATTCTCCTCATGGATTAGACGGCGTCGAAGCTTCCGCACGCCCCGTCGTCCTTCCGCCGTCCATCCGTTCTGGAGTCTTTCCGTGATCACCGCTTCCGGCGTCGAGCTGCGTGCCGGCGCCCGCGTCCTCATCGAGTCCGCCACCTTCCGTATCGCCAAGGGCGACCGCATCGGCCTGGTCGGCCGCAACGGAGCGGGCAAGACCACCCTCACCAAGTGCCTCGCCGGTGAGGGCATCCCCGCCGCCGGCCAGATCGCCCGCTCCGGCGAAGTCGGCTATCTCCCGCAGGACCCGCGCACGGGCGACCTCGACGTCCTCGCCCGCGACCGCATCCTCTCCGCGCGCGGCCTCGACGTCCTGATCCGCAAGATGCGTGAGAACGAGCAGCGCATCGCCAGCGGCAAGGGCGCCACGCGCGACAAGGCGATGAAGCAGTACGAGCGCCAGGAGACCGAGTTCCTGACGAAGGGCGGTTACGCGGCCGAGGCCGAGGCCGCCACCATCGCCGCCGCGCTCAACCTGCCCGACCGCGTGCTCGGCCAGCCTCTCCACACGCTCTCCGGCGGTCAGCGCCGCCGTGTCGAGCTCGCCCGGATCCTCTTCTCGGACGCCGACACGCTCCTGCTCGACGAGCCGACCAACCACCTCGACGCCGACTCGATCGTCTGGCTGCGCGACTATCTGAAGACGTACCGGGGCGGCTTCATCGTCATCTCCCACGACGTGGACCTCGTCGAGACCGTCGTCAACAAGGTGTTCTACCTCGACGCGAACCGCTCGACGATCGACGTCTACAACATGGGCTGGAAGCTCTACCAGCAGCAGCGCGAGGCCGACGAGAAGCGCCGCAAGCGCGAGCGTCAGAACGCGGAGAAGAAGGCCGCCGCGCTCAACGCCCAGGCCGACAAGATGCGTGCCAAGGCCACCAAGACCGTCGCCGCGCAGAACATGGCGCGGCGCGCCGAGCGGCTGCTCTCCGGCCTCGAGGAGGCCCGGGTCGCCGACAAGGTCGCCAAGCTGCGCTTCCCCGAGCCCGCGCCCTGCGGCAGGACGCCCTTGATGGCCGAGGGGCTGTCCAAGTCGTACGGGTCACTCGAAATCTTCACCGACGTGGACCTCGCCATCGACAAGGGCTCCCGCGTCGTCATCCTCGGCCTCAACGGCGCGGGCAAGACCACGCTGCTGCGCCTGCTCGGCGGTGTGGAGAACCCCGACACCGGCCAGGTCGTCGAGGGCCACGGCCTCAAGCTCGGCTACTACGCCCAGGAGCACGAGACCCTCGACCCGGACCGCACGGTCCTGGAGAACATGCGCTCCTCCGCGCCGGACCTCGACCTGGTCGAGATCCGCAAGACGCTGGGCTCCTTCCTGTTCTCCGGCGACGACGTCGACAAGCCGGCCGGGGTGCTCTCCGGCGGTGAGAAGACCCGGCTGGCCCTGGCCACGCTGGTGGTCTCCTCGGCGAACGTGCTGCTGCTCGACGAGCCGACGAACAACCTGGACCCGGCCAGCCGCGAGGAGATCCTCGGCGCGCTGCGCACGTACAAGGGCGCTGTCGTCCTGGTCACCCACGACGAAGGCGCGGTCGAGGCGCTGCAGCCGGAGCGGATCATTCTGCTGCCGGACGGCGTGGAGGACCTGTGGGGCGCGGACTACGCGGATCTCGTCGCTCTCGCCTGACCTTGTAGCTCCCGCCCCGGCCCTGTCGTTCCTGCCCGGCCCCGTCGCGCTCGCCCGGCCGGGCTGTCTGCGAGTGATCCAACCGGATTGATCCACTCCATATGGATCATTCGGCTCACGGGTGATCCTTCATCTGAGTGAGTGCGTCTCGTACCCCGGCGTGGCGGTCCGCTGAAACGGTCCGCCACGCCCGGGCAGGCATGCGGAACCGTCCGGTCCGGACGACTGTGGCCCTGACCTGGAATTTCGTCCTCTGGGGCGCCGAAACGTCACGGCGCCCTTACCCGGAATGTTTGATTCCGGAGGCGCTGGCGGCCTTGTGGCCGCAAAAGCTGGTCGCACAGACCTTGTCGAATGGGTGGCCATGAAGCCCTTGAGGGGTGATCATGAGAGTCCAGAGCGCACTTCCCATGAGGAGGCACGGGTGGCCGAGACTCTGAAGAAGGGCAGCCGGGTGACCGGCGCCGCGCGCGACAAGCTCGCGGCAGACCTGAAGAAGAAGTACGACTCCGGTGCGAGCATCCGGGCGTTGGCCGAAGAGACCGGCCGCTCCTATGGATTCGTCCACCGGATGCTCAGCGAGTCCGGAGTCACGCTGCGTGGACGCGGCGGAGCGACACGAGGCAAGAAGGCCGCCACGGCCTGACGCCAGACGATCCTGAGCGGCGTCTGAGGCCGGCCGGTTTCCGGTGTCGGCCACCCGGCCGATCGTGCGGTCGGCCGGGTGGTTACTGTGCAGTCGCTTAATCTGTGCTGCACTGACCGCACCGGAACCGGAGGCCCTCATGACTTCGCTCGACTCTGTGCTCGACAAGGACGGCGTACGGCTCACCGTCGATGACGCGGTGGCCACGGTGACCCTCACCAATCCGGCCAAGCGCAATGCCCAATCTCCCGCTCTCTGGCGGGCGTTGGCGGAAGCCGGGCGGTCGCTGCCGGGCAGTGTGCGGGTTGTCGTGCTGCGTGGCGAGGGCAAGTCCTTCTCCGCGGGGCTCGACCGGCAGGCGTTCACGCCCGAGGGCTTTGACGGCGAGCCGTCGTTCCTCGATCTCGCGCGCGGCTCCGACGAGGAGCTCGACGCCGTCATCGCCGAGTACCAGGACGCGTTCACCTGGTGGCGCCGCAACGACATCGTGTCGATCGCGGCGGTTCAGGGGCATGCGATCGGTGCCGGTTTCCAGCTTGCCCTCGCCTGCGATCTGCGGGTCGTGGCGCAGGACGTGCAGTTCGCCATGCGCGAGACCAGCCTGGGCCTGGTCCCCGATCTCACGGGGACCCACCCGCTCGTCTCGCTCGTCGGCTACGCCCGTGCGCTGGAGATCTGCGCCACGGGCCGGTTCGTCCACGCCGACGAGGCGCAGCGCATCGGCCTCGCCAACCTCGCCGTGCCCGGCGAGGAACTCGACGCGTCCGTACGGGACTTGGCCGCCGCGCTGCTTGCGGCGCCGCGTGATGCCGTGATCGAGACGAAGGCACTGCTGCGGGGCGCGCAGTCCCGTACGTACGAGGACCAGCGGACGGCCGAGCGGGCAGCCCAGGCCCGGCGCCTTCGCGATCTCGCGGGTCTCGCGGACTAGGGCCTGTCCGGGCGATCTTGTCGGGCCCCTCGAACATCGCCCGGACAGGACCAGGGTGTGGCCGGCCCGAGGCGTGTTGCAGAGGTGTCGCCGTCCGCGACGCCCTGGGCCTGGGTCGCGTCTTCAAAGTCCCGTCTGCCCGGGCGACGCTACTTTGAAGACACGCTCCAGCCGGCGACGTCCGTGATCAGCACTACCACCGGGACGGGTGCCGGAAGCACCGGGGCAACCGCCTCCCGAACGGCCAGGGCCACCACCAACGGGCGGTGGCCCGGTGCCGTCGCACATTCGACGCGGACGTGGGACTCCTCGATCCGGACCGGTACGCCCAGCGTGTCCGTGAGGTGAGCGACGCCCCGCACCGCGGCCGCCGTGCTGCCCACCTCTCCCTGCGGCGATGCGGCGGCGCTCACCCCGGACGGGCGAGGCACCGCGCTCGGCTCCGGTGCGGTGTCCAGCAGCTCCGTCACCCGCAGATCGATCTCCGTGACCGCGAGATCCAGCCGCTCCACGGAGGCGGTGAAGAGGGCGGCGCGGAGCCGTTCCGCGACCGCCGGAAGGGGTTCGTCACCGGCCGCCGCGAACTCCGCCTCGATACGGAGAGGGCCGGGCGGTAGCGCGCCCGGCGGGGGCGGGACGGCGGGCGTCCCGGCCGCCGCGGGGTCGGCGAGCGCGATCCGCAGGCTCCCCAGCACCACCCCGCGAACCTCTTGGGCCGCCGTATGGAGCACCGTGTCAGCGGCCCGTTCCGCCAGCCAGGCGCCGTCCGCGACGCCGCCGAGGGGAAGCAGTCTGCCCAGGCCCAGCCGGGCCCGTACCGCCCCGGCCCATCCGTGTGCCGTCGTCATCGCTCTCGCCTCGTCATTGCTCCAGCCTGCTGCTTCCCCGGCGCAATACCGGGTAACCACACTTAGTGTGGTCAGCGAGGTCCGAGTTCACCACCACCTGGGAAAGGGAGGAATGGCGATGACCGACACTGACGTCAATGTCACCAAGGAGCCGTCCGGCCCCGTCAGGCGGGGCGGCGGCGATCCGGCCACCCGGGGCCGCACCACCATCGCCGACGGTGTCGTCGAGAAGATCGCCGCACTCGCGGCCCGGGATGTCGTCGGCGTCCACGCCATGGGAAGCGGGGCCTCCCGTACCTTCGGCGCGGTGCGCGACCGGGTGCCCGGCGGCAAACCGTCCGTCACCCGTGGGGTGAGCGCCGAGGTCGGCGAGAAGCAGACCGCGCTCGACCTCGAAATCGTCGTCGACTACGGCGTCTCGATCGGTGATGTCGCCCGCGCCGTCCGGGAGAACGTCATCTCCGCGGTCGAGCGGATGGCCGGTCTCGAGGTCGTCGAGGTCAATATCGCGGTCGGCGATGTGAAACTGCCGGAAGAGGAAGAGGAAGAGTCCGAGCCGCGGATCCAGTGAACGGAGCTCGTGAGAGGAGCTCACGATGAGCATGGCGGTGGTCGGCCTGCTGGCCGGCATGGGACTGGGCTTCGCCGGATACTTCGGTGGCTTCGGGGCCTTTCTGCTGGTGGCCGCGCTGGGGGCGGTCGGGTTCGTGGCCGGGCGGTTCCTGGACGGCGACCTCGACGCGCGTGAGTTCTTCCGGGGCCGCGAGCACGGTGAACGGCGGAGGTGACACGCCGTGGCCGCGGACTCCACCGGGCTCCCGGCGACGACGGGAATCGCGGCGGCCGAGCGGGGAGCGACCACCATCGCCGACCGGGTCGTCGCGAAGATCGCCACGCAGGCGGCGCGCGAGGCCCTCGGCCACCCACCGGAGGGTGGCTCGGCCCCGCACGCCGCGGTCACGGTGCACCATGACCGCGCCCGGGTACGGATCAGCCTCGAACTCGGCTATCCCTCCGACATCGGCGGGCAGTGCGGAGCGGTGCGTCGGCACGTCGCGCAGCGGGTAGAGGCGTTGGCGGGGATGGAGGTGCCCGAAGTCGCGGTGGAGGTCCAGCGGCTGCACTCCGTCCATACGCGTCGGGCGGCCCAGGGGAGGCTCCGATGAGCGAACCGGTCAAGGAGAGCGGACGGGTCAAGGAGAGCGGACCGGCCAAGGAGAGCGGACCGGTCAAGGAAAGGGAACTGGACCAGTCGGCCTCCGCCGCCGCGTACCGGCCGGTGCCGGTGCCGGTGGCCGGACAGGACGACGGCGGTCGTCCCGGACGGTTCTGGTCCAAACGGCGGATCCCGGCCGCGCTGCTCGCGGTGGTGCTGACCGGCGGCGCGGGGCTGCTGCTGTTCGACGTGGCTTCGGTACGGGCCGACCGGCCCGGGATGCAGTGGCGGCGTTCCCTCGCCGGTCAGTTGGAGCAGCGCCAGTTGGACGACATCTGGGTGCTGGTGGGCGCGGGCGTCGCCGTGGCGCTGGGGGTGTGGCTGATCGTGCTCGCCACGACGCCGGGGCTGCGGGGGCTGCTGACGATGCGCCGCGACGCGGCCGCCGCGGGTGTCCGGGCCGGGCTGTACCGGGAGGCGGCGGCGCTGGTACTGCGCGACCGGGCGATGGACGTGTCCGGGGTGCAGTCCGTGCGGGTACGGATGGGGCGCTCCCGGGTCACGGTCCGTGCGGTGTCCCATTTCCGTGAACTCGACGACGTGCGCGCCGACTTGGACACTGTGCTCGCCGTCGGGATCCGCGAGCTGGGGCTGGTGCACGCGCCGGCCCTGTCCGTGCATGTGCGACGGCCTCCGAAGAAGGGGTGAGCAGGATGCTCGGGGTGGTCAACCGCGTACTGCTGGGGCTCGCCGGGCTGGTGCTGGTGGCCGCCGGGGGAGCGGCGCTGGCCGCCGGCCTCGGCCTGGGGGTGCCGTCCTGGTGGCCCTGGAACGGGCCCGACGACGTCCTGCTCAGCGCCGGCGACCGGGGGCGGTGGCGGGACGAGGTCTGGTGGTGGCCCGCGGTCGTCGCGGCGCTCGTGATCGTCGTGCTACTCGCGCTCTGGTGGCTCCTCGCACAGTTCCGCCGCTCCCGGCTGGCCGAGGTCCTGGTCGAGAGCGGTGACGGAGAAGGCGCGCTGCTGCGGGGCCGCGCCCTGGAGTCCGTCCTCACCGGTGAAGCGGAGCATCTGGAAGGCGTGGCCCGCGCCCAGGTCGCCCTCCACGGCCGCCGCACGGCCCCGGCGGCCCGGGTACGTCTCCTCCTGGAGCCCCACGCCTCCCCGTGCGAAACCCTGGAACGGCTCTCGTCGGAGGCGCTGACCCACGCCCGTGAGTCGGCGGGCCTGGCGACGCTTCCCTCGGAGGTCCGCCTCCGCGCCGAGAAACATCGTGCGCAACGCGTGACGTGACGAGGGCCTGGAGCGGCCGCGTGAGGTGACGGGGCCCGGAGCGCCGGCTTCGCGCACCGCGTACGGGTGTCTCCCGACCATGGTGGCGGTCGGGCTCCGGGCCGGCGGGGCGGACGGGGCCGGTTCTTCGTGGCGTGGTCACGTCGTGGCGTGGCCCCTGCGGACCCGCTTCGACCTGCGGAGATCGAGTTCGGTGAGCGCTCGGGATGCGAGGCCGTGAAGGCGCTGGTTCGCTGATGGTGCCCGCTCATACAGACGCCCGAGGAGTGACCATGAGCGCTTCAGACGAATCCCGCGGACGCGTCCGGCAGATGCGTCAGAAGGCGGAGGAACTGGACCAGGCCGCGGAGAGGGTGAGCGACCCTGAGGAGCGTCAGCGGCTCAAGGACAAGGCCCGCAAGCTGAAGGAGCAGAGCGAGCAGGAGAGTGCCATGGGTTCGGGGGACATTTACCCTATGGAGTGACCCCTGCCCCAGTCAGTCATCGGCCGGTGCGGCTCGCGACGATCGGACGCGAGCGGCACCGGCCCGGGCGCCGTAGGGGCGCGCATTCCCCTCACGCAGCCGACGGCGCCGTACGCACGAAACGAGCCGAGCAGCGGATACCCGAGCAGCCGGCGTGTCAGAAGCCGCGCCGGGCGCCGCCGTCGACCGGGAGCATCAGGCCCGTGAGGTACGACGCCGCGGGGGACAGCAGGAACGCCGCCGTACGCCCGAACTCCTCCGGGGTGCCGTAGCGCCGCAGCGGGATGCGGGATTCGTTGGCGGTGCGGGCCGCGTCCGCGTCGCCCGAGAGGGCGTCGAGTTCGCGGACGCGGTCCGTGTCGATGCGGGACGGGAGGAGGCCCACGACGCGGATGCCGCGCGGGCCCAGCTCGTCGGCGAGGGACTTGGCGAAGCCGGCCAGGCCGGGGCGGAGGCCGTTCGAGATCGTCAGCCCCGGGATCGGTTCGTGGACCGAGGCGGACAGGACGAAGGCGATGACCCCTCCGTCACTCAGCGCCGCCGCGGCCTCGCGTGCCAGCCGCACCGCGCCCAGGAAGACCGAATCGAACGCCGACTGCCACTGCTCGTCCGTGTTGTCCGCGACAAACCCGGGCGCCGGTCCGCCGACACTGATCAGAACGCCGTCGAAGCGGCCGAAGTGCTCGCGCGCCGCGGCGATCAGGTTCCCGGCGGCCGCCGGGTCGGCGTTGTCCGCCCCGATGCCCACGGCGTCCGGGCCGAGCGCGGCGGCCGCGTCCGCGGCTGCCTTCTCGTCCCGCCCGGTGACGATCACCTTCGCGCCGTCGGCGGCCAGCGCCCGGGCAGCGGCGTTCCCCAGGCCCCGGGTGGCTCCGGTGACGACGTAGACACGGTCCTTCAGTCCAAGATCCATGGGCCTATCCTGCCGTCTCGTACGCGGCCTGGGCGAGGCCGGATCCCAACAGTCCGATATGGCTGAGGACGTTCCGTCAGAGCCCGGCAGTTCGGCAGTTCGGCAGACCGGCTGCCGACGCGCCCCGAGTGTTCCCGCGGCGCGCTTCCCTAGGAAGGGCCCTGCGCTGGAGTGGACGCCGACACCGACTCGGCCGGGGCCGCCGGCTCGGATGCGGATGCGGATGCGGATGCGGGTCCGGTTGCGGGCTGCGCGGCCGCAGCCGCCCGGTCCCGCTTCTCACGGCGTACGAGAACGACCCAGCCGACGGGCACACCGGCCGCGAACAGCCACCACTGGACGGCGTACGCCATGTGAGGGCCGATGGAGTCGTGGTCCGGGTCGGGGATCAGCTCGGGCGTGCTTCCGGGCGGCTCGGGCGCGGTCTGCTGCAGATAGCCGCCGAGCACGGGCCTGCCGAGGCCCTTCGCCTGCTGCTCACTGTTGATCAGCATGATCTGACGGGGCGGCAGCCCGCGCAGGTCCTTGATGCCGCTGGCATCCGTCGTCTCGTCGGCCATCAGCCGGCCGGTGACGGTGACCTCTCCCTTGGGCGCGGGCGGCACGACGGGGAACGCCGTCTGGTCGGCCGCGGCGGGCACCCAGCCGCGGTTGACCAGGACGGCGCGGCCGTCGGCGAGGACCAGCGGGGTCAGCACATGGACGCCGACCCGTTCGTCACTGTTGGTGCGCCGGCGTACGACGACCTCGTGCGCGGTGTCGTACGTCCCCTTCGCGGTGACCCGCCGCCAGTAGTCGGCGCGCGGCACGGTGTGACCGGGGGCGGTCAGTTCGGTGACGGGGAGCGGCCGCGCGGTGAGGTTGTCCGAGATCAGCTTGTTCTGGGCGACCCGGTGCTCGTGCCGGTGCAGCTGCCAGAAGCCCAGCTCGACCATCACGGGAATGAGGACGAGGAAGACGAGGGTGAGGATCACCCACTGCCGGGACAACAGGAAGCGGTACACCCCACGACCGTACAACTCGGTCGTGGGGTGCTCGGAGGGAGGGTCCGGGGACGGGGCGGGGTGGCCCGGGACCCGGTCCGGGGGACTGGCGGGTGGCGCTCCGGGGAGCGGCCCGGGGCGGCCTGCCGGGGGCGGGCTCACACTTTGTCGACGATGCCCGCCTTTCCCTCCGCGCGGGCGCAGTGACCGCCGCAGTACCAGTGGCCTTCCACCTCGACGCCCTGGCCGATGATCTGGACCCGGCAGTGCTCACAGATGGGCGCCATCCGGTGGATGGCGCAGGAGAAGCAGTCGAAGACGTGCACCGCGCCCTGCGCGTGCACCTCGAAGGACATGCTGTAGTCGTTTCCGCAGACCTCGCAACGTGCCATGCGCCGCATCGTCCGGAGCACGGGAGACCGGAGCAAGATCCGGACGGGCGGGTCGGCGAGGCTGCACCCGACCGGCGCAGCGGACCTCCGGCGACATCGCGCCGTCAGGCCTCCGCCGGAGCGACGTCCCTCAGCAACTGCGTGAACGCGGCCTCGTCGACGATCGGCGTGCCGAACGACTTGGCCCGCACCGTCTTCGACGTCGCCGCGTCCGGATCGTTCGTGACGAGCAGACTCGTCAGCCGGGAGACGCTCGTCGCGACATGGAGGCCCGCCTCGATCGCGCGGTCCTCCAGCAGCTCCCGCTCGATGGACGTATCACCGGAGAACGCCACCCTCATGCCCTGCTTGAGTGGTTTGTCTGCTTCGTAACGCCCGGGGTTGGGGTACGGGCATGCGGGCCGCCTGCGTGCGGGACGCCAGCTGTTCTGCCGGTACGACGTCTGGTGGCCGACGCGCGGCGCGGGAGGGGCCGAGGACCACTCGGTCAGGGGCCGGCACTCCAGAAGCGGCAGCCGCGCATTGCGCTCCGCCGCTTTGTGCAGACTCGGCCGGAACGCTTCGGCCAGCACCCGTGCGTCGTCCAGCGCGTTGTGTGCGCGCCGCTGCACGACGCCGAAGTGCGCCGCGAGCGACTCCAGCTTGTGGTTGGGCAGCGGGAGCGCCAGCTCCTTGGAGAGTGCGATGGTGCACAGGCGCTGCCGTACGGGCGCGACGCGCTCCGCCCGTGCGTACTCCCTGGCGATCATGGACCAGTCGAAGATCGCGTTGTGCGCGACGAGCACCCGGCCCTCCAGTCGGTCCGCGAACTCATGGGCGATATCACTGAAGAGGGGTGCGCCCTCCAGCACATCGCTCGTCAGGCCGTGGATCCACACCGGACCCGGATCCCGCTCGGGATTCACCAGCGTGTACCAGTGGTCCTCGACATTGCCCAGGGCGTCCAGCCGGTAGACGGCAGCCGACACTATCCGGTCGTCGCGGGCGAGTCCGGTGGTCTCCACGTCGACGACCGCATACCCCTGTGGGTACGCGGTCGGCCACGCTGCTGCTGTCGTACGGTCGTCGAGCATGGTCACAGAGCTTACGGGCCACCACTGACAGCGCTGTCCCGGCCCGTCCGGGAACCCGGCGGCAGCCGGTCAGGAGAACAGCTTCCGTTCGCACGGCACATGACGGCCCCTGAGTCACCCGGGGGCGGCCCTGGGGGCGGCCCTGATCCTGCCCGTACGGGTGAGGGATCTGGGGCGCGGGCTGCCACCGCATCGGGTGATGCGGAGGGGCGGGGGCCGGCGGGCTGCCCCCGGTCATGCGAGCAGCGCCTCCACCAGCGCCTTCACGGACGTGGCGAACAGCTTCTCCGGGTCGGTCGGACGGGCCAGCGCGCGGGCCAGGGCGGGGTCGTCCTCCGCGCTCTCGGTGCCCCACAGCTCCTCCTCGCCGGGTGACTGCACGGGCCCGCGCTCCCGGTTCCGCTCCACCAGGACGAAGCCGACGATCTGGAACTGCACGGCCCGCACGGCTTCGGCGGCGCGCGCCCCGCGCAGCCCGGCGGCGTGCACCTCATGGACGAGCGCCCGTTGCGCGGGAAGGAACATCCGCTCGGTCAGGCCCCGTTCATGGACCATCGCGATCAGATGCGGACGGGCCCGCAGTTCGCGGCGCAGCCGACGGGCCACGGAGACGATCCGGGCGGCCGGAGTGCCTCCGGTGGGACGGATCGCGCCCATCTCCTGGACCGTCCGCTCGACGAGCGCGTCGAGCAGCGACTCGCGATTGCCGACGTGCCAGTAGATCGATGTGACGGCCGTGCCCAGCTCGGCCGCGAGCTTGCGCATCGTGAGGGCGTCCGGGCCGTGCTGCTTGACGAGGTCCGCAGCCGCCTCCAACACCTCGTCGCGGGTCAGCGCGGTGCGTGGCATGAAGCCCCCAAATCCAGTACGTGCACGGCTCTTTACCCTTCATCGAGGCCGGTGTAACTGTGTTACAGAACCGCAGCCCCAACCCCCGACGACGACCCCCGACGACGAACGACGAAGGGTGGTACGACATGACACGCGTACGGTACGGCGCGCGCACCGAGGCCGAGATCGCGGCCGCCCGCGCAGCCGGCGCAAAACTCCCCGACATCTGGTCCACGGGCGTCGTGGCGGTGTGGGAGACCGACCCGGACGTGGTCGCGGCCGTTCTGCCGCCGCCGCTCAAACCCACCGAACGCCCTCTCGTACGAGCCAACATCAGCAAGGTCGATCTGCCCGGCTATCCGCTCGGCGCGGGCTCTGTCGCCGTCGCCGCCGCCCACGGCGACCAGCAGGGCTGGTATCCGCTCGTCATGCCGATGACCCATGAGCGGGCGCTCATCGGCGGCCGTGAGGTCTTCGGTGAGCCGAAGAAGCTGGGCGAGGTGACCGTCGACCGCGAAGGCCTGCTCGTCCGGGCGGCCCTCGCCCGGCACGGGATCGCTTTCGTGGAGGTGCGGGGCGCGGTGAGCGGCCCGCTGCCACTGCCCGAGCCCACCGAGAAGGTGGACTTCTACTTCAAGTTCCTTCCGGCCGTGGACGGTGCCGGCTCCGGCTTCGACGCCGAGCCGGTCCTCGTCCACTGCGGGCGCAACGAGAAGATCCGCAAACTGGAGCAGCTCACCGGCGACGTCGTGCTGCGCGAGTCGATGTACGACCCGGTCGCCGACCTGCCGGTACGGAAGCTGGTGGAGCTCACCATCGGCGAGAAGACCACCGACCAGAAGGGTCGCGTGGCGGAACGGGTCAGCGCACAGGCTCTCCTGCCGTACGTCCATCAGCGCTACGACGACCCGCAGCAGATCCTCGACGGGCCGCCGGAGGGGAGCGTCCGATGAGGCTGGCGCCTGGACAGGTCGCCGTCGTCACCGGCGCGGCGAGCGGCATCGGACTGGCGATGGCGCGGAGGTTCGCGGGGGAGGGCCTGAGGGTCGTTCTCGCGGACGTCGAGGAGGGGGCGCTGCGCAAGGCCGTGGACGATCTCGGTGCGGGCGGTGCGGACGTCCTCGCACAGGTCGTGGACGTCTCGGACCGGGACTCCGTACAGCGCCTGGCCGACGTGGCCTACGAGGCCTTCGGCGCCGTGCATGTGCTGTGCAACAACGCGGGCGTCGGCTCCGGCGCGGAGGGCCGGATGTGGGAGCACGAGCCGAACGACTGGAAGTGGGCGTTCGCCGTGAACGTGTGGGGTGTCTTCCACGGCATCCAGGCCTTCGTCCCCCGGATGATCGCCGGCGGTGAGCCCGGCCACGTGGTCAACACCTCATCGGGAGACGGCGGTATCGCCCCGCTGCCCACCGCGTCCGTGTACGCCGTCACCAAGGCGGCGGTGGTGACGATGACCGAGTCGCTGTACGCGCATCTGAAGGCGGAAGGCGCGTGTGTGGGGGCCTCGGTCCTCTTTCCCGGCCCGCACATGCTCCGCACCGGCCTGTGGGAATCGCACCGCAACCGGCCGTCGCGCTACGCCAAGGAGCGGCCGCGGAAGACCCCGTACCGCAGCCTCGACCAGTGGGAGGCGGCGATGAGGGCCGCCGGGCACGAGGTGGCGTTCACACCGGTGGAGGAGGTCGCCGCGCATGTCGTGGACGGGATCAGGGCCGACCGCTTCTGGATGCTCCCGGCGAGCGAGCACAGCGACCGGCAGATCCGGGCGCGCTCGCAGTCGATGCTGAACCGCTCCGCGCCGGACTACTTGGAGAGCTTCATTCTCGACTGAGCGTCGAGCACGTCCGCGGCGAATCCCCCGCGAATTCGCGGCGAATCCCCCGCGATCCCGCGAATCCGCGGTGATTTCGCAGCGGTCCGCGGCGATCCGCAGCAGTCCGCGGCGAGCCCGCGGCCATTTCGCAGCCATCCCGCAGCGATCCCGATCGAGGTGAGCCCGTTGACAGAGCCGAACGACCCGTATCTGATCATTTCCTCCGACTGCCACGCCGGCCTGCCCACCGAGCAGTACCGGCCCTACCTCGACTCCCGCTTCCACCGCGACTTCGACGAATTCCTCGCCGGGCGCGACCGCCGCCGCGAGGAGATGACCCGCCTCGGCGTACGCAACGAGGCCTTCGCGAGCAAGTGGTTCAGCGACAACGAGGAAGGCCTGCGCGGCGGCTGGGACACCGCGCAGCGGCTCAAGGAACTCGACGGCGACGGGGTGGCCGCCGAGGTCGTCTTCCCGGACGCGGACGCCGTCGACAGCCAGACCGCCGCCCCCTTCGGCGTCGGACTCGGTCTCTCCGGCGACCAGGACCCCGACCTCGGCATGGCGGGCGCGCAGGCGCACAACCGCTGGCTCGCCGAGTTCGTCTCCGAGAATCCCGAGCGGCACTGCGGAGTCGCCCTCCTCCCCGTCACCGGCGACGTCGACCGTGTCGTCGCCGAGATCCACCGGGCCAGGGAAACCGGTCTCGGCGCGCTCATGATCCCCTCCATGTGGGTGGACAAGGCCCCGTACCACGACCGGCGTTACGACCCCGTCTGGGCGGCCGCCGCCGAGACCGCCATGCCGCTGGTCACCCACTCCGGCGCCGCTCCCCGCCACGAGTACGGAGACCACCTGGGCATCTACGTCTCCGAGGTCACCTGGTGGCCGGCCAGGCCGCTCTGGTTCCTGCTCTGGTCCGGGGTCTTCGAGCGCCACCCCGGACTGAAGTTCGGCGTCGCCGAGTCGGGCTGCTGGTGGCTGCCCAACCTGTTGTGGTTCATGGACCGGCTGTACCTCGGCGCGCACGGCGGCAAGAAGCTCTCGCCCTTCGCCGAGCTGAAGCGGCCGCCGAGCGAGTATCTGGACCGGCAGATCTTCATCTGCGCCACCAACACCAAACGGCGCGAACTCGCCCAGCGGTACGAGATCGGCGTCGACAACATCCTCTGGGGCTCCGACTTCCCCCACCCGGAGGGCACCTGGCCCAACACCCGTGCCTGGCTGAAGAACACCTTCCATGACATCCCCGTCGCGGAGACCCGTCGCATCCTGGGCCTCGCGGCCGCCGAGGTCTTCGGCTTCGACACCGACAAGCTGGCCCCGATCGCCCGCCGTATCGGCCCGACCCCGGCCGATCTCGGCCAGTCCGACGACCAGTCGGCCGTCGAGGCGTCATGGGCCAGGTCGCGCGAGGTCGGCCGCCACTGGCTGACCGACCACGACTTCCCGTCCCTGGGGGTGTCCTCATGAGCGAGGACCGCTACACGGTCATCTCCGCCGACTGCCACGCGGGCGCCGATCTCCTCGACTACAAGCCGTATCTGGAGAAGCGCCACCACGACGACTTCGACGCATGGGCGGCGACATACGTCAATCCGTACGAGGACCTCCTCGCCGACACCGCCGACCGCAACTGGAACTCGGACCGCAGGGTCGCCGAACTGGAGGCCGACGGCATCGTCGCCGAGGTCGTCTTCCCCAACACCATCCCGCCGTTCTTCCCCTCCGCATCGCTGATGGCTCCGGCGCCGACACGCGAGGAGTACGAGCAGCGCTGGGCCGGGCTGCGCGCCCACAACCGCTGGCTCGCCGACTTCTGCTCCCTCGTCCCCGGCCGCCGGGCGGGTGTCGCGCAGATCCTGCTGAACGACGTGGACGAGGCGGTCGCCGAGGTCCGCCGCAGCAGGGAGGCGGGCCTCACCGGGGGGATCCTGCTGCCCGGCGCCCCGCCCGGGTCCGGCGTCCCGGAGCTGTACTCGGCGACCTACGACCCGCTGTGGGCGGTCTGCGAGGAGCTCGACGTACCGGTCAATCACCACGGCGGGTCCGCCTCCCCGCCGCTCGGCGACGAACCGGCCGCGCGGGCCGTCTTCATGGTGGAGACGACGTGGTTCTCGCACCGGGCGCTCTGGCACCTGATCTTCGGCGGTGCCTTCCGCCGCCACCCCGGGCTGAAACTGGTGCTGACCGAACAGGGCTCGGGCTGGATCCCGGCGGTCGTCGAGATGCTCGACTACTACCACGGGCGGCTCGTCGCCGCGGCCTCCCGGGCCTCCACCGCGGAGTCCAAGTTCGGCGCCGGTCTCGCCGCCTCCATGGGCAAGGGCCCGAGCGAGGTCTGGCGCGACAACTGCTTCGTCGGCGCGAGCTTCATGCGCCCCCACGAGGTGCCGCTGCGCGACCGGATCGGCCTCGACAAGATCATGTGGGGGAGCGACTACCCGCACGACGAGGGCACGACCCCGTACTCCCGCGAAGGCCTCCGCATCGCCTACGCGGGCCTGCCGCGCGAGGAGATCGCGGCGATGGCGGGCGGGAACGCCGCCCGGGTGTACGGCTTCGACCTCGATCTGCTGGACGGCATCGCGGCGCAAGTCGGTCCCACGGTCTCGGAAATCGCCGAACCCCTGAAGGAGGTCCCGGCCGACGCCACGAGCCCCGCCTTCGCGCCGGGCGGGTCGGTACGCGTCTGGTGACCGCCCGGGATGAGACCCTCCCCGAGTGACCGAACCGACGCACCACGAGCCCCACGGCGAACCCCTCGGCACCCGCCTCAACTGGCTCCGCGCCGCAGTCCTCGGCGCCAACGACGGCATCGTCTCCACCGCGGGCCTCGTCGTCGGCGTCGCGGGCGCGACCAGCGACCGGGCGGCCCTGCTCACCGCCGGCCTCGCCGGACTGCTCGCCGGCTCCATGTCCATGGCGGCCGGCGAGTACGTCTCGGTCTCCACCCAGCGCGACTCCGAGAAGGCGGCGCTGGCCGTCGAGAAACGCGAACTGCGGGAGCAGCCGGAGGCCGAACTCGACGAGCTCACGGACCTGTTGCAGGACCGCGGCCTCTCGCGCGAGGTGGCCCGCGAGGCCGCGGTCCAGCTCACCGAACGCGACGCCCTGCGCGCGCATGCGCGGGTCGAGCTGGGCATCAACCCCGACGAGCTGGCCAACCCCTGGCACGCCGCGGGCGCGAGCTTCCTCGCGTTCACGGTGGGCGCGCTGCTGCCGCTGCTGGCCATCGTGCTCCCGCCCGCGTCCGTGCGGCTGTGGGTGACCGTGGTGTCGGTGCTCGTCGCGCTGAGCTTCACCGGCTGGTGGAGCGCGCGGCTGGGGGCGGCGCCGGTGGGGCGGGCGGTGGTGCGGAACGTGGGCGGGGGAGCGCTGGCGATGGGGGTGACGTACGCGGCGGGGTCGTTGCTGGGAGCGGCGGGGGTTTAGGGCTTCCAGGTCACCTGGCCTGGCGGGAACAGCTCGGCGCCGGTGAGCACCGTCCCGTTGTGGGCGACGACCTCAAGTTGCTGGTTGCCCGCGAGCGGCGAGATGTCCACGAAACCGCAGTCGCCGAATGACAACCGGGTCAGCTCGGGTAGTTCCCGCAGCGGTTCGACACCGGAGACCAGCCGGCTGCCACCCACGTACAACTCGGTGAGCTCCTGATGACGCACGACAGTGGCGAGGTCAAGCGCGGACTGGTCGGTGATCTGCAGAGTGCCGAGCGGGAAGTGATGCGGATGACGGGACAGCTCTTCGGCCTGGGCGTCCCCGGCGATCGTCAGCCACTCCAGGCCGGGCCAGCGTTCGAGGCCGTCGAGACTGATGGTCCGGGCACCGTCGAAGAGACCGAGCCGTGTGAGCCCCGCCGGTGCGGGTATCTCCGCGACGCGGGAGGCATCCACCGGAAAATTGAACACCAGCAACTGGAGCGCGGGCAGGTCCTCGACCGGAGCGAGGGAAAGGCCTTCGACAAGGTCGTAGAGCCACAGCTTCCGCAGTGCCAGGCCCCGCAGCGAGCCGAGATCAGTGAGTGCGGGACATTCGGCGACACCGAGCTGAGCCAGCTGGGGCAGTGCGGCGAGCAGGGACAGATCGTTCAGCCCGCTGTCACGGTTGAGGAACAGCGCCTTGAGTGTGGTGTGCTCCGCGATCTCGGACGGAATCGAGTGGTTGCCCGTGAGGTGTAGCCAGGTGAGATGCCGCAGGTGTGCGAGCTCCGCGAGCTGCTCGGCCGTGTGCACCTTGAGGTACGTCTCGTGCAGTTTCGCGTCCGCGAGCACCGTTCTCGCGTACTCCCGGGTGTCGAACGTGCTCCACCTGTACGACACCTCGTAACCCACCTTGAAGCGCGTGTCCCCGGCGAACCGCGCGATCACCCGCATCCCGGCATCACCGCCGACCAAGGCCGCCGTCCGCACCACCGCCGCCGCCGTGTCCTCGTCCAGCCCCTCCGGCCCCGGCAGCAGCTCCAGCACCAGCTCGCCGACCTTCGCCAGGTCCTCCGCCTCCTCCAGGCTCCGCGGCGGCACCAGCTCCTGCGCGCGCACCTGCACATCCGCTCGCACCTGCGGGTCCAGCTCCGGCGCATGCTCCAGACACGCCGCCGCCAGCAGCACCAGCCGGTGTCGCAGCTTCGGTGCCCGGTCGGCCCGTCGCAGCAACTGCTTCAGCAGCCGGGCTCGTTCCTCCGGCCGTGCGTGCCCGACCGCCATCTGCACGACGTCGTCCCACTGGTCGTCGTGGGCGTTGCGCACCAGCACCCCGATGTCCCGGGACTCCACCGCCGCCTTGGCCCCCAGATAGTCCTGGAAGGTCCGGTGCACGAAGTCCACGGCGCCCGGCGCGGGTTCGCGCAGCAGCCCGCTGCGGATCAGCAGATGCGCGAAAACCTGCCCGGCCGTGCCCTGCACCTGTGGCATCGCGGCCAGCCACTCGGCCAGCATCTCCACGACCTCGGACCGGTCCGCCTCCACCTGCCCGTTGCGGATGAGCCAGTACGCGAGCCGCTGCAGCAGCGCCGTCTGCTCCTCCCGCGTGAGGCCGACGCCCTCGACGCCGGTGATCTCCCGCTCCGTGTCACGGCGTACGAGCAGCATGTCCAGAGCCGCGTCGTACAGCTCCTTCCGGGCCCGTGGCAGCTGCATCCGGCGATCGCGGTTCAGCGCGCACAGCAGGGCGCACATCAGCGGGTTGGTGGCGAGCCGGCCCAGATCCCGGCGGGTGGCGACGGCTTGGCGCAAAGACGCCTCGTATGCCTCCAGTTCACCGTGCTCGGCATCGGAGAGGCATTCCAGGCGGGCCGCGTCGTGCCAGTGGCCGATGAACGAGCGGATGTCGTCGCGGTCCATGGGAAGCAGCGAGTGTGCCGTGAAACCGAGCCGCGCGAGCCAGTCCTCCGGCACCGCTGACGGCCGGGTCGTCACCACGTAGCGGGCGTCCGGATAGGCCGCGATCAGCGACTTCAGCCATGCCTCGGTACGGGTCCGCAGACGCGTCGGGACCTCGTCCACGCCGTCGACCAGAATCAACGCCCGGCCCTCGGTGAATATGCGCTCGGTCCATCCCGCGGGCGCGCTCAGCGGGACCCCGGCCGCCCGCAGGAAGTCCTCGGGGGTGGGCAGACCGGCGGCCGACGTGAAGGCGCGCAGCCGCAGCACGAAAGGGACGCACAGGTTCCAGTCCCCCGGGTCGCCCCGGAAGCTGCGCCGGGCCGCGTTCAGCGCCAGCCACTGCACCAGCGTGCTCTTGCCGGAGCCCGCGGGCCCGCGCAGCAGCAGCCGGTCGGTGGTGGTCAGGATCTGCTCGGCCCTGACGGCCACCTGGCCCGTGCGCGGCAGACCGAAACCCTCCTGGTGCACGGGCCCACCGCTCACCGCCAGACTGATGTACGCCGTGTCCAGCGGCCACTCCCGCGCCGATCGCCCAAGCGTCAGCCCGAACAGCTCCAGCCGCCCGTGCGTCGCCGCCACGTAGTCCGCGTAACGCTGCTCGAACTCCAGCGCCACCGCGTCCGGGCTGCGCCCCGTCAGCGTCTCCACCACGTCCCGGGTCCGGCCCGCCGCCCGTACGTGCTCCACCGCCGCCCGCGCCGCGAACGACGGATGGGCGGTCGCCTGCTCCACCACATGCGCGCAGCACAGACCCAGCAGCTCCTCGTACAAATCTGCCGCGCGAGCGCTCAGCCCGGCGCCGGCCGGCGCCCGCAGCTCGGCCCGTAACCGCCCGGGGTCGAGGTCCACCGCGAAGAGCCGGTCGGGGTCGATGACCCCCGCCGTCGCGAAGGTGTCCCGTACCGCGTCGACCGCCGCCAGCCGCTCGTGCTCCGGCAGCCCGGCGTACGCGTTCGTGAGCCGCCCGCCCAGCACCTTCGCCAGCCGGTCCGCGCCCGCCGGGCGCGGGAAGGGACGCACCGGCGCCTTCACCAGGCCGGCCCCCGGCCGCGGCGCGAGGAGGGACTTGGCCATGGCGCCGAGCACCGTCCCCGCGAGCCGGACCAACGCAACTTCCAGTCCCTGCACGACAGTTCCCCCGTAGGTGTCCCGTGTCTCGTCCCCCGGACACAGAAGACTACGGCCGCCGCCTTGGCAGAAGTCACCAAAACCTGCTGACAAGTCGTCTCACAAACTTGTCGGTAACACCATCTGGCCGAGCCACCGGACCCGCCTCTACGGTGCCCGCATGCCGCCCAACCTGCCCGATGCCGTCCTCTGGTCGATACCCGCCTTCGTCCTGCTCACCGTCGTGGAGATGGTGAGCTACCGGCTCCATCCCGACGAGGACGCCGCCGGCTACGAGGCCAAGGACGCCGCCACCAGCATCAGCATGGGGCTCGGCAGCCTCGGCTTCGACCTCCTGTGGAAGGTCCCGGTCGTCGCGATCTACACCGGGGTGTACGAGCTCACCCCGCTCCGCGTCCCCGTCCTCTGGTGGACGGTCCTGCTGATGCTGCTCGCGCAGGACTTCTTCTACTACTGGTCCCATCGCGGTCATCACGTCATCCGGATCCTGTGGGCCTGCCACGTCGTCCACCACTCCAGCCGGAAGTTCAACCTCAGTACCGCGCTGCGCCAGCCGTGGACCGGGTTCACCTCCTGGCCGTTCTACCTGCCGCTGATCGCCTGCGGCGTCCACCCGGCCGCCCTCGCGTTCTGCTCCTCCGCGAACCTCGTGTACCAGTTCTGGGTCCACACCGAGCGGATCGACAAACTGCCGCGGCCCTTCGAGTACGTGCTGAACACCCCCTCCCACCACCGGGTGCACCACGCTTCCCAAGGCGGCTATCTGGACCGGAACTTCGGCGGGATCCTGATCATCTGGGACCGGCTCTTCCGGTCGTTCGCGGCCGAGACCGAGCGGCCCGTGTACGGGCTCACCAAGAACATCGCGACATACAACCCGCTGCGCGTCGCCACGCACGAGTACGTCTCCATCGCCCGTGACGTACGGGCGGCGAGCAACTGGCACGAGCGCGCCGGGCGGCTGTTCCGGGGGCCCGGATGGCAGCCCGCCGAGGGGGTCGTGGCCGCGGCCGCCGGGCAGGAGCGTTCCTCGTGAACCGGGAGCGCCTGGCCCGCGTGCTGCCGGGCGCGTTCTGGGTGGCGCTCGCCGCCGACCTGAGCGCGCTGCTCGCCGGCCGGGACTCCGGGCATCTGATCGCCAAGCCGCTGCTGATGGCGCTGCTCGCGGCATACGCGGCGACCCGGGGCGCGCCCCGGCTGCTCGTCGCGGCGCTGCTCTGCGGCTGGGGCGGGGACGTGTTCCTGATGGCCGACGCCGACTGGGTGTTCCTTGTCGGGATGGGGCTCTTCGCCGCAGGGCACGTCTGCTACCTCGTGCTCTTCGGCCGGAGGGGCACGAGCCAGGCCCTGGGCATCGCGTACGGCGCGGTCCTCGCCGGTGCCATCGGGCTGCTCTGGGCCGACCTGCCGGCGGAGTTGCGGATCCCCGTCGCCGGGTACTCGCTGCTGCTGACCGCCATGGCCTACCGGTCGAGCGCCCTCGGGCGCACCGCCGCGGCGGGCGGAGCGCTGTTCCTGCTCTCCGACCTGCTCCTGGCGACCGGGATCGCCGGATGGCCGCAGCTTCCCGCGCCCGACTTCTGGATCATGCTCACGTACGCGGGTGCGCAGTATCTGCTGACGCGGGGTGCCCTGGGCACACTCGGGTGCGCGCCCGTACCCGACCGGGCGTACCGTGAGGCGCGTACCGCCGTCTGAACAGCAAGGACCCGTCCGACATGCGCGCCACCACGATCCACGCCCCGTTCGACATGCGCGTGGAGGACGTGCCCGACCCGAGGCTGCAGGAGCCGGGCGACGTCGTGGTGCGGGTCCTGCGAGCCTGTATATGCGGCAGCGACCTGTGGGCGTACCGCGGCGAGTCGGAGCGGCAGCCCGGGCAGCGCATCGGCCACGAGTTCCTGGGCATCGTCGAGGAGGCGGGCGCCGGGGTGACCGGGTTCGTGCCCGGCGATCTGGTCGTCGCGCCGTTCGTGTGGTCCGACGGCACCTGTGAGTACTGCGCGGAGGGGCTGCACACGTCCTGCCCGCGAGGCGGTTTCTGGGGCTCGCCCGGCAGCGACGGCGGCCAGGGCGAGGCCGTGCGCGTGCCCTTCGCCGACGGCACCCTCGTCAAGCTCCCCGCGGCCGCCGCCTCCGACGACCGGCTGCTGACCGCGCTCCTCGCGCTCTCCGACGTGCTGGGTACCGGCCACCATGCCGCCGTCGGCGCCGGCGTCACGAAGGGCAGCACGGTCGCCGTCGTCGGTGACGGAGCGGTCGGCCTGTGCGGGGTGCTCGCCGCCAGGCGGCTCGGCGCCGAACAGATCATCGCGCTCGGCCGGCATCAGGTCCGTACCGATATCGCGCGGACCTTCGGTGCCACGGACGTCGTCGCGGCGCGCGGCGACGAGGCCGTCGCGGCCGTGCGCGAGCTGACCGGCGGCCAGGGCGCGCACGCCGTCATCGAGGCCGTCGGCACCGAGCAGTCCATGCGCACGGCGGTCGGGATCACCCGCGACGGCGGCGCCATCGGCTACGTCGGCGTCCCGCACGGCAGCGGCACCGGTCTCGACCTCGGCGTCATGTTCGACCGCAACATCGCACTGCGCGGGGGCGTCGCCCCGGTCCGGGCGTACATCCCCGAGCTGCTCCCGGACGTCCTGGACGGCATGGTCGACCCGTCCCCGGTCTTCGACGTGACGGTCGGCCTGGACGGTGTACCCGACGGCTACCGGGCCATGGACGAGCGCACCGCGCTGAAGGTCCTCGTCAAGCCATAGGGCGCGTGCGGTTTCCCCTCCCCGCCCCTTCCCGGCTGTGCTCGATGTGCGGCTCCGCCGCATGGGGGGAGCCCCCAGACCTTCGTACGCCCTTCGGTCGTGTCCTCGATCTCCCCCGGAGCTTCGCCTGGTGGGACCCAGGGGGGGGGGGGGGGGGGCGCCCCCCAGGAGGTGAACCCCACTCCACAAGGGACCACGAAGACGACACTGCGAACGCTTAGCGATCAGAAAAGGACCGGACGGACCACCCCCAA
>NZ_JBWKDT010000003.1:391167-428698 GCF_056435785.1 Streptomyces sp. NPDC043870
TTGTCCCCTCCCCTCCGTGTTGTTGGGGGCGTCTCCCTTGGGCGGGCCCCCCCCCCCCCCCCCTCCTCCTCCTCCCCCCCCCCCCCCCCCCCCCCCCCCCCCCCCCCCTTCCCCCCCCCCCCACGCCCGCAGGGCGTAGGGGCAGATCGAGGCGCGAAGGTGCGGGGTCAGAGCCCCCGAATCAGGGGTCTGGGGCGGAGCCCCGGTTCGGGAAGGGGAGGGGAGGGGCGGTGTCGATGTGCGGCTCCGCCGCGTGGGCGCGCCGCAGGCGCTCTACGCCCACGTCGGCGCGTCCGCGCCCCACACGCCCGGCGGGCGTGACCAGGTCTCCGGGCCGCCGGCGAACGACACCGGCGGCAGCGCGTACCGGAGCCTGCCGAGCGGGCTGTCGGTCTCGGCGAGCCGGCGGCCGGGATCGTCCGCCCCGGCTTCGCCGGTCCCGGGCGGCGCCGGCGACAGCCCGTGGGTCAGGAAGCGGGCCGTTCGGGCCAGCGCCAGCCGGACCAGACGGGTACCGCCCTCGTCCTCCTGCTCGGTCAGGGATCTGAGCACCGCCGCCGCGAGCAGATAACCGGTGCCGTGGTCGAGAGCCTGCGCGGGCAGGGCACCGGAGCGTCCGCCGAACCCTCGGACAGGGCGATGCCACTGGCGGCCTGGACGAGGCTGTCGAAGCCGCGCCGTCCGCCCCACGGGCCCTCGTCGCCCCAGGCCGACAGCTGGGCCACGACCAGACCCGGCCTGGCCAGGCCGAACCGGTCCAGTGCGCCCGGGCGGTAGCCCGTGACCAGCACGTCCGCCCGGTCCAGGAGTTCGCCGAAGGTCCGCCGGTCCCCAGGGCTGGCCAGGTCGAGCGTCGCGGACCGTTTGCCGAAGCCGGCGTCGGCGTGCTGGTCCGGGAGTTCGGGCAGCCGGGGCGGGTCGATGCGCAGCACATCCGCGCCCAGCAGCGCGAGCGTACGGGTGGCCACGGGGCCCGCGATGACCCGGGTCAGATCGAGGACCCGCAGCCCGCCGGACCGGCGCCGGGGAGCCGCGTCGTCGAGCCGCTCCCGGGAGACCAGCGGCTGCCGCGCCGCGGCCGCGCCCTGTGGATGCGCCGCCCACTCCTCGGGCGTTCGGACCGCGACCGCCAGGCCTCCTGCCGCGTACACCGCCTCCTCGGCGTCCCGCGCCCGCCGCCCGGCGAGTGCGCCCTCCACACCGTCCTCGTCCGTGTCCAGCGCGGCCAGCAGCGCGGCCCGGTGGTGCGGGTAGTTGGCGTGCGTACGCACCCAGCCGTCGGCCGTGCGCCAGAAACGGGACAGCGGCGCGAACGTGACGGGAGGCCGTCCGTCGACCAGCAGGTGCCGCTCGCTCACGAACGCCGTGGCCACCGCTCCGTCGTCGACCCGCACCGCCGGGACCGGACCGCCGGCGCGGCGCGCGGCGTGCTCCGCCGCCGCGAGCGAGCACACTGCCACCGTGGCGCGGGCCAGCTCCATGACCGGCAGCCGGGCCGCGAGCAGCCCCGACGGGCCGCCGTACGAGACCCGCCCGGTGAGTCCGGGGTCACCGCCGAGCGCCGCCCACAGCCGCTCCGTACCGCCGGACCCTCCAGGAGCGAGGAACCTGCCGGACCTGCCGGACCCCCTGAGTCCTTCGCACCCATCGAGCCCTTCGCACCCATCGCGCCCGCTGCGCCCACCGAGCCCATCGCGCCCGTCACGTGAAGGAGTGTCAGTCATTCCCGCACTATGGCACCCAGTGCCAGGCGCGGGCATGGAAAGGGCCCGGACGTGACCGTTCACGCCCGGGCCCTCCCCCAACCGCCTTACCAGCGCACCGCGTCCAGTGCGTCCGTCATCCCGGCCCCGTAGAAGCCGTTCACGCTCTTCCCGCCCTCGCACACCGCGTCGACCTTGCCGTCGCCGTCGATGTCGTACGGGTTGGTGCAGTCCTGGTCGTCGGCCTGCGCGTACAGCAGCGCCTTCACCCCGGCCGGCGAGATGTACGGGTGCTTCGACTTGATGAGTGCGACGACACCCGCGACATGCGGGGACGCCATGGAGGTGCCGGCCTTGTAGGTCCAGGTGTGGCCGCCCTTGAACGTCGTTGAAAGGATCCGGCCATTGGTGGCCGGAGCCTCCGGCGGCTGGTACACCGTGGAGTCACCGCCCGGCGCCGCGATGTCGACGACTCCCAGACCGTAGTTCGAGTACGACGACTTCAGGCCCTTGGCGCCGGTCGCCGAGACCGTGACGACATCCGGCAGCATGGCCGGGATGTCCAGGCACTCGCGCAGATCGACGACCCGTGACACCGGGGTGGTGTCGTTCGGGCTGGTCGTGTCGGTGACCTCGTCGGCGGCCAGGTCCGTACGGGAGTTGCCGGCCGAGGCGACGTTCACCGCGCCCTTGCGCTCTGCGTACCGGGTGGCCCGGGTGAGCGTCTCGACCAGGGCCTTCTGGTCCTCGTCGGTCTTGCAGTTGTAGAGCCACGGGTCGGTGTAGAAGCTGCTGTTGGTCACATCGGCCCCGTGGTCGGCGGCCCACATGAAGCCGCAGAGGACCGCCTCGGTGTAGTAGAACCCGTCCGGGTTGGCCACCTTGAGGCTGGAGACCTTCACACCCGGAGCGACACCGGTGACGCCGAAGCCGTTCTTGGCGGCGGCGATGGTGCCCGCCACATGCATGCCGTGGTCGCTCTCGGTGGCCGTCGGCCGCCAGGCATTGTCCTTCGTGACCGGCACGCCGCTCACACAGTTGGCCGATCCCGCACTGTCGAAGTTCGGCGCGATGTCCGGGTGGGTGTCGTCGACGCCCGAGTCGAGGACGGCGACCGTGACGTTGCTGCTGCCCAGCGTCCGCTGGTGCGCCTTGTCCGCCTTGATGGCGGGCAGGTCCCACTGCAGCGGCTCCAGCGGATCCTGTTCGCCGGTCGCGTTCGCCGCGGCCGCCTTCATCTCCGCGGGAGTGAGCGGCTGCTCCGCGTCGATGGCGTGGTCGGTCTGCGCGGCCAGCGGGCTGGTACGGGTGGCACCCGCCGAGGTAACACCCCGCACCGTACGGATCTGCCGCGCGAAGTCGGGGTTCTGCGAGTGGACGACGATGACGCCGATCCGGTCGTAGGCGATCACCACCGTGCCGCCGGCCCTCTCGATCGCCTGCTTCACCGACGTGGCGGTGGAGTGACCGCCAGAGGTGTTGACGACGTACGACAGAGTCGGGCCGCTCGCCGTGACGGCAGTGGGCGTGTCGTCGGCGGGTGCGGCCGTCGCCGCGCCCGCGGGCAGGAATCCGAGTGACGCAGTGAGCGCCAGACCGGCGGGCAGAGCTATTGCGCGCTTGCGTCTGGCGGGCAGATGAGCCATGGGGTCTCCACATCATCCGGGTGAGCCGCCCAGTCACGGCGTGCGACTGGACGGGTACATGACGAGCGAAGTTATCGCCGATCATCGGCACATATCAACGACTTCGAGGCTTCGGAACGGAAAGTTCGCCGGAAACTCCTGACAGGGAGCCGGAAACTCCCGACAGGAAAAGGCCGATGGTGAACCGCTTCGGGGTGCCTTCCGTGCCGTTGTCAGGGGAGGAGCAACATCACCGCTCGCCCCCGCACATGCAGAGGTCCCAACCGTCCATGCCCACCGCACCCGCGTCGCGAGGAGATTCCGTGGCTACCGATGCACCGCCGCCGCCCGGCGGCACGGACACCAGTCCCGTCCAGCTCACGACAGAGTCGTTCGTCGAGGTGCAGGAGAGTGCGGAATTCGGCGAACTGCGCCGCACCTACCGCTCCTTCGCCTTCCCCCTGACCATCGCCTTCATCACCTGGTACCTGCTGTACGTCCTGCTGTCCAACTACGCGGGCGGCTTCATGGGCACCAAGCTCTTCGGCAACATCAACGTGGCCCTTGTCCTCGGGCTCGCCCAGTTCGCCACCACGTTCCTCATCGCCTGGTTCTACTCGCGGCACGCGGCCGACAAGCTCGACCCCAAGGCGGACGCGATCAAGTCCCGGATGGAGGCCGACGCATGAGCGGCACCACCCTCCAGAACGTGCAGCTCGCGGCATCGAGCGCCACCACCGAGCACCGGCCGCTGATCATCACGCTCTTCGCGGCCTTCGTCGTCGCGACGCTGTTCATCACCGTCTGGGCAGGCCGGCAGACCAAGGACGCCGCCGACTTCTACGCCGGCGGCCGCCAGTTCACCGGCTTCCAGAACGGTCTCGCCATCTCCGGCGACTACATGTCCGCCGCGTCCTTCCTCGGTATCGCCGGTGCGATCGCCCTCTTCGGGTACGACGGCTTCCTCTACTCCATCGGCTTCCTGGTCGCCTGGCTGGTCGCCCTGCTGCTGGTCGCCGAACCGCTGCGCAACTCCGGCCGTTTCACCATGGGCGACGTCCTCGCCTACCGCATGCGCCAGCGCCCGGTCCGTACCGCCGCCGGAACCTCCACCATCGTGGTCTCGATCTTCTATCTGCTCGCGCAGATGGCGGGTGCCGGCGTGCTCGTCTCACTGCTGCTCGGCATCACCAGCGACGCGGGCAAGGTCGCGATCGTCGGCCTGGTCGGCGTTCTGATGATCCTCTACGTCACTATCGGCGGCATGAAGGGCACCACCTGGGTGCAGATGGTCAAGGCCGTCCTGCTCATCGCTGGCACCCTGCTCATCACCTTCCTGGTGCTGTGGAAGTTCAACTTCAACGTCTCCGACCTGCTCGGCAAGGCCGCCGAGCAGAGCGGCAAGGGCGCGGCGTTCCTGGAGCCCGGCCTCAAGTACGGCGCCACCAGCACCTCCAAGCTGGACTTCATCTCGCTCGGCATCGCCCTGGTGCTCGGCACCGCGGGCCTGCCGCACATCCTGATCCGCTTCTACACCGTGCCCACCGCCAAGGCCGCCCGTAAGTCGGTCATCTGGGCCATCGGCATCATCGGCGCGTTCTATCTGATGACCATCGCGCTCGGCTTCGGGGCGGCGGCGCTCGTCGGCCCGGAGGAGATCAAGGCGTCCAACAAGGCGGGCAACACGGCCGCACCCCTGCTCGCCCTGCACATCGGCGGTGTCGACTCCGCGGGCGGCGCGATCCTGCTCGCGGTGATCTCCGCGGTCGCCTTCGCCACCATCCTCGCCGTCGTCGCCGGTCTGACCCTGGCGTCCTCGTCGTCCTTCGCGCACGACATCTACGCCAACGTCATCCGCAGGGGACAGGCGAGCGAGCAGGAGGAGGTACGTGCGGCCCGCTGGGCGACCGTCCTCATCGGCATCGTCTCCATCGCCCTCGGCGCGATGGCCCGCGACCTGAACGTGGCCGGTCTGGTCGCGCTCGCCTTCGCGGTCGCCGCGTCCGCGAACCTGCCGACGATCCTCTACAGCCTGTTCTGGAAGAGGTTCACCACCCGGGGCGCGCTGTGGTCGATCTACGGCGGTCTGGTCTCGTCCGTGGTCCTGGTGCTGTTCTCCCCGGTCGTCTCCGGAAAGCCGACGTCGATGTTCCCCTCGGCGGACTTCGCCTGGTTCCCGCTGGAGAACCCCGGGCTCGTCTCCATCCCGCTGGGCTTCCTGCTCGGCTGGATCGGCTCCCTGCTCTCGAAGGAGGAGCCGGACGCGGGCAAGTACGCAGAGCTGGAGGTCAAGTCCCTCACAGGCATCGGCGCCCACTGAGGAGGAATCCTTCATACGCATGACCGCGGCCGCGTCGTAGGGTCCTACGACGCGGCCGCTGCGCACCTCGTGGCAAATGGCCCCTGTCGTTGTCAGAGGTGTCGCGTAGGCTCGCTTCCATACGAGTTCTTGTACGACCTTTTCTTGTACGACCTAGATGCTTTCCCGTACGACTTCCGGACATGGGGAGGGGGCCCACAGTGCTCATCGACACCTACGGCCGTGTGGCCACTGACCTGCGGGTTTCGCTCACGGACCGGTGCAATCTGCGATGTGCCTACTGCATGCCGGAAGAAGGCCTGCAGTGGCTCGCCAAGCCCGACCTCCTCACCGACGACGAGATCGTCCGGCTCATCCGCATCGCCGTGACCCAGCTGGGGATCACCGAGGTCCGCTTCACCGGCGGCGAGCCGCTGCTGAGGCCAGGCCTCGTCGGCATCGTCGAGCGCTGCGCCGCGCTGGCGCCCCGCCCCAAGATGTCGCTGACGACCAACGGCATCGGCCTCAAGCGCACCGCGACCGCCCTCAAGGCCGCCGGGCTGGACCGGGTCAATGTCTCGCTCGACACCCTCCGTCCCGACGTCTTCAAGACCCTCACCCGCCGCGACCGCCACCACGATGTGCTGGAGGGTCTCCAGGCCGCCCGCGACGCCGGACTGACTCCGGTCAAGGTCAATACGGTCCTGATGCCGGGGCTCAACGACGACGAGGCGCCCGACCTCCTCGCCTGGGCCGTCGAGCACGACTACGAGCTGCGTTTCATCGAGCAGATGCCGCTGGACGCCCAGCACGGCTGGAAGCGCGACGGGATGATCACCGCGGGCGACATCCTTCAGTCGTTGCTCACGCGCTTCAGTCTCACGCCCGAGGGCGACGAGGCACGCGGCTCCGCGCCCGCCGAGCGCTGGCTCGTGGACGGCGGACCGCACCGGGTCGGAGTGATCGCCTCCGTCACCCGCCCCTTCTGCAGCGCCTGCGACCGCACCCGGCTGACCGCCGACGGACAGGTCCGCACCTGCCTGTTCGCGCAGGAGGAGACCGATCTGCGCGGCGCTCTGCGCTCCGCCGCGCCGGACGAGGAGATCGCCCGGATCTGGAAGCTCGCGATGTGGGGGAAGAAGGCCGGATCCGGTCTGGACGACCCGGCGTTCCTCCAGCCCCAGCGCCCCATGTCAGCCATCGGCGGCTGACTCCCCCTCCCACGCTTCGAGCGTCACGACGTCCTTCAGGAAACCCCGGATCCCGAGGAACTGGGACAGATGCTCGCGGTGCTCGTCGCACGCGAGCCAGGTCTTGCGGCGCTCGGGCGTATGCAGCTTCGGATTGTTCCAGGCCAGTACCCAGACGGCGGCTGCCCGGCAGCCCTTCGCGGAACAGATCGGGGTCTCGTCACTCACGGGATCATTGTCCCCAACGTGGCGACGCCGAGCAGCCACGGGGGGAGCTGCCCGGCGTCGGTCCGTCGCTCCGACGGGGGATGCGGAGCGCACACGCAGTATGTCACGCGGAACGGGCTGCGGTGCACAGGAACTTCATGATTGATCTGAGCTTTTCTTGAGCTTCACGGGCAGGTATGCCCGGGCTCGCCGGTCAGCCCTGCCGGGTCGTCCGTTCCGCCTCGTCCTCCGCCTGCTCCTCCGCCTGGGCCTCCCGGCCGGATGCGGCGGATTCCGGTTCGGAAGGTCCGGCGCCGAGCACCGGACGCGTGGGGGCCGGGACGAAGGTGGGGGGCAGCTTCGGAGCGCTCTCGCGGCCCGCGTTGGCGATCACCACGGCGATGTACGGCAGCGTCGCGCCCAGCACCAGCGCCACGATCGCCACATGCCGCTCGACGTTCCAGAGCGTCGCGGCCAGGATCACCGCCAGGGTCCGGATCGACATCGAGATCACATAGCGGCGCTGCCGGCCTCGCACATCTTCGGCCAGTCCCTGACGGGCTCCGGTGATCCGGAAGACCTCGGTCGTGCTGTGCTTCCGCATGTCGTTCCACCGCCCGGCTGCCACGCCGGACTCTCCCCGGTCCGGACCTGCTCCAACGGTACGCCGCGGCTCCGACGCATTCGAGACCGGGGCCGCTTCACCTGGGTGGACTATACCTCTGCGTACTGTGTACGAAGCTGTCCGACATGCGTCGTATGGCGGATACGCCGAGACTGTCCGTAACTGCTCACGTCGATCCAACCAGGAGGCAGCCATGGGCTGGTTGTGGGCGATCATTGTGGGGTTCGTGCTGGGACTGCTGGCCAAGGCGATCCTGCCGGGGAAGCAGCACAGCCCGCTCTGGCTGATCACGATCTTCGGCATCATCGGCGGGATCGCCGGCAACGCCCTCGCGGGAGCCTTCGGGATCGGGGAGACCCCGGGCATCGACTGGGGCCGCCACGCCCTGCAGATCGTCGCCGCCCTGATCATCGTCGGTGTCGGCGACATGCTCTACATGTCGGTGCGGGGCAAGAAACAGGCGGCCTGACGGCGCCGGGCGTACGACAGTGGCCTGAGGGCCTCCGCGCACGACCGCGGCCGGGTGGGGCTCGATCCTGATCGCCCCACCCGGCCGCCGTCGTGTGCCATGTGCCGGATCAGCCGGCCGTGACCTCCACCGCGGCCAGGTTCTTCTTGCCGCGGCGCAGCACGAGCCAGCGTCCGTGCAGCAGATCGTCGGCGGCGGGCACCGCGTCCTCGGCGGTCACCTTCACGTTGTTCACGTAGGCACCGCCCTCCTTGATGGTGCGGCGGGCCGCCGACTTGCTCGCGACCAGACCGACCTCCGCGAAGAGATCCGCCACCGCGGCCGGCTCGGCCACCCGCGCGTGCGGCAGCTCGGAGAGCGCCGCACTCAGCGTCCCCTCGTCCAGCTCCTTCAGCTCGCCCTGACCGAAGAGCGCCTTCGACGCGGCGATGACGGCCGCGCACTGGTCGGCGCCGTGCACCAGCGTCGTCAGCTCCTCGGCGAGCGCACGCTGGGCGGCACGCGCCTGCGGCCGCTCCTCGGTGAGCTTCTCCAGCTCCTCGAGCTCCTCACGGCTCTTGAAGCTGAGGATCCGCATGTACGTGGAGACGTCCCGGTCGTCCACGTTCAGCCAGAACTGGTAGAACGCGTACGGCGTCGTCATCTCCGGGTCCAGCCAGACCGCCCCGCCCTCGGTCTTGCCGAACTTGGTGCCGTCCGCCTTGGTCATCAGCGGCGTCGCGAGCGCGTGCACGTTCGCGTGCGGCTCCAGGCGGTGGATCAGGTCCAGGCCCGCGGTCAGGTTGCCCCACTGGTCGCTGCCGCCCTGCTGCAGGGCGCAGCCGTAGCGTCGGTACAGCTCCAGGAAGTCCATGCCCTGCAGCAGCTGGTAGCTGAACTCGGTGTAGCTGATGCCCTGGTCGGACTCCAGCCGGCGGGCGACCGAGTCCTTGGTCAGCATCTTGTTGACGCGGAAGTGCTTGCCGATGTCCCGCAGGAACTCGATGGCGGACATGCCCGCCGTCCAGTCCAGGTTGTTGACCATCACCGCGGCGTTCTCGCCCTCGAAGGACAGGAACGGCTCGATCTGGGCACGCACCCGCTCCACCCAGGCCGCGACGGTCTCCGGGTCGTTCAGCGTGCGCTCCGCCGTCGGCTTCGGGTCGCCGATCTGACCCGTCGCCCCGCCCACCAGCGCCAGCGGGCGGTGGCCCGCACGCTGGAGCCGGCGCATGGTGAGCGCCTGCACCAGATGCCCCACGTGCAGGCTGGGCGCCGTCGGGTCGAAGCCGCAATAGAACGTGACGGGACCGTCCGCGAGCGCCTTGCGCAAAGCGTCCTCGTCAGTGGACAGGGCGAAAAGCCCGCGCCACTTCAGCTCGTCGACGATGTCCGTCACGGTCCTGTATCTCCTCGAACAAGGGAAAAACGATGATGACTGCGATGGCTGCGATGCTTGCCTCCGCAGTCCGCTGCTTCAGCAGTCTATGGGCTCGTCGCCGGGCTCATACGCCCTGGCTGACCGAGCTCATGTTGAAGTCCGGGATGCGCAGCGCGGGCATCGCGGCCCGGGTGAACCAGTCGCTCCACTCGCGCGGCAGCGTCTTCTCCGTCCGCCCGGCCTCGGCGGCCCGCGACAGCAGATCGACCGGCGACTCGTTGAACCGGAAGTTGTTCACCGCGCCGGTGACCTCCCCGTTCTCGACGAGATAGACGCCGTCCCGGGTCAGCCCGGTCAGCAGCAGCGTCGCCGGGTCGACCTCGCGGATGTACCAGAGGCAGGTCAGCAGCAGCCCCCGCTCGGTCGAGGCGACCATCTCCTCCAGGGACCGCTCGCCGCCGCCCTCCAGAATCAGATTGCCGGCGCCGGGAGCGACCGGCAGCCCGGTCAGGCCCGCGCTGTGCCGGGTGGTGATCAGCCGGTCCAGAGTGCCCTCCCGTACCCACTCCGTCGCCGACAGCGGCAGACCGTTGTCGAACACCGAGGCGTCGTCACCGGAGGAGTGCGCGATCACGAACGGCGCGGACTCAAGACCCGGCTCGTTCGGATCGCTGCGCAGCGTGAGCGGCAGCTCGGAGAGGGACTCGCCGATGCGGGTGCCGCCGCCGGGCTTCGAGAAGACCGTACGGCCCTCCACGGCGTCCCGGCCCGAGGACGACCACAGCTGGTAGATCAGCAGATCCGCCACCGCCGTCGGCGGCAGCAGCGTCTCGTACCGGCCCGCGGGCAGCTCGATACGGCGCTCCGCCCAGCCCAGCCGGATCGCCAGCTCCCCGTCGAGCGCCGCCGGGTCCACGTCCTTGAAGTCCCGCGTCGAGCGGCCCGCCCACGCCGAGCGGCTGCGGTCGGGCGACTTCGCGTTCAGCTCCAGCGTGCCGTTCGGCTGGTCGTGGCGGAGCCGTACACCCGCCGACGTACCGAGATACGTCGAGGTCAGCTCGTGGTTGGCGAAGCCGTACAGCTCACGTCCGCCGGACCGGGCCCGGGCGAAGGCCTCGCCGAGCGCGGGCGCGAAGTCCGCGAAGACGGCCGAGGACGTCTCGGCCGGGGCGTCCGTGAAGTCCCCGGCCACCGGGACGCCGGTCACCAGCGGCTGCGCGTCCTCCGCGGGACCCGCGGCCCGGGCGGCGGCCTCGGCGGCTCGCACCAGCGGCTCCAGGTCGTCAGCGGTCACCGCCGACCGCGACACCACACCGGACGCGGTGCCCTGCGTCCCGTCGACCGTGGCGATCACGGTGAGGGTACGGCCCCGGGTCACCCCGTTCGTGGTCAGAGCGTTCCCCGCCCAGCGCAGATTGGCCGACGAATGCTCGTCGGCGATGACCACACACCCGTCGGCGGTGGACAGTTCGAGGGCACGCTCGACGATCTCGTGCGGCTTGCTGACAGGGCTCATCGACCGGCCTCCTGAGTCGTGTTGAGGATGTTCACTCCGCGGAACAGCGCGGACGGGCAGCCGTGGGAGACCGCCGCGACCTGGCCCGGCTGGGCCTTGCCGCAGTTGAAGGCACCGCCGAGGACGTATGTCTGCGGGCCGCCGACCTTCTCCATCGAGCCCCAGAAGTCCGTCGTCGTCGCCTGGTAGGCGACGTCCCGCAGCTGACCGGCCAGCCGGCCGTTCTCGATCCGGTAGAAGCGCTGCCCGGTGAACTGGAAGTTGTAGCGCTGCATGTCGATCGACCAGGACCGGTCGCCGACCACGTAGATGCCGCGCTCCACGCCCCCGATCAGATCCTCCGTCGAAAGACCGCCCGGCTCCGGCTGCAACGACACGTTCGCCATCCGCTGCACCGGAACATGCCCGGGCGAGTCCGCGAACGCGCAGCCGTTGGAGCGGCCGAGGCCCGTCAGCCGCGCGATGCGCCGGTCCAGCTGGTAGCCGACGAGCGTGCCGTCCTTGACGAGGTCCCAGCTCTGCGCCTCGACGCCCTCGTCGTCGTACCCGACCGTGGCGAGACCGTGCTCCGCCGTCCTGTCGCCGGTCACATTCATCACCGACGAGCCGTAGCGCAGCTTGTTCAGCTGGTCGAAGGTGGCGAAGGACGTGCCCGCGTACGCCGCCTCGTAGCCGAGCGCCCGGTCCAGCTCGGTGGCGTGGCCGATCGACTCGTGGATCGTCAGCCA
This sequence comes from Streptomyces sp. NPDC043870, assembly GCF_056435785.1. NCBI lineage: Bacteria > Bacillati > Actinomycetota > Actinomycetes > Kitasatosporales > Streptomycetaceae > Streptomyces > Streptomyces sp. NPDC043870. Next base: position 402,890 of record NZ_JBWKDT010000003.1, read on the forward strand.
CAGGTTGGACGGGTCCACGACCAGGTCGTACGCCCCCGCCTCGACGCTCGGCGCGCGCATCTTCTCGGCGAGCAGCTCCGGGATCTGCTCCAGCTCGGAGTCCCAGTCCCAGCCCGTCCCCGTCAGATACTCCCAGCCGCGGCCGACCGGCGGCGCGATCGTCCGCATCGAGTCGAACTCACCGGTCGTCTCGTCCACGGCGACCGCCGTGAGCTGCGGATGCAGCCGCACCCGCTGCTGCGTGGTGACGGTGCCCGCCGTGTCCGCGTAGAACTTGTTCTCGTGCACGGTGAGCAGCGAGGCGTCCACATGCGCCACACCGTCCGCCTGCAGCAGCCGCGTGCTCCAGTCCGTCAGCAGCGCGGACTTCTCCTCGTCGGCGACGGTGAACGGATCGATCTCGTACGACGAGACCCACGTACGGTCCGCGTGCACCGGCTCCTCCGCGAGCTCCACCCGCTCGTCGGACCCCGCCGCCGCGATCACCTGCGCGGACAGCTTGGCCATCGCCACGGCCTGGCTCGCGACCCGCGCTGCCGCGTCCATGGTCAGATCGACCCCGGACGCGAAACCCCATGCCCCGCCGTGCACGACCCGCACCGCGTACCCGAGATCGGTGGTGTCGGAGGAACCGGCGGGCTTCGCGTCCCTCAGCCGCCACGCCGCGCTGCGCACCCGCTCCAGCCGGAAGTCGGCATGCTCGGCGCCGAGTGCGCGGGCCCGCGCGAGCGCCGCGTCGGCGAGTGCCCGCAGCGGCAGCGCCAGGAAAGACTGATCGATGTCATGGGGCACAGCGGCCCTCCCCTTCTCGACTTCTCGACCCAACCGATTACGACTCGCAGTGAATCATGCAGTGCCGACAGTCACGACGGCCATCGCTTTGCGGCCTGCGACGGCGGGGCGCGCCGGGAATGAGCCGCAGACGTCGGGAGACGTCAGGGCAGGACCGGTCCTGGCCTGGGGCGGATGCTCGGGTCAGCGCCGCCGGACCGGCCTTCTGTAGGGACCCGACAGTGCATCCGGTACGCCACTGTCAGGGGTCGATCCCCTGCAGAAGGGGCGGTACCGATAGGTTTTCGCAGTACCAGACCGCTATCGAAAGGGTGATCCGTTGAGCCGCTCGGTTCTCGTCACCGGAGGAAACCGGGGCATCGGCCTCGCCATCGCCCGCGCGTTCGCCGAAGCCGGTGACAAGGTCGCGATCACATACCGGTCGGGGGAGCCGCCGGAGGCCCTGACCCAGCTCGGCTGCCTGGCCGTCAGGTGTGACATCACCGACGCCGAACAGGTGGAGCAGGCCTACAAGGAGATCGAGGACAAGCACGGTCCCGTGGAGGTGCTGGTCGCCAACGCCGGCGTCACCAAGGACCAGCTGCTGATGCGGATGTCCGAGGAGGACTTCGTCTCCGTCCTCGACACCAACCTCACCGGCACCTTCCGTGTCGTGAAGCGGGCCAACCGCGCCATGCTGCGGGCCAAGAAGGGCCGTGTCGTCCTGATCTCCTCCGTGGTCGGCCTGCTCGGCTCCGCGGGCCAGGCCAACTACGCCGCCTCCAAGGCCGGCCTGGTCGGCTTCGCCCGTTCCCTCGCCCGCGAACTCGGGTCGCGGAACATCACGTTCAACGTCGTCGCGCCCGGTTTTGTCGACACCGACATGACCAAGGTGCTCAGCGACGAGCAGCGCGCGGGCATCGTTTCGCAGGTGCCGCTCGGCCGTTACGCGCAGCCGGAGGAGATCGCCGCCGCGGTGAAGTTCCTCGCCTCCGACGACGCCTCGTACATCACTGGAGCCGTCATCCCCGTTGACGGCGGATTGGGCATGGGTCACTGATCACATGAGTGGAATCCTCGCCGGCAAGCGCATCCTCATCACCGGTGTGCTGATGGAGTCCTCCATCGCCTTCCACACCGCGAAGCTGGCCCAGGAGCAGGGTGCGGAGATCATCCTGACGGCCTTCCCGCGGCCCACCCTGACCGAGCGGATCGCCAAGAAGCTCCCCAAGCCCACCAAGGTCATCGAGCTCGACGTCACCAACGACGAGCACCTCGGCCGCCTCGAGGACGCCGTGCGCGAGGAGCTCGGTGGTCTGGACGGCATCGTCCACTCCATCGGCTTCGCCCCGCAGGACGCGCTCGGCGGCAACTTCCTGAACACGCCTTTCGAGTCCGTGGCGACCGCGATGCACGTCTCCGCGTTCTCGCTGAAGTCGCTCACCATGGCCTGCCTGCCGCTGATCCCGCAGGAGGGCGCCTCGGTGGTCGGCCTGACCTTCGACGCCCAGTTCGCCTGGCCGCAGTACGACTGGATGGGCCCGGCGAAGGCCGCGCTGGAGGCCACCTCCCGCTACCTCGCCCGTGACCTGGGCAAGCAGCACGTCCGCTGCAACCTGATCTCGGCCGGCCCCATCGGCTCCATGGCAGCCAAGTCCATCCCGGGCTTCACGGAGCTCGCGGACGTGTGGAACCACCGTTCCCCGCTGGAGTGGGACATGGCCGACCCCGAGCCGGCCGGCCGCGGTGTCGTCGCGCTTCTGTCCGACTGGTTCCCGAAGACCACGGGCGAGATCATCCACGTCGACGGCGGCGTGCACATGATGGGCGCGTAACGCAGCGTAACGAAAGTCAGGGCGTCACCCGGACGCCTGCGATGCCCCGGTCACCCGCTGTGTGCGGGGGACCGGGGCATCGCCCGTTCGGGTCAATGGAACGGGCGGACGGCCCCCCGGCCGGGTGACCCTGGAGAGGCAATCCCTCCCTTGTGGTGCAGCAGCGGCGTTCGCCGCAGTACGGCCGAGGAGGTCTGCTTGTGCGTACGTCCTGGCGTTCAGCGTTCGCGCTGGGGGTACTGGTGGCCCTTCTGTGGCCGGTACCCCCAGCGGCCTCGCAGTCGCGCGGGGAGTCCGCTCCCCAGCCCTTCGGGGCCGACTGCAGCGTCTACGTCGACGGCTCCCGGGCCACGGCGTACTGCCACAACCCCTACCTGGACACCGATCGGGTCCAGCTCCACGTCGAGTGCGAGCGGTGGTGGGACGTCGACGCCGACAGCAAGCCCGTCGACCTCGGCCCGACCGGCCGCGCCGAACTCAGCGAGCGCTGCTGGAAGGAGATACGCACCGTCTGGGTGAGCCATCTGCGCCGGCCCTCGTGACGACCGCGACCGTGCGGCTCATGAGACCGCGCCCGTGTCTCATGACGATCACGACCGTGCGGCTCACACGCCGTTGCGCAGACACATGAAGGGGTAGCTCGCGGCCTCCGACGCCGCCGTGTCCCCGTCGCACGCGCGGATCGCCTCGACGAGCCGCGCATGGTCCATGTGGTTCTCCGGGCGCAGCTCCTGCCCCACGTCGTCGCGCAGCCAGTCGCGCAGCAGATCACCCAGGTCGGCGTAGAGCGCGGTCAGCACGTCGTTGTGGGACGCCGCGACGACCGCCAGGTGGAATGTGGCGTCGGCCGCGACGAACACCTCGGCGTCGCCCGACTCCCACGCCTCCTCACGGCGCGCCAACAGCGTGTCCAGCTGCTTCAGCTCCCGCTCCGTACGGCGCTCGGCGGCCAGCCGGGCCGCGGAGGACTCGAGGGTGGAGCGCAGCTCGGCGATGTGCCGCGGGTCGGCGTCGGCGAACCGGCGGTGCATGACCCCGGCCAGCTCGCTCGTTGCGACGACATAGGTGCCCGAGCCCTGCCGGATGTCCAGGAGCCCGTTGTGGGCGAGCGCGCGGACCGCCTCGCGGACGGTGTTGCGAGCCACGCCCAGCTGCTCGACCAGTTCGGGTTCGGTCGGAATCCGCGAGCCCACCGGCCACTCACCCGAGGTGATCTGGTTCCGCAGCTCGGTGATCACCTGGTCCGAGAGGGCGGAACGCCGGGGAGAGGTCAGCGCCATGGTGCTCCTTGTCCGCGGGATCGGTAAGCGACGTCATACAGAAGTCTGTCGGATGAAAGTCGTACGGAAAGTCGATGAGGAGCCGTACGCACAGCCTTACGCCAGAGTCGTACGGGATTGGACAACCAATCATCCCATGATTCTATGATGGCTCCATGTCCGACGAGACCCAGACCCGCACCCTGAGCCCCGCCACCACGGCACCCCGCACACGGGTCGATTCTCCCGCGCCGAAATCCCAGGCGTGGCTCGCGCGGCTCGTCGTCGTCGGTCTCGTCCTCGCCGCGCTCAACCTCCGCCCCGCCATCACCAGCCTCGGCGCCCTCCTCGAAGAGGTGCAGAGCGGACTCCACATGAGCGGCAGCGTCGCCGGAGTCCTCACTTCCGTACCGCCGCTCTGCTTCGCGGTCTTCGGCATCACCGCGCCCCGGCTCGCGCGCCGCTTCGGTCCCGCCGCCACCGTCTGCGCCGGAATGGCCGCCATCACCGCGGGACTGCTGATACGTCCCTTCGCGGGGGGCACCGCCGGATTCCTCGCCGCCAGTGCGCTCGCCCTCGTGGGCATCGCCGTGAGCAACGTCCTGATGCCGGTGATCGTCAAGCGGTACTTCCCGGACCGTATCGGCAGTGTCACCGGGCTCTACTCGATGGCCCTGTCGCTCGGCACCGCGCTCGCCGCGGCCGCGACCGTGCCCATGACGGAGGCGCTGGGCGGCAGTTGGCGCACCGGTCTCGTCGTCTGGGCCGGGCTCGCCGCCGTCGCCGTCCTGCCGTGGATCCTGCTGGTACGCGACCGCGACCGGGGCAGGGGGCCGGGCACGAGCTCGAGCACAGGTCCGGGCGCAGGCACAGGCACGAGTACGGGCACGAGTACGGGCACGGGCACGGCCTCCCCGCGGCTCGGCACGCCCGCGGACGGACGGACCGGGCAGGCACCCGCCCCGCGCATCACCCGCAGCCGTACGGCCTGGGCCCTCGCCTGCTTCTTCGGCCTCCAGGCCACCGGCGCGTACATCACCATGGGCTGGATGCCGAAGATCTTCCGCGACGCCGGAGTCCCGGCAGGCACGGCAGGTGTGCTGCTCGCCGTGACCATGGTCATGGGCGTTCCGCTCGCCTTCGTGATCCCCCGGCTGGCCACCCGGCTGAAGACGCAGGGCCCGATCGTCGTCGCCCTCGGCCTGTGCGGACTGACGGGCTACGCGGGCCTGTTCCTCGCCCCGGCCGTCGGCGCCTGGGCCTGGGCGCTGCTGCTCGGCATCTCCAACTGCGCCTTCCCCCTCGCGCTGACCATGATCGGCATGCGGTCCCGCACCGGCGCCAGCGTCGTACGGCTCTCCGCCTTCGCGCAGAGCACCGGCTATCTGATCTCCATCCCCGGGCCGCTGCTGGTGGGCGTGCTCTACCAGCACAGCGGCGGCTGGGAACTGCCGCTCGCACTGATGGCCGGGCTGATGCTGCCGCAGATGGCGGTCGGCATCCTGGCCGGGCGGGACCGCACGGTCGAGGACGAAGCCGGGATGCGACACTGAGCCCATGCCTGTGCTCGACCCGAACCCCCCGAACGGCCAGAAGAAGCTCCTCCTCGTCTTCGGCGCGATGATCGCCATCACCGTGATCATCGGCGTCATCGCCTCGATCGCCTCGCCCTGAGTCCAGGGCGTCACCTCGCGCTGAAGCCGGGACGTCCCCTCGCCCTGAAGCCGGGACATCGCCGCCCCGAAGCCGCGAAGGTAGGGCTGGCCCCACCATCCCCTAGGGGGTGAGTGTCAGGGGGAACTGGGTGGCTCACCGGATGGGGGAGAGGGCTCATGATCCGTAGGTTTGAGGTATCGCAGCAGCGCACCTTCTGACCCACGGAGGCGGCCATGTCGGCCCGTACGCACACCCGGTCCCACGTCCCGGCCGCCGCCGGTGTCGACGTACGGCTGCCGTGGTGGGCCGTCGTTCTGCCGGTGATCGCCTTCGCCACGCTGTTCGTGCTGATGACCGGGACAGGCGAGGCGCAGGCCGCCTCCGTCGACCCCTCCGTGGGGGCCTTCCTGGACCGGATCCAGCAGACCCTGACCGGTTCCTGACCACCGGGTTGGACCTTGTTCACCTTCGCGGGATTGCACGTCAACCCCCTGCGCCTGCTGGCTGATTTCATGCGAAGCTGAGGTGCATGAGCACCGCTGAGCTTTCCGGTGGGATGCCCCCCGGACACCCCGTATCGCGAAGGATCGTCCTACTCCGCCATGCCAAGGCCGACTGGCCCCAGGTGCCCGACCATGACCGGCCGCTCGCCGATCGGGGCCGCACGGACGCCACGGTCGCGGGCCGCAAGCTCGCCGACACCGGCATCCCCTTCGACCTGGCCCTGTGCTCGACAGCGGTGCGGACCCGCGAGACCTGGAAGCTGGCGGTCCATGAGCTGCCGCATCGCCCCAGGACGGTGTACGAGGAGCGGCTGTACGACGCCTCCCTCGGCGATCTGATCGCGCTGCTCAACGAGACTTCGGACGAGGTCGACGAACTGCTGCTCGTCGGCCACAACCCTGGAATGCACGCCCTCGCAGACGCCCTCGCGGGCAAGGTGGAGGGCGACGCACTGGCCAGGATGAGCCGCGGCGGCTTCCCGACCGCCGCCTTCGCGGTGATCGGCTTCTCCGGCTCCTGGAAGTCCGTCGAGCACGGCGTGGGCACGCTCCTCGACTACTGGGCCCCGCACGATTAGCCGCCGTACGCCGTTCATGGACCGGCCCCGGTACGCGATCCGCGTTCCGGGGCCGGTCCCGTGCAGTGTCTGCGAGCCAGGTCCTGTCCGGCCTGATCCAGAAGGCAGGTCCCGGTCAGGACAGGCGTAGGGCCTAGGCCGTGTTTGAGAACTAGCGCCGTCCGCCCGCAGGGCGGGGCTCGAGGCGTCTGGTGCGTGCAATCGCAAGGCGGAGGATCATCCTCGTACTGGACGTACTTGGATGACTCCGACAACGCAGCGTGGGGGCACCTCCCGTGCCCGAAGGGCTACGGGGGAGTGCGTGCCAGGCGTCGCGAGCCAGGCGGGAGTTCTGAAACACGGCCTAGTCCTCGTGGACGTCCGCCGCCTCCACCTCTTCACGGGTGACCCCGAGCAGATAGAGCACGGCGTCCAGGAAGGGCACGTTCAGCGCCGTGTCCGCGGCCTTCCGGACCACGGGCTTGGCGTTGAAGGCGACTCCGAGGCCCGCCGCGTTCAGCATGTCCAGATCGTTCGCGCCATCGCCGATCGCCACGGTCTGGGCGAGCGGTACGCCCGCCTCCGCCGCGAACCGGCGCAGCAGCCGCGCCTTGCCCGCCCGGTCCACGATCTCGCCGACGACCCGCCCGGTGAGCTTCCCGTCCACGATCTCCAGCGTGTTGGCGGAGGCGAAGTCCAGCCCGAGACGCTCCTGGAGGTCATCCGTGACCTGTGTGAACCCGCCGGAGACGACGCCGACTTGGAAGCCGAGCCGCTTCAGCGTACGGATCAGGGTGCGGGCGCCCGGGGTGAGCCGTACCTCGGTACGCACCTTCTCCACCACCGACGCGTCCAGGCCCGCCAGCAGCGCCACGCGCGCGTGCAGCGACTGCTCGAAGTCCAGCTCCCCGCGCATCGCGGCCGCCGTCACCTCGGCGACCTGCTCCTCGCACCCGGCGTGTGCCGCGAACAGCTCGATGACCTCGTCCGTGATCAGCGTGGAGTCCACGTCCATGACGACCAGCCGCTGGGCCCTGCGGTGCAGCCCTGCCGAGACGACCGCGACATCCACGCCGATCTCCGCTGCCTCGGTGGCGAGTGCGGTGCGCAGGGGCTCGGTCTCGCAGCCGGACACCGCGAACTCCACAGCGGTCACCGGATACTTCGCGAGCCGGAAGATACGGTCGATGTTTCCGCCGGTGCCGGTGATCCTGGCCGCTATGGCCGCGGTGGACTCGGCGGTGAGCGGGTGCCCGAGGACGGTGACATGGGAGCGGCCACTGCCGCGCGGCCGGTTGTCACCGATGCCCGAGATGATCTCGGCCTGCAGCTTCAGGGCTTCGGCCCAGCCGTGCACGGTCGCGCGCAGCTCGCCCTCGGTGCCGGCGGTCGGCTGTGTGACGAGCGCGCACAGGGTGATGCGGCCACGCGTGACGACCTGCTCGATGTCGACCACGTCGACGGAGTAGGCGGCGAGGGTGTCGAAGAGCCCCGCGGTGATCCCGGGACGGTCCTTCCCGAAGATCTTGACGAGGAGGGTGGGGACGTCGGTGGCCTGTGGGGGCTGCGATGCGCTCATGGTGTCTCCACCGTATCGGGCACTCCGTGCCACGCGCCGCCCCGTCCCGCTTACCGGACACCTCGGCCTCCGGCACGGTGTACGACCGCCGTCCGGCAGGTGACGCGCGGGTGTCGCATGCTGTGCGGGCAGTCGTTCGCCGGGGGTACCTCCCAGGCAAGCCCTGGGGGGAAGAGCGGGTGGGCAGAACTCCCCATCGGGCCGTAGCCGCCCGGGTGCGGCTCCTCAGCGGTGCGTCCGCGGCACCCCCGGAGGCGGCGGCTCATCAGGCGGCCTGTCCTGCGGACCGTCCCAGGACGGCCTCGGCGACGGATACGGCGGCAGCACCGGCCCCGCGACCGTCGGCGCGCCATGCAGCCCATGCCCCCCGTCCCCGCCCTCCGGGAACCGCAGATACGGGTTCGTATCCGCGTTCGGCGGGCGATACGGAACCGACGGCCGGTACGGGCCCTCCGGCAGTGCCGGGACCGCCGGCCGGCCCACGGCGGACGGCGCCGCACGCCGCCCCGCCGCCCCCACCCCGTACGCCACCAGCGCTCCCAGTCCGCCCGCCGCCGCGCCCCACACCGCTCCCAGCACCAGCGCCGTCCCCGGATGCCCGTGGAGCTCGATCCCGGCCCCGAACGCATCGAACCCGAGCACCGAGAGCGACGCGTCCGCAGACACCTCCGTCACTACGACCAGCAGCGGCAGGGCGACCGCCGTCACCGCACCCAGTGCCACCGCACACCGCCCCGCGAACCCGGCCGCCCCGACTCCGCCGGCCCGCGGCGTCCGGACCGCCGTCAGCACACCGGCGCAGAGCATCATCAGCGCGCACGCCACCGCCAGCAGCCACGACCGCCCGTCGAGCTCCGCCAGCCGCCCGACGGTCACCGGCTCGTCGGCCGAGACCCGCAGCAGCTCGTCCAGCGGATCCGGCAGCAGCTTCGCCAGCTCACCGGTCGCCGTGCCGTCCCACGGCACGAAGAGACCCAGCGGGACTCCCAGCCACACGCCGTTCGGCGTGCCGAGCAGCGCCGCGCCGCCGATCCTTCCCGGATGCCCGTCGCCGGCCGCCGCGTACGCCGCCGCCGCGGCCCCCGCCGCCACCGCGACCAGCAGCACCGTCACCAGCGCCGACACCGCCGGCCGCACCCGCCGGTGCAGAGCCTCCCAGCCGCGCGGCAGCGGCGTACGGCGCGAGGCGAGCAGCGCGACGAGGAGCACGCCGAGCACCCAGAACAGCCCGCCGGCCAGCGAGTGCGCGGTGTCGACGGTGAAACCGACCGACGCCTTCGCCTGCACCAGATCCCCGAGCCGGTCGGGCAACAGCCCCCCGATGTCACCGATGTCACCGAGCCCCGGCACCTTGATCCCGCCGCCCGCGCCCGCGCCCCCGCTCCCGTCACCGCCTCCGCCAGGCAGGTCGTCAATTCCCAGCGCGCTGCCGTCGAACGTGATGACGTCGTGGCCCGCCCACGCCAGCCCGCCGACCATCCCGAGGAACAGCGCCACCAACACCCCCACTCGCGCGGCCAGTTCCGTACCCGGCAGATACGCCTGTGCCGTGCGCAGCGAGCGCAGGAAGAAGTGCGCGAGCAGCAGCGCCCCCACCAGGCTCACCCCGAGTGGCGTGATGTCGACGGCCGTCGAGGCCTCCGCGCCGTCGAGTCCGAACACGGACACATCGCCCGACGGCGTGACGGATCCCCCCACCGCGAGCACCGTCAACGCCGCGGTCATCGGCCCCAGTGAGCCGCTCGCGTCCGCGCCCAGCAGGTGCAGTCCGAGTGCGGCCGTGCCCGCCATCCCGGCCATCGCCCAGCTCACCGCGGCGATCGAGGCGAGGACCACATCGCCCCACGGCACACCGCCGTACACATCGGTTGTCGGGACCCTGTTGCTGCTCACCGCCATCAGGACCCCCCGATCCGCGCCGACTTGTCCCCTTCGTGCATGATCCGTGTGCACTCATGGGTGCTTACCACTCTCCGGGCGTGTTTCTCCTCAGTCAACGGCGCATCCGTAGAACACTGAACGCCGTCTTCGCAAGGCCCGGCTTTCGGATACGGGACCGGGCCTGAAATAGTTCCTCACGATGTTCGCCATCCCTAGACTCCCTGTGATGGGGGTACCTCGGGGGACAACTAGTGGGGCATGGAGTGCCGGAACTCGTACTGGAATTGAACGGAAGGACCTGGACCCTCGATCCGTCCAGGTCGTACACCCTCGGCCGCGATCCGCAGGGTGACCTGGTGATCGATGACGCCAGGGTCTCGTGGCGGCACGCCACGATCAGCTGGGGCGGCCGGAGTTGGGTCATCGAGGACCACGGCAGCACCAACGGCACGTATGTGCAGGGTCAGCGGATCCATCAGATGGAGATCGGCCCCGGCTCCGCGGTGCACCTCGGCAACGCCACCGACGGCCCGCTGCTGAGCCTCTCCGGCGCCGCGGCCGGTGCGTACAGTGCACCCGCCGCCGCGCAGCAGGCCGCGGCGGCCCAGCAGGCTCCGGCCCAGCAGCCGCAGCAGAACTGGCAGCAGCAGGCCGACCCGGCCCCGCAGCAGAACTGGCAGCAGCAGGCTCCGGCCCAGCAGCAGGCCCAGGTTCCGCACCAGCAGGGCCCTGACGAGCGGTTCGCGCAGAAGACCCCGGGCCAGGCACCCCCGGTGTACGGAGACCGCAGCCCGACCACGTTCCACCAGTTCTCGCTCGGCCGCGTCATGCGTATCGGCCGTGCGCTGGAGAACGAGCTCGTGGTCTCCGACCTCCAGGTCTCCCGCCACCACGCCGAGTTCCACGCGACGCCCGACGGCCGCTTCGAGATCCGCGACCTCGGCTCCCACAACGGCACGTACGTCAACGGCCAGCCGCTCGCCAAGTCCGGCTCTGCGCTCATCGGTCCGAACGACATCGTCGGTGTCGGTCACTCGACCTTCCGGCTCGTCGGTGACCGGCTCGAGGAGTTCGTCGACACCGGCGAGGTCTCCTTCTCGGCCCGCCACCTCACGGTGACGGTCGACGGCGGCAAGCAGATCCTCAAGGACGTTTCCTTCGGCGTCCCGGAGAAGTCGCTGATCGGTGTCATCGGTCCGTCCGGCTCCGGAAAGTCGACGCTGCTCAAGGCGCTCACCGGCTACCGTCCCGCCGACCAGGGTGACGTCCTCTACGACAACCGCAGCCTCTACAAGCAGTTCGCCGAGCTGCGCCAGCGCATCGGTCTGGTCCCGCAGGACGACATCCTGCACAAGGAGCTGACCGTCCAGAAGGCGCTCAGGTACGCGGCGAAGCTGCGCTTCCCCGGCGACACCGCCGCGGCCGAGCGCGAGGCCCGGATCGACGAGGTCCTGCGCGAGCTCAAGCTCGACATCCACAAGGAGAAGAAGGTCACCTCCCTCTCCGGTGGCCAGCGCAAGCGTGTCTCCGTCGCCCTGGAGCTGCTGACCAAGCCGTCGCTGATCTTCCTGGACGAGCCGACCTCCGGCCTCGACCCGGGCATGGACCGGGACGTCATGCAGCTGCTGCGCGGTCTCGCCGACGACGGCCGTACGGTCCTCGTGGTCACCCACTCGGTGGCCGAGCTGGGGCTCTGCGACAAGCTGCTCGTCATGGCACCCGGCGGCTCCGTGGCGTACTTCGGCCCGCCGGAGGAGGCGCTCAACTTCTTCGGCTACACCACCTGGGCCGATGTCTTCTCGGCGTTCGAGAACTACCGCGACTACGACTGGGCGGGCCGCTGGAAGGGCTCGCAGCACTACCAGATGTACGCCGCGGACATCGACGCCGTCGCCGCCCAGCCGGTGCAGATGCCGCCTCAGGCGATGGCCAAGCCACCGAAGCCGCAGGGCTGGGGCTCCCAGCTGTGGACGCTGATCCGCCGGTACAGCTCGGTCATCGCGTCCGACAAGGGCTTCATGGGCCTGATGGTGATCCTGCCGGCCGTCCTCGGCGTGGTCTCGGTCGTCATCCCGGCCGACTTCGGCCTCGCCCCGCCCACCCCGCCGTCCCGGTTCAACGGCGACGCCGGCACGATCATGCTGATCCTCGCGGTCGGCATGTGCTTCTCGGGCGCCGCCAACTCCGTACGAGAACTGATCAAGGAACGGGTCATCTACGAACGGGAGCGGGCCACCGGCCTGTCCCGCTCGGCGTACCTGATGTCCAAGGTGATCGTCCTCGGCGTGATCACCGCCATCCAGGGCGTCATCATCTGCGCCATCGGCTTCGCCACCCGCGAGCTGCCCGAAGAAGGCCTGATCATGCCGCCGGCCGTCGAGCTCTGCGTCACGATCATCGCGCTCGGCTTCACGTCGATGATGTTCGGTCTGGTCATCTCCTCGCTGGTGAAGACCGCCGAGAAGACCATGCCGCTGCTGGTCATGTTCGCGATCGTCCAGGTCGTCTTCACCGGCATCCTCTTCCAGGTGTACGGCTCGCCCGGCCTGGAGCAGTTCGCCTGGCTGATGCCGTCCCGCTGGGCCATCGCCGGTGCCGGCGCGACCCTCGACCTCGCGCACCTCATGCCGCCGTGGGACCCGAAGAACCCCGAGGACCTGGACCCGCTGTGGGAGCACACGGCCGGCCAGTGGGGGATCAACATCACCATCCTGCTGCTCATCGGCATCGCCTGCGGCTTCGCGGTGGCGCGTCTGCTGCGCCGCCACGAGCCCGAGGTCATGCGCAAGTAACCCCGTACGCGAAGACGCCGCAGGGCGGCACCCGGATCTCTCCGGGTGCCGCCCTGCGGCGCATGGGGGTCTGTCAGTACGCGCTGTTCACGTTGTCCATCGAGCCGTAACGGTCGGCCGCGTAGTTGCAGGCGGCGACGATGTTGGCGACCGGGTCGTACTGGTCCCAGGAGGTGCCGGGGATGTGGTACGCGTCGAAGGTCGGCTTGATGACCTGCAGCAGGCCCTTCGACGGGACACCGTTGATCGCGTTGATGTCCCAGTTGTTGATGGCACGCGGGTTACCGGAGGACTCACGCATGACGTTCTTGTGGATGCCGTGGTAGGTGCCCGGGATGTTGTGCTTCTTCATGATGTCCAGGGCCTCGCGGATCCAGCCGTCCAGGTTGTTCGCGTAGACGGGCTTACGGGCGGCGGCGCGGCTGGCAGTCTGCTCCGCGGCGCGCTGCTTGGCAGCGGCCTCGGCCTTCGCGGCGGCCTTGGCCTGGGCGGCGGCCTGGGCCTTCGCCTTGGCGGCGGCCTCGGTCTGGGCCTTCGCCTTGGCGGCGGCCTCGGCCTTGGCCTTCGCGGCGGCCTTGGCCTGGGCAGCGGCCTTGGCCTGGGCGGCGGTGAAGGCGTTCTGCTCGGCGATGCTCGCCTGCAGGGCGGTGGCCTTCGCGGTGTCGACGCTCGTGGACCAGGCGACCTGGGAGGCGGGCGCGGACTGCGTCTCGGTGCCGGCGACAGCGTTGCCCGGGACGAGCGAGAACGCGAGGGCGGAGGCGCCAACAGCGGCGACACCGGCGATCGAGAACTTGTGGGTCTTGGACATACGGCGGAAGCCGGGGGTGCGGGACGCGTTCATGCGAGACGTACCTCTTCGAATAGCGGGAGTCGCTTTGGCCGGGAGGCGCAGCGCCTGCTCGGCGGCGACGAACGCAATTCTTAGCGGCCGCAATTTCTTGTGGCAAAGATGTGACGTACGACCTCGGGTAGTAGAGCCGTATGCCCCAAAATCGGACAAGTCACCCGTCCTGTGCTGCTCACATGTCCCTTATATATCCACTAGTGAGCTTCGTAAGTGACGTGGGTCCTATGCGCGGGCTCACATCAGGGGTGCGTCGGACTCACCATGTGTTGCTTCAGCAACCCGGTGAGTGACCGCACTCGTCAGGCAGGATGAGGTGGACGTCGCCGAACTCGTGCCAGAGGTAGAGACGCCGTAGTGCCTCGGCATAGCCGCCCGCCAGAGCCTCCCGCCCGGCGATCGCCGCCAGCATCAGCAGGTGCGAGGCCTCCGGCTCGTGGAAACCGGTCAGCAGACCGTCCACGGCCCGCACCCCACGCGCGGGAGTGATGACGACATCGGTCCAGCCGGATGCCGCCCGCACGACCCCGTCCGGACCGGTGGCCGATTCCAGCGCCCGGACCGCCGTCGTCCCGACCGCGACGATCCGTCCCGTCCTACGTCCGCCACCACCCTCCCCGGCAGGCACTCCGTGCCCATTGCTTCCCGCCCGGGCGGCGTTCACCAGCCACGCCGTGGTCGCGGGCACCGCGAAGCGCTCCGGGTACGGCGGTTCGTGCGCCTCCGCCGACGCCACGCCGGTGTGCAGCGTGATCGGAGCGAACTGAACCCCCCGGCGCACCAGCTCCGCGACCAGCCGCTCGGTGAAGGGGCGGCCCGCGCTCGGCATCTCCGCCGAGCCGGCCCCGTCGGCCGCGGGCAGCGCGAACACCGTCTGATACGCGGAGAGCGGCTGGTCCCGCTCGGTGTAGCGGTACCGGATGGGCCTGCCGTACCGCCTCAGCAGCGCCGGTACGTCGACGGACGACGTGGCCCACCAGAGCCGGGCGGCGCCGGGCACCAGAGGCTCCTCCGGAACGAGCAGCCCGCCCCCGGGCAGCCGTATCTGCGCCCCCGCCGGGCCCCCGGCTCGCGGCAGCGTGCTGCCCGCCCCGTCCGGCGAGCGCAGCTCCACCGCCCACCGGCCGTCGTCCCCGCGCGTCGAGAAGTGCACGACCAGCCGCTCCGCGCCGAGCCGCCCGTTCACGGCGGCCGCCAGCGTCGTGGACGTATTCACCACCAGCACATCACCGGCCCGCAGCAGCCCCGGCAGCTCCCGGAACGCGTGGTGCGACACCGCCGTCCCGCGCGACACCATCAGCCGTACGTCGTCCCGCCCGGCCCCGCGCTCCTCCGCCGGTACCCGCGCCGACAGCTCTTCCGGCACCCGCAGCGCCTCCAGCACGCTCATCGGGCCCCCACCAGCGCGGGCGCCGCATACCGCCCGCTGGCCGGTCGCTCGTCGAGCAGTCGCAGGAAGCCCGGAACCGCCGACTCCGGCTCCGGCCTCGGCTCGTCGTCGTCCGGGACGGCCGCCGCGTACAGATCCGTCTGCATATCGCCCGGGTCGACCGTCCAGACCCGTAGCTGTGGTTCCTCCACCGCGAGGACTGCCGCGAGGTGGTCGAGCGCAGCCTTCGACGCCCCGTACCCGCCCCATGTCTCGTACGCCTCCGCCGCCGCGTCCGACGAGACCGCGATCACCGCCCCGGACACACCGGCCCGCAGCAGCGCAAGCGCCTCCTGGACCAGCCCCAGCGCCGCCACCACATTGGTCTCCAGCGCCGCCCGCAACCCCTCCAGCGGCAGCTCCTCCAGCCGCACCAGCGGCTGCGCGCCCAGCGCGCTCGCATTGCTCACCAGCAGATCCAGCCCGCCCAGCTCCCGGGCGGCCGACACCAGATCCGTACGGTGCCGGGCGTCCGTGACATCCCCGGGCACCGCAACCACCCGCGTCCCGTACCGCTTCAGCTCGACCGCGGCCTCCTCCAGCACGGCCGCCGTCCTCGCGTCCAGCACCAGATCCCAGCCGCGCTGCGCGAGCGCGGCGCCCAGCGCACGCCCGAGACCCTTCGAAGCCCCCGTGATGATCGCGACAGGCATGACATCCATCCCCTCTGTTGCCGTTGCCCTCAGAGTGGATCCGGGCCGTCGCCCGCCGCCTCGTCCCCCGGCCCGGACCCACCAAGGCCCTTCGACCTACGTCCCGAGTCCTGACCGGCCGTCGTCCACAGGCCGATACGCACGGTCACACCCGCCGGTACGGTGATCCCATGAGCCATCGACCGAGTTCCGGCCTCGCCGCCGTGAGCACCGCTCTCCTCGCGATGAGCAGGCATCTCGAGATGCGCGACGTCCTCAAGACGATCGTCGCCTCGGCCCGCGAGCTGCTCGACGCCGAGTACGCGGCGCTGGGCGTGCCCGACGACCACGGCGGCTTCGCCCAGTTCGTCGTCGACGGCGTCAGCGACGAGCAGTGGCGGGCGATCGGCCCGCTGCCGCGCCAGCACGGCATCCTCGCCTCGATGCTCAGGGACGCGAAGCCCGAGCGCCTCGCGGACGTACGGAAGGACCCCCGCTTCGAGGGCTGGCCCTCCGCCCACCCCGACATGTCCGACTTCCTGGGACTGCCCATCAAGGACGGCGAGGAGACGATCGGCGCGCTGTTCCTCGCCAACAAGAGGTGCCCCAAGCCGGACGGGGGATGCGGCTTCACCGAGGACGACGAGCAGCTTCTGTCGATACTCGCCCAGCACGCCGCGATCGCCCTCACCAACGCCCGGCTGTACGAGCGCAGCCGCGAGCTGACCATCGCCGAGGAGCGCTCCCGGCTCGCCCACGAGCTGCACGACGCCGTCAGCCAGAAGCTGTTCTCGCTCCGGCTGACCGCCCAGGCCGCCGCCGCACTCGTGGACCGTGACCCGGTCCGCGCAAAGGGTGAGCTGCAGCAGGTCGCCACCCTCGCCGCCGAGGCCGCCGACGAGCTGCGGGCGGCGGTGGTCGAGCTGCGCCCCGCCGCCCTCGACGAGGACGGCCTGGTCAACACACTCCGTACGCACATACAGGTCCTCGACCGCGCCCACACCGCGCGGGTCACCTTCGACAGCTGCGGGGTGCGTGCGATACCCGCCGCCCAGGAGGAGGCTCTCCTGCGGGTCGCCCAGGAAGCCCTGCACAACGCGCTGCGGCACTCGGACGCGGAGCTGGTGGCCGTCACCCTGGCCCGTCGCGGCCAAGGCGTGGTCCTCAGCGTCAACGACGACGGCAAGGGCTTCGAGCCCACGACGGTCCGCAGGGCCGGCCGCCACCTCGGGCTCGTCTCGATGCGCGACCGGGCAAGCGGCGTCGGCGGCACACTCACGGTGGAATCGGCGCCCGGGAAGGGCACCACGATAGAGATGGAGGTGCCCGGTGGCTGACGCTGCGCCCAGTTCGAGGGCGAGGATCCGCGTGCTGCTGGTGGACGACCACCAGGTGGTCCGCCGGGGACTGCGCACGTTCCTGGAGGTGCAGGACGACATAGCGGTCGTGGGGGAGGCCGGGGACGGCGCCGAGGGCGTCGCCCGCGCCGAGGAACTCCGCCCCGACGTCATCCTCATGGACGTCAAGATGCCCGGCACCGACGGCATCGAGGCACTGCGCAAGCTCCGCGAACTCGACAACCCCGCCAAGGTGTTGGTGGTCACCAGCTTCACCGAGCAGCGCACGGTGGTCCCGGCCCTGCGCGCGGGCGCGTCCGGTTACGTGTACAAGGACGTGGACCCGGAAGCCCTCGCCGGCGCGATCCGCTCCGTGCACGCGGGCCATGTACTGCTCCAGCCCGAGGTGGCGGGCGCGCTGCTCGCCCAGGACGACCCCAACACCGGTCAGGGGAGGGGCACTTCCCTCACCGAGCGGGAGCGCGAGGTGCTCGGCCTCATCGCCGACGGCCGCTCCAACCGGGAGATCGCCCGCGCCCTGGTCCTCTCGGAGAAGACGGTGAAGACCCATGTGTCGAACATTCTGATGAAGCTCGACCTGGCGGACCGTACGCAGGCGGCGCTCTGGGCCGTACGGCACGGACTCACCAGCTGATCAGAACGTTTCAGCAGGTCAACCTGACGACCAACCGGACCGTCGTCTTCCGGTGTGAGATTCATACCGTCGTGTGTATGTCGCCCACACGGCGTATCCCGGTCGGCCCGCCGGCGTTCTCCATGGCGTGCTGCGGCGATCCCGCCGCAGCGATGACCAGGAGGATCCTGAAGTGAAGAACCTGAAGAAGGCCGTTGCCGTTTCCATGGTCGCCGGTGGCCTCATCGCCGCGGGTGCCGGTGTCGCGTCCGCCACCTCCGCGCACGCCGACGGCTACGCCGTCAACTCCCCGGGTGTCGGCTCCGGCAACCTGATTCAGGCCCCGGTCCACGTCCCGGTCAACGTCGTGGGCAACACCGTCAACGTCATCGGGGCGCTCAACCCGGCCTTCGGCAACGAGGGCATCAACTTCTGAACCACCCGCTGTCGGCTTCCGCAGCACCGCAGTGACCACCGGTCCCCAGGCTCCGCCCGGGGGCCGGTCGCATCATCCCCGCCGACCTGCCGACCTGCCGACCTGCCGACCTGCCGACCGACCCGCCGACCCACCGGCCGACCGCGTGGGGGCGCTGCGCCGGGCCCTGTCCGACGGACCCTCCCCGCGGCGCTCCCGACGGACCCGGCACGAGCGCTCCCGTCAGCCCTCCCTGCGGCGCTCCTGGTCCTCCACGTACGCGTTGTACGCGGCCACCTGAGCGCGCCGCGCCACCCGCTCCACAGGCCGCAGCGCCGCCCCCCGCGACGCCATCTCCGAGGCGCTCACCGCACCGCCGTGCCCGTTCTCGTACGCCAGCGAGATCAGCAGCCCGATCCGCTGCGCAAGCTCCAGCACCCGTACCGCGCGAGGCGGATATCCGGGTGCGAGCACCTCCTGGCCCGAACTCGCCTCCGCCCGCGCCCGGTATGCGTCCAACGCGGCCTCCGCGACCGGACCCGACGCCGCCACATCGAGCTTCGACAGGAGCGCCGTCGCCTCCCGCAGCCCCTCGGCGAGCTCCCGCTCGGCCTCCCCGAGCGAGGGCACGTCGGCAGGCGGAGCCTCCCGCACCGGCAGGCAGTGCCAGACGACCTCCACATGCACATCGCCGTCCGGGCCCGCCTCGTACACCTCCGGCACCAGACCCCACGCGGCGCCGTGGCAGACGACGGCCTCCTCCGCGTCCAGCGCCCGTGCGTTGAACGCCGGCGGACCGCTGAGCCCCAGCGGATGGCCCGGGGCGGGCAGCGCGACCCGGAAACCCCGCACCCCCAGTCCGCGCAGCCGCCCCAGCGCCAGCGTGAGCCCGACCGGCCCCGCCTCACCCGGCAACCCCTCCACACGGTGCACGGCGTCGTCCCCGACGATCGCCAGCACCGCGTCATCCGGTGATACAAACCCGGCCAATAGGGCATTTCCCCATGCGGCCAGCCGTCCTGAGCGTGGTTCCGAAAGCATGGACCCAGCCTAGGTACCGGACCGGGGGACCGGCACGCACGACCGGTGGCGTAGGTTTTCCCTTGGAGCCGCGCTCACAGGCGCACAGGGCCCTCGAGACCTCTCGACGATTGCATGGGGAGACAACGCGCTCATGAGCGATGTACTGGAGCTGGTGGACGTATCCGTGGTCCGCGACGGACGCGCTCTGGTGGACGACGTCTCCTGGTCGGTCAAGGAGGGCGAGCGCTGGGTGATCCTCGGCCCCAACGGCGCCGGCAAGACCACCCTCCTCAACATCGCCTCCAGCTACCTCTTCCCCACCAAGGGCACCGCCCGCGTCCTCGGTGACCAGCTCGGCAAGGTGGACGTCTTCGACCTCCGCCCCCGCATCGGTATGGCCGGCATCGCCATGGCCGAGAAGCTGCCCAAGCGCCAGACGGTCCTGCAGACCGTTCTCACGGCCGCGTACGGCATGACCGCCACCTGGCACGAGGACTACGACGCCGTCGACGAGGAGCGCGCCCGCGCCTTCCTCGACCGCCTCGGCATGTCGGAGTACCTGGACCGCAAGTTCGGCACTCTCTCCGAAGGCGAGCGCAAGCGCACGCTCATCGCCCGCGCGATGATGACCGACCCCGAACTGCTGCTCCTCGACGAGCCCGCCGCCGGCCTCGACCTCGGCGGCCGCGAGGACCTGGTGCGCCGCCTCGGCCGCCTCGCCCGTGACCCGTACGCCCCCTCCATGATCATGGTGACCCACCATGTCGAGGAGATCGCACCCGGCTTCACCCACGTCCTCATGATCCGCCAGGGCAAGGTGCTTGCCGCCGGCCCCATGGAGACCGAGCTCACCGCCCGCAACCTCTCCCGCTGCTTCGGCCTGCCGCTTGTCGTCGAGCGCAACGGCGAGCGCTGGACGGCCCAGGGACTCCCGCTCTCCTGACCGCGGTCCCCATCGCCGCCTCCTGCACCCTCCGCGGCTGATCGCGCCCTGTCCGCGGGACCGTTCGCGGTCCTACCATGCCCCTGTGGACATCGACGCGTGGGTGTGGTGGCTGATCGCGGCAGTGGGCCTGGGCATTCCTCTGGTACTCACCGCCATGCCCGAATTCGGCATGCTCTCCGCGGGAGCGGTCGCCGGAGCCGTCACAGCGGGTCTCGGCTTCGGCGTGGTCGCGCAGGTGGTGGTCTTCGCCGCGGTGTCGGTCGCACTCATCGCGGTCGTACGGCCCATCGCCCTGCGCCACAGTTCACAGCGCCCCCAACTGGCCACCGGCGTCGACGCGCTGAAAGGCCGTCAAGCGGTCGTCCTGGAACGGGTCGACAGCGGCGGCGGCCGTATCAAGCTGGCCGGAGAGATCTGGTCGGCCCGCGCACTCGACACCACACGGGCCTTCGAACCCGGCGAGCAGGTCGACGTGGTGGAGATCGACGGTGCGACCGCCGTAGTCATGTGACCGCGCCCGTCAGCCGATCGGGGTTGGTCATGTGACCGAACCGCTCACACGACCGGCCGTGGTCTGGGAAACTCGATCATCAGATTCATCCGGCAGCGAAGGGCACGGGAAGCACGATGCCGTCGATCATTATCGTTCTGGTCATCCTGGTGGTGCTGGTATTCATCGCCCTGATCAAGACGATCCAGGTCATCCCGCAGGCCAGTGCCGCCATCGTCGAGCGCTTCGGCCGCTACACCCGCACTCTCAACGCGGGGCTGAACATCGTGGTCCCGTTCATCGACTCGATCCGCAACCGGATCGACCTGCGTGAACAGGTCGTGCCGTTCCCGCCCCAGCCGGTGATCACCCAGGACAACCTCGTCGTCAACATCGACACCGTCATCTACTACCAGGTGACCGACGCCCGCGCCGCCACCTACGAAGTCGCCAGCTACATCCAGGCGATCGAGCAGCTCACCGTCACCACCCTCCGCAACATCATCGGAGGCATGGACCTGGAGCGCACCCTCACCTCCCGCGAGGAGATCAACGCGGCCCTGCGCGGCGTCCTCGACGAGGCCACCGGAAAATGGGGCATCCGCGTCAACCGCGTCGAGCTCAAGGCGATCGAGCCGCCCACCTCCATCCAGGACTCGATGGAGAAGCAGATGCGCGCCGACCGGGACAAGCGCGCCGCGATCCTCACCGCCGAAGGCATCCGCCAGTCGCAGATCCTGACCGCCGAGGGTGAGAAGCAGTCCGCGATCCTGCGCGCCGAAGGCGAGGCCAGGGCCGCCGCCCTGCGCGCCGAGGGCGAGGCCCAGGCCATCCGTACGGTCTTCGAGTCCATCCACGCCGGCGACCCCGACCAGAAGCTGCTCTCGTACCAGTACCTCCAGATGCTCCCGAAGATCGCCGAGGGCGACGCCAACAAGCTCTGGATCGTGCCCAGCGAGATCGGCGACGCGCTCAAGGGCCTCTCGGGAGCCATCGGCAGCTTCGGCGGCCCGCTGTCCGGCAACAGCGGCGGCAACATCCCGCAGCAGGGCGGCGGTACGGAGCGACGCGAGCAGCCCCCCATCGACTGATACGTACACACAGTCGTGCATGATCGGTGCGGCCCCTCGACCTTCATGGCGGGGAGGCGACACTCGATCATGTGAGGAGATGGCCTTGTCCATCTGGGAAGCACTCGCAGTCTTCGCTGCCGGCACGGCCGCCGGCACCATCAACACCATCGTCGGATCGGGAACGCTCATCACCTTCCCCGTCCTGCTGGCCACCGGCATGCCCCCGGTCACCGCGACGGTCTCCAACGGCCTCGGCCTGATACCCGGATCGATCAGCGGAGCCATCGGCTACCGCGCCGAACTCACCGGCCAGCGCAGCCGCGTCCTGCGCCTCGGCCTCGCGGCGCTCATCGGCGGCCTCAGCGGCGCGATGCTGCTGCTCCTGCTGCCCTCGACAGCCTTCGAGACCGTCGTCCCCGTCCTGGTCGCGCTCGCCCTCGTGCTCGTGATCCTGCAGCCCCGGATCACCCGGGCCGTCCAGCGCCGACGGGAGCGCAACGGCTCCGAAGCCCCCCACCCCGACGGCGGAATGCTCCTCTTCGCCGCCATCATGCTCGCCAGCGTCTACGGCGGCTACTTCACAGCCGCGCAGGGGATCATCTACCTCTCCCTCATGGGCATGCTGATCCAGGACAGTCTGCAGCGCCTCAACGCCGTCAAGAACGTCCTCGCCGCGATCGTCAACGGCGTCGCCGCGCTCTTCTTCCTCTTCGTCGCCGACTTCGACTGGACCGCTGTCCTGCTGATCGCGGTCGGCTCCGCCATCGGCGGCCAGATCGGCGCCAAGGTCGGCCGCAAGCTCTCACCCGTGGTGCTGCGGACCGTTGTCGTCGCCGTCGGCACCGTCGCCCTCGTCCAGCTCGTCCTGCGCTGACACAGCTGACACACACGGAAGCCCGCCTCCGCCAGGAGACGGGCTTCCGCATGCCCTACGTGCCTACATGTCCATGTACATACGCGCCGCGTAGGCCTCCGCTCCTACGCCGCTCCTACGCCGCGGACCGGGCGACGGGCTGCGGCGTGTGCTTCGCCAGCCACTCGGGCAGTGCCGACCGCTCACCCACCCGCAGCGCCAGCAGCATTGCGTCCGCCGGAGTCGGCACGAACGGCTCGTGCAGCAGCGGCATCCCCGCCTGCTCCGGCGTACGGTCCGCCTTGCGGTGATTGTCCTCGGCGCAGGACGCCACCGTGTTCAGCCAGCTGTCCGCACCACCCTGCGACCGCGGAACCACATGGTCCACGGTCGTCGCACGCCTCCCGCAGTAGGCGCACTGGTGCTGGTCACGCACCAGCACACCCCGTCTCGACCACGGCGCCTGTCTTCGAAACGGCACCCGTACGTATCTGCAGAGCCTGATCACCCGGGGCACCGGAAGCTCGACAGCGGCCGCGCGCACGCGGAGACCGGGGTGAGCCTGCTCGACGACGGCCTTGTCCTGCAGCACCAGCACCACCGCACGGTTGAGCGTCACCGTCGACAGCGGCTCGAAGCTCGCATTCAGTACCAGCGTGTCCCGCATTGTGCCCACCTCCCGTGTGCCGGCCCAGCCCTTGTGGCGGGCTCTGGGCTTGGATCAACTCTGGCCGGGCACGCCGCGATGGACAACGCAATATCCGCGCACAACGAAAGATGCCCGCTCCTGATCTCTCCAAGACCAGGAGCGGGCAAACAACAAACGAACCCTGGGAAAGCTACCCGCGGTTCTCGTACTCGCCGATCAGCTGGGCACGCGCGAGCGCATGGAACCGCAGATTGAAGCCCACGACCGCAGGCGACACATCGTCGCCGGGACCCAGCTTCTCGCTGTCCACCGCGTACACGGTGAACACATAGCGGTGCGGTCCGTCACCGGGCGGCGGTGCGGCACCGCCGAAGTCCTTCGACCCGTAGTCGTTGCGGACATGCACGGCGCCTTCCGGCAGCCCCTCGAACTTGCCGCTGCCCGCACCCGCCGACAGCTCGGTCACCGAGGCCGGGATGTCGAACAGCACCCAGTGCCAGAAACCGCTGCCCGTCGGCGCGTCCGGGTCGAAGCACGTCACCGCGAAGCTCTTCGTCTCCGCCGGGAAGCCCTCCCACCGCAGCGACGGCGAGGTGTTGCCCGCCGAGTAGACCTGGGCGTCCTTCAGGAAAGCTCCGGGCTCGATGTCGTCGCTCACCACCGTGAACGACGGCACCGGCGGATGGAAGTCATGAGGCAGCGGAGCCCTCTTCGCCTCGGTCACGTCTGAACCTCCGAAATCGGCAGTCCTGCGCTTGCGCGCCTACGGGCACCGAGCCTAGAGCCCTAGAGCCAGTTACGGCGGCCGCCGACATCCGCGAGCCACTGGTTGAGGTACGCGGCGTAGTCCGTCCCCTGGAAGTTGTGCAGATCGACCTTGAACGCACGGTACGAGTCGCTGCCCTCGCTGAACAGACCGGGCTTCTTGTCCATCTCCAGCACGACGTCCATCTCCCGGTCGTCGGCGACGAACGACAGCTCCACCTGGTTCAGCCCGCGGTACTGCTGCGGCGGGAAGAACTCGATCTCCTGGTAGAACGGCAGCTGCTGCCGCGTCCCGCGGATGTGACCGCGCTCCATGTCCGCGCTCTTGAAGCGGAAGCCCAGCTGGATGAACGCGTCGAGGATCGCCTGCTGAGCCGGCAGCGGGTGCACATTGATCGGGTCCAGGTCACCCGAGTCCACGGCGCGCGCGATCTCCAGCTCGGTCGTCACACCGATGTTCATGCCCCGCAGCTGCTGCCCGGCGATCGCCGTGACCGGCGTCTCCCACGGGATCTCCAGCCCGAACGGCACCACGTGCACCGCCCCGGCCTGCACCTCGAAGGCACCCCCGAGACGCTGCTTGGTGAACTCGATGTCCTGCTTGACCTCCTGGTCGCCGCCCTCCACCTCGACACGTGCCTGCAGACCGACGGACAGCCCCTCGATCTGCTGATTCACCGAGCCACCCTGGATGCGCACCTCGCCCTGGACGACCCCGCCCGGAACGACGTTCGCCTCGGTCAGTTCGGTCTCGACGGAGGCACCGCCGGCGCCCATGCTCGCGAGCAGTCGCTTGAAGCCCATGTTCACTCCTTATCGGTTCTGACCCCTACATACGCGCGACGACGGTAGTCGGTTCCCCGCTACCCTCGGACGCCATGATGGAGAGCCCCGACCGTACGCCGCTGCCCCGGGACTTCTTCGACCGCCCGGTCCTCGACGTCGCCCCCGACCTCCTCGGTCGCACGCTGGTACGTCTGGCGGACGACGGCCCCATCGAACTCCGGCTGACCGAAGTAGAGGCCTACGCGGGGGAGGCCGACCCGGGCTCGCACGCCTTCCGTGGCCGAACCGCCCGCAACGGAGTGATGTTCGGCCCGCCCGGTCATGCGTACGTCTACTTCACCTACGGCATGTGGCACTGCCTCAATCTGGTGTGCGGCCCCGAAGGCATGGCCAGCGGTGTCCTGCTGCGCGCGGGTGAGATCCGCGTGGGCAAGGAGCTCGCCTTCAAACGTAGGATTTCAGCCCGGAGTGACAAGGAACTGGCCAAAGGTCCGGCCCGCCTCGCCACGGCCCTCGACATCGACCGCACCCTCGACGGCGCCGACGTCTGCGCCGGCCCCGACGCCCCGCTGCGCATCCTCGCCGGTACGCCTCCCACTCCTGACCAGGTACGAAATGGACCCCGTACGGGAGTGGGCGGAGACGGAGCCGACCACCCCTGGCGCTACTGGATCACGGACGATCCCACGGTGAGTCCATATCGGGCTCACTCGCCACGCCGTAGGTCAACTTGACTCTGCCTAGTCAGACGCCTAACGTAGCCCGAGCCGCTTGAACAGGGACTGCTGTTCTACAGCCCCCGAGGCGGCCATCCACTACCTACGACAACCCCAACCGGGTGCGATTTCGGCATGCCGAAATTCAGTACTCGATCGGCTCGATTATGAGTCGCCCGGGAAATGGTCTAACGTAGTGAACACGCCGAAAGGCAAAAGGCTCTCCAACGGCCACCGGAAACGAAATCCGAACCGGAAACGGAACGGAAAAAGAATCTGGTAAGGTTGGAAACACCGAAGGGAAGCGCCCGGAGGAAAGCCCGAGAGGGTGAGTACGAAGGAAGCGTCCGTTCCTTGAGAACTCAACAGCGTGCCAAAAAT
>NZ_JBWKDT010000004.1:0-21733 GCF_056435785.1 Streptomyces sp. NPDC043870
GCCCATGACTGCTTGGTGTAGAGGTCGCGGTCCTCACCCACGCCGCCAGGGTCCGTAGCCACCCCCCCTCCTGGGGCGGGGCGGCCGTCCCGGACCCCCCCCCCGGCCCGCCCCCAACGCACGTCGCACGAAGCGGCGTCAGCCGATCTCGATGAGCAGATCGCCCGCCTCGACCTGCTGGATCTTTCCGATCGCCAGTCGCGCGACCGTGCCCGCGCACTGGGCGGTGATGGAGGCCTCCATCTTCATCGCCTCGATGGTGGCCACCGTCTGACCCGCCGACACCGAAGAGCCCTCCTCCACCTGGAGCGTCACGACGCCCGCGAACGGCGCGGGGACATGCCGGTCGTTGCCGCGCTCGGCCTTCTCCGCGGCCTTGACCTCGGTGGCCACGGACTTGTCCCGCACCGACACAGGGCGCAGCTGGCCGTTGAGCGTGGCCAGCACCGTACGGAAGCCCCGCTCGTCGGCCTCGGAGATCGCCTCCAGCTCGATCAGCAGCGTGACACCGGCCTCCAGGGTGACCGTGTGCTCGGTGTCCGGCTCCAGGCCGTAGAAGAAGTCCTGCGTGGGCAGTACGGAGGTATCGCCGTATGCCTCGCGGTGGGCCTCGAACTCCTTGGTCGGACCGGGGAACAGCAACCGGTTCAGCGTCGCCCGCCGGTCCCGGTCCAGTCCCTGGAGGTCCTCGTCCGACAGGGTCGGGCTCTCGGCCTGCGCGGGGCGGCCCTGGAGTGCGCGCGTACGGAACGGCTCGGGCCAGCCGCCGGGCGGGTCGCCGAGTTCGCCGCGCAGGAATCCGACCACCGAGTCCGGCACGTCGAACTTGCCTGGATCGGACTCGAAGTCGGCCGCCTGGACCCCTGCTCCGACCAGATGCAGGGCGAGGTCTCCCACCACCTTCGAGGAGGGGGTCACCTTGACCAGCCGGCCCAGCATCCGGTCGGCGGCCGCGTAGCAGTCCTCGATCAGCTCGAAGCGGTCGCCGAGGCCGAGCGCGATGGCCTGCTGACGCAGGTTCGACAACTGCCCGCCGGGGATCTCGTGGTGGTAGACGCGCCCGGTGGGCGAGGCGAGCCCCGACTCGAAGGGCGCGTAGACCTTCCGCATGGCTTCCCAGTACGGTTCGAGTCCCCCGACCGCGTCGAGCGAGAGCCCGGTCGCGCGCTCGGTGTGGTCGGTGGCCGCCACGAGCGCGGACAGGGACGGCTGGCTGGTGGTGCCCGCCATCGACGCGACGGCGGCGTCGACGGCGTCGACGCCCGCGTCGATCGCGGCGATCAGCGTCGCGAGCTGGCCACCCGCCGTGTCATGGGTGTGCAGGTGCACCGGAAGGTCGAAGCGCTCGCGCAGTGCGGTGACCAGGGTGCGGGCGGCGGGCGGGCGCAGCAGGCCGGCCATGTCCTTGATGGCCAGTACGTGCGCGCCGGCCTCGACGATCTGCTCCGCGAGGCGCAGGTAGTAGTCGAGCGTGTAGAGCTGTTCGGCCGGGTCCGACAGGTCCGCGGTGTAGCACAGGGCGACTTCGGCCAGCGCGGTGCCGGTGGACCGTACGGCATCGATGGCGGGACGCATCTGCGAGACGTCGTTGAGCGCGTCGAAGATCCTGAAGATGTCCATGCCGGTCGCCGCTGCCTCGGCGACGAAGGCGTCGGTCACCTCGACGGGGTAGGGCGTGTAGCCGACGGTGTTGCGTCCACGCAGCAGCATCTGCGTACAGATGTTGGGCACCGCCTCCCGCACGGCCGCGAGACGCTCCCAGGGGTCCTCGGCGAGGAAGCGCAGGGCCACGTCGTAGGTGGCGCCGCCCCAGCACTCCAGGCTCAGCAACTCCGGTGCGGTGCGGGCGACATACGGGGCGACGGCCAGCAGATCGCGCGTCCTCACCCGGGTGGCCAGCAGGGACTGGTGCGCGTCACGGAAGGTCGTGTCCGTCACCGCGACGGCCCGCTGCGCGCGCAACTCCGCTGCGAACGCCTCCGGCCCGAGTGCCGCGAGGCGCTGCCGGCTGCCTTCGGCGGGCGGACTTCCCAGTGGGGCGGGAGGGAGCTTGGCGGCCGGGTCGATGACCTGGGGACGCGGGCCGTGGGGACGGTTGACGGTCGTCTCGGCGAGATAGCTGAGCATGCGGCTTCCGCGGTCGGCCGAGGGGCGTGCCCGGAGCAGCTCCGGGTGATCGGCGATGAAGCTCGTCGTGACACGGCCCTCGCGGAAGCCGGGGTGGTCGAGCACGGCGCCGAGGAAGGGCAGGTTGGTGGCGACTCCGCGGATGCGGAATTCGGCGATCGCGCGCCGTGCGCGGCGGGCGGCGTTGGCGAAGTCGTGGCCGTGGCAGGTCAGTTTGACCAGCATCGAGTCGAAGTGGGCGGACACTTCTGCGCCGGTGTGGACGGTGCCGCCGTCGAGCCGTACCCCGGGGCCGCCCGGGGAGCGGTACGCGGAGATGGTGCCGGTGTCGGGGCGGAAACCGTTCGCGGGATCCTCAGTGGTGATACGGCACTGCAGGGCCGTGCCCGTGAGGACGATGTCGTCCTGCGTCAGGTTCAGTTCCGGGAGCGTCATTCCCGCGGCGATCCGCAGCTGCCCGATCACCAGGTCCCGTCCGGTGACCTGCTCGGTCACCGTGTGCTCCACCTGGATACGGGGGTTCATCTCGATGAAGACATGGTTGCCGCGCTCGTCGACCAGGAACTCCACGGTGCCCGCGTTGACGTACCCGATGTGCCTGGCGAACGCGACGGCGTCGGCGCAGATGCGTGCGCGCAGCTCCGGGTCGAGGTTCGGCGCGGGCGCGATCTCGACGACCTTCTGGTGGCGCCGCTGCACCGAACAGTCCCGCTCGTACAGGTGGACGACGTTCCCGTGGGCGTCGGCGAGAATCTGCACTTCGATGTGGCGCGGGTTGACGACGGCCTGCTCCAGGAAGACGGTGGCGTCCCCGAACGCCGACTCCGCCTCGCGCATCGCCGCGTCGATCGCCTCCCGCAGCTCGGCGGGCCGTTCGACGTGCCGCATTCCTCGTCCGCCGCCGCCGGCGACGGCCTTGACGAACACCGGGAACCCGATGGATTCGGCGGCGCCGACCAGCGTGTCCACGTCCGTGGACGGCTCGGACGACTTCAGTACGGGAACCCCGGCCTCGCGGGCGGCCGCCACCGCGCGGGCCTTGTTGCCGGTGAGGTGCAGTACGGAAGAGGGCGGCCCGACGAAGGTGATCCCGGCCTCGGCGCACGCGGCGGCGAGGTCGGGGTTCTCCGACAGGAAGCCGTATCCGGGGTAGATGGCGTCGGCACCGGCCTTGCGCGCGGCCTTGATCACCTCGTCGACCGAGAGATAGGCCCGCACCGGGTGGCCCTTTTCGCCGATCTGGTAGGCCTCGTCCGCCTTGGCCCGGTGGAGCGAATTGCGGTCCTCGTAGGGGAACACGGCCACGGTGGAGATGCCGAGCTCGAACGCCGCGCGGAAGGCGCGGATAGCGATCTCGCCCCGGTTGGCGACCAATACCTTGCGGAACATCAAAGTCCCCTGTCGTGTTGCGGGCACGCGGCCTCAAGGTGGCGATGTCATTCCGGCTGCCGGGATCGGCATCCGCTGTTCCCGTGGACGGTACCGATCAGTAGCGGTGGCGTCGATCTCCTGCCGACGGGAGCTACGTCACGCCCGAGCAGGCGCCGGCACGGTTTTCAAGCGTCGAGGGAGGTCAGGTCAGGTCGGAGGGAGCGAGCGCCGTCGACCACGCGCAGCCGGCGTACCTGTCCATGGCCGTACGCGATCGCCGACCGGCGAGAGCTTCGACGGCACCGTGGCGGGTGGCCGCATCAAGAACCGGCTTCGCGATGGTCCTCGCGGGATGCCCGCCCGACCAACTCTGCGGTGTCTCCTGGTCGTGTCCGACAAATAGCGTTGTCCGCCCGCAGGGCGGGGCGCGCGGCGTCCGGTGCGTGCAATCGCAAGGCGGAGGACCATCCTCGTACTGGACGTACTTGGATGACTCCGACAACGCAGCGTGGGGGCACCTCCCGTGCCCGAAGGGCTACGGGGGAGTGCGTGCCGGGCATCGCACGCCAGGCGGGATTTGTCAGACACGGCCTAGGACGGTCGCGGAGCTCGCCTGTCCTTGCGCTGCTGCAGTTCCTCTTCGTCGACGAGGACGAGCATGGGCTTGCCGGGCTCGCACATCATCGTGACGAGGAACCGACTCCGTACGTCCGTACGATTGTTGCCGTCCTGGTAGTGGATCACGTCGCCTCCGGGCTCCCAGAACGCCTCTCCGGCCCGGATCACCCGCTCCGGCTCTCCCTCGAGCTCGAACAGCATCTCGCCCTCCAGCACGTAGCCGAAGGCCGGTCCGAAGTGCCGGTGCGGAGGTGTGCCGGGGTCGCCGGGGGGAAACTCGACAAGCACCGTCATGGCGTGTGCACCCTCCGGAACGGAGGGTGGTTTCGCCTCCTGGATCACGGTGACTGCGGTCTTCCAGGCCTCGGATCGCCACCCCTGATTCTCAGGGGAATTGGCGACCGGTTCATTGTTCGCCATCACGCCACCTCCGGTTTCGGCACCGATACGGAGAGCCGATCGACCGCGCCACAGGTGGCAGCACCAGCCTGAGCAGCCCGGATGTCGCCTCGTCACGCGGGTCAGGCAACCGATGATCACCGTCCGCCCGGGTGCCGACGGCACGGACGGGCATACCAAGAAGACTACGCGGCGAGGGGTTGGCATGCGGTTGTGACGGATTCGCCACCCGAGCCGCGCCAAGCGCAGCGTAAGGATGTGATGACAGAGCGCACACTCGGCGCCCCCTGCACCGAGCCGTGGATGTGGCGTCTGCCGCGCCGCCCCGCGCTGCCCTTGTGGGCGTACGGTGGACGCAGGGGTCATTTCGATCCGCGGGCCATCGATCGACCGCGGTCGGCAGGCACAACAGAGCAGCGCCGGGGCGCCACGACAGACGGCCCCACGCGCTCGACTCGGAGCGGCCGGTCCGATTCGTACCCACTGCCTCCGTGTGCAACGGATGGAAATCCCGCCCCGGACGTCCTCGGGAATCTCACCAACGCGACGAAGGGTGCGTCATGAAGTTCACAGTCCTGGGGGGAAGCGGCCTGATCGGCACACAGGTGGTCGAACAGCTGAGAGCGGCCGGCGACGACGTCGTACCCGCTTCGCTGTCCACCGGGGTCGACGTGATCAGCGGCAAGGGCCTGGACCAGGTTCTCGCGGGCGCCGATGTGGTGATCAACCTGACGAACTCCCCCGCGTTCGACGAGTCCTCCATCGCCTTCTTCGAAACGTCGATGAACAACGTCGGGGCCGCGGCGGAGGCGGCAGGCGTCCGCCACCATGTGATTCTCTCGATCGTCGGCACGGACCAAGTGCCCCAACTCGACTACTACCGGGCCAAGGTCGCCCAGGAGAACGCCCTCAAGGCCGCGCCGACGCCGTACTCGATCGTGCGAGCCACGCAGTTCTTCGAGTTCGTCGAAGCGATCATGTCCTGGACGACCGACGGTGACACCGTCCGCCTGCCTTCCACCCCCGTGCAGCCGATGGCCTCTTCCGACGTCGCCGCGGCGGTCGCGAAGGCGGCCTCCGGCAGCCCGTTGCAGGGCACTCGCAACGTCGCGGGCCCCGATGTCTTCTCTCTCGACGACTTGGGCCGGATCACCCTGGCCGCTCGCCCCGACGGCCGCCACGTGGTCACCGACGACCAGGCGGGCATGTTCGCCGCGGTCACAGGGGACGTGCTGACCGCGCCGAAGGACGCCGACCTGGCCCCCACGCACTACCGGGACTGGCTTCAGCGGCAATAGCCCGGCGCGGAGAGGGTGAGGCGGTGAGACCAGGGCCCTCGCAACCTCCAGCACCCCGCCACGCCGGCCAAGGGTGCCCCGTCCTCACGGGGCACCCTCGCCGTTTCACACGGCTACGGCTGGATGGGGTGGTCGAGTCGGCAGGGCGCCGTACGGCCCGAGCCGTACGCGCAGGCGCTTCAGGCCGACGGCATCAGCACACGCGCCTCTCCTTTCTCCTTGTTGTGCCGGTCGGCCCAGTTGGTGAGGGCTGTGCTGCACGCGTGATCGACATGCCGCAGATCGAGCAGGTCGAGCTCGATGTGCCGGTCCTTCGGCAGTGCTTCGAGGGTGTCGAGTATCCGGGGCAGCCGGAGGAAGGTCGCGTTGCCGGAGAGGACCACGCGCACGGGTCCCTTCCGGTCGGAGCCTTCGTCCACCTGCACGTGGACGTGCGACGTCTCCCAGGCCGTCTTGGCGACGGCAAGCAGCAGCCCGGCCAGCACGCCCTCGAACATGCTGGTGGCGATGATGGCGACCGCGGTCGCCACCAGGATCAGCGCCTCCCCGCGGTGCTCGCGCCACAGCGGCCCGAGCGCCTTCAGCGGGACGAGCTTCCAGCCGGAGTACACCAGGATGCCCGCGAGCGCGGCGACCGGTATGAGGCCGAGCGCGGCCGGTACGAGCGCCGCGAACAGCAGCAGCCATACGCCGTGCAGCACCCGCGACGCCTTGGTTCGGGCACCCGCTTGGACATTGGCCGCGCTGCGCACGATGACGGCGGTCATCGGCAGCGCCCCGAGGGCTCCGCACAGGGCGTTGCCCGCGCCCTGCGCCATCAGCTCCTTGTCGTAGTCGGTACCGGGTCCGCTGTGCAGCCGGTCGACCGCGGCGGCGCTGAACAGACTCTCCGCCGAAGCGATGAGCGTGATGGCGACGACCGTGCCGATCGCCCCGACCACTCCGACGTTCGTGATGCTGCCGAGGTCGTCGAGGGACGGTGGGCGGATCGCGCCCAGCAGCCCCTGCACATCGACGCGCTTCACCGACAGCCCGAACAGCGCGACGACGGAGGTGGTCAGAGCGACGGCGGCCAGCGGTGCGGGGACCACTCGGACCTTCGGCGGCAGCTGTTTCCACAGCGTCATCAGCACGACGGTGCCCGCGCCGAGACCGAAGGCCGTCAGCGCTTCGGGTGAGCGGGCCGTATGGATGAGCAGCTCCGGCAGGCCCATCAGGTTGGCCGGGCCCGAGCCGGGCGCCTTCGCGTCGGCCATGGCGTAGAGCTGACCGGCGATCAGCACGAGACCGATCCCGGCCAGCATCCCTTCCACCACGGCGATGGAGATGGCGCGGAACCAGCGGCCCAGCCGCAGTGCGCCCATGACCAGTTGGAGAACGCCCGCCGTGAGGACGAAGACGCCCAGGGCCGCGAGTCCGAATTCGTTGACGGCTTCGAGGACGAGAACCGTCAGCCCCGCTGCCGGTCCACTGACCTGGAGACTGCTTCCGGGGAGCAGCCCGGTGACGAGCCCGCCGACGATGCCGGTGACCAGGCCGAGTTCCGCCGGGACGCCGGAGGCCACGGCCACGCCCACGCACAGCGGCAGGGCGACGAGGAAGACGACGACGGACGCGGTGAGATCCGCTCGCAGCGTCGAGGCGGAGGGTCGCTCACCGCGCTGGGCCGCGGCCCGCCGGTGGCGCCCGCGGTTCCCGCGCTCGCGGGTGTCGGCGGCGCTCACAGCGGAAGGAACGCGTCGTCGTGCGGCCGGTGGACGAGCACGGAGCCGGTGTCTATCTCGTAGAACCATCCGTGCAGCCTCAGTCGTCCGTCCGCGGCCCGGCGGGCGACGCAGGGGTAGTCGCCCAACCGCCGGAGCTGGCGCAGCACATGGTGCTGGACGGCCTCGGCGACGGCGGGGGACGACGTGTCGGTGAAGAGGGGCGGGGGTGACGCACTCTCGAGCCAGCCGCGGACCGCGGGGACGGCGGAGAGGTCTTCGCGGCGCACCATCGCGCCGACGGCACCGCAGTGGGAGTGGCCGCAGACGACGATGTCGGCGACGCCGAGCACTTCCACCGCGTACTCGATGGTCGCCGCCTCGCTCGAGTGCCGGTCGGGGTCGTGTTCGGGCAGGATGCTGCCCGCCGTGCGGAGTTCGAAGAGCTCGCCGGGGCGGGCCCCGGTGATCAGCGATGGGATCACCCGCGAGTCGGAGCAGGTGATGAACAACGCTTGCGGGGACTGACCGTCCGCGAGGCGGCCGAACTCCTCGGCCTGGGCGGCGGCCCGGTGCCGGAAGGCGCGGGCGTTCTTCATGAGCATGTGCATGGGGGTGTTTCCTCCAGCGCGCCAGGGCGCGCGGTGGTGAGCCGTCATGTCGGATCGGATCGCAGGTACGTGTTGAGGGCCGTGCGGATTCGACGCATCGATCAGAGGCGGAACACCTGCAGCACGGCGGGCCGTGCCGGGCGCTGTTCGGATGGACCGAGAAGTGGCGCCCCGTGCGCCGGGGAGGCGGCGGAGCCGCCGTCACCCGTGGGGGCCGATGTGGGGCGATCGCCTGTGGGCGGAGCCTGGGCGGGCGGCGGCCTGTTGGGCCGGCCGCCGTTGCATGAGGGGGGTGGCGTGTCCAGGGGATTCGGATCGTCCGGGGACGAGTCGGCGGGTGAGCCGCGTGAGCCGGGTCCGTCGGCCGGGTCGGATTCGCTCGGTGCCTCGGGTGAGGAGTCGGCGTTCTGGGAAGTGCTGCTTGCGCTCGACTCCCCTCCCCCGGCGGCGAATACGGGTGCCTGGCGGTGCGCAAGGACCGCCAGCAGCAGGGTGCACAGCGCGGCAAGCGCGTACGGTGCTGCGTTTCGCCGTGTCACGGTCCCTCCCGACTTCGACACCCGACAGTTGGTCCAACTGGTCAGTAACTCCAGCCTCTTCAGTCACTGTGACACCAAGACGGCGTAAAAATCAGCGATTCGTTAAACATTCGTGAGCGTCACACCTCTTGACATTGGTCATTCGCCGGGGCTACCGCGAGTCACCCCAGTTGAGGCGCCGATGACGTCCCGCATCGCCGTACGACGGTCTCCTGTGCCGGCGGCGGCCGGATCGGCCGCAGCGCGGTCGTCTTGCTTCTGGAGCGCGGCGGAGGCACGCCGACTGGCGATCAGTGTTCGATCATGGCCGGCATTCGGATCGAAATTTGCGCCACGCCGACCCAGAAGGATCCCTCTTTTCCGTACAAACCTGCCCTGATCGTCGGCCGAGCACAGCTGCGCGGGGTTGTGGATCGGCCGGGGTGGGCAGGTTTGGGACGCCAAAGGACGGGAACGGTCCGGCCTCCGTCCCCGTGGCAGTAGTGGATCGTCGACCAATGGGCCGTCTCGGAGGGAGAAACGATGCCCCAGGAGCTGACATTCGCGATCCCCTTCCAGGCCCCGATCAAGGGGCTTGACCCGGATACGCCAGAGACCCGCCACGGTATGATCTTGGGCTCGTGACGGGGCGCCAACGGCTCGTATCACCACGGCGCCGGGACTCCGGCGGTCTGCTCGTCGTGCTCGCGCGGCATCCTGGCGAGTGCGCGGGAGCAGGGGCAGCATCAGCCAAGCGCTGTGCGCCTTCACGATGTCCCCGATGTACAGCGCGTTCACGTCCTCGCTTGTTGCACGCGGGCTCCGCCGGCCCCCTGTAACCGCTCAGGGCTTGCTTGCCGGGGCGCCTGCGACGCGCCGCT
The DNA here is from genome assembly GCF_056435785.1 of Streptomyces sp. NPDC043870. Lineage (NCBI taxonomy): Bacteria > Bacillati > Actinomycetota > Actinomycetes > Kitasatosporales > Streptomycetaceae > Streptomyces > Streptomyces sp. NPDC043870. Next base: position 9,527 of record NZ_JBWKDT010000004.1, read on the forward strand.
CCGACGTGCCGTCCACGGGCGTGATCGCACTCTGCCCGAGGTGAGTTCAGAAAGGCGAGTTGAGAAGGGCAAGGCGAGCTGCCTTCGAACAGCAGGGCCGCTCGCAGTTGTGGACCACACACCGATGTGCGCCGAAAGGGAAGCAGGGATCCCATGAGAGTGCAGACCATCAAGCTCCCCATACTGCAGATGTCATACCCCGTGCGGGTCAATCCGTACCTGCCGGCCCTGCACGAGGAGACCGAGACATGGGCGCGAGAGATGGGCATGCTGGACAGCGACGAAGCATCCTCGGCCCGCGGGGCGATCTGGACCCTGACCCAGTTCCACGCCATGGCCGTCGACCAGCTGACTGCCTGGGCTCTTCCTGACGCCTCGCTCGCCGACCTCCGGCTCAATCACCGGTTCAACCTCTGGGCCCTGGCCTGGGACGACTACTTCGCCTCCACCTTCAAACAGACGCGCGACCTCGCAGGCGCACAGATCTTCACCGCCCGTCTCCATGCCTTCCTGCCGTCGAAGCCGGGCGCCCGGTTGCCGGAGCCCGCCAATGCCGTCGAGAGGGGAATGGCCGACCTCCAGCAACGCCTGTTCCCGCCGAGACTGGCGCACTGGCGTGGCGGGCTCAACCGGGCCCTGGCAAAGTACATCGACGCGGGAGTTCAGGAACTGGCCAACAGCCGCGTCGGCCGCGTCCCGGACCTCATCGAGTACGTCCAGTTCCGCCGTGAAAGCTTCGCCGCCTACACCGCCCCCTATTCTGTCGAACTCTCCACCGGCGCACGGATCCCTGAGCGGATCCGGCACAGCCGGACCGTCGCCGCTCTGCTCGACGCCTTCATGGACTACATGGGACTGGCGAACGACATCGCCTCCTATCATCGGGAAGTCCATGACGAACACGACGTCAACAACCTCGTCATCGTCCTCGCCACATCCCTGGACATCACCGTCCAGGAGGCGATGCATACCGCCGCCGATCTGGTGACCGCCCGACTCCACCACTTCGAGCACCTCATACAGAGCGAACTGCCCCCGCTCGTCCGGCGAGCCGCGCTGAACCGATGCGAACGGATCGAGCTGGAGGCGTGGCTCCGGGGAGCTCGCAGTTTCCTTTCCGGCCTCCATGCCTGGTACTCCGGGGCACCCCGCTACGCCCCTGAGGACGGTCCGTTCCCGGCGCAACGGACTTCCACCGTCACCGTGCCCGCCCGGCTCTGAGGGGGCTGCCGACACATGCCTGTCCGGCAGCCCCCTCGGCCGTGGTGCTCGGTTCTTGTGCGACCTGCGAGGCCTACCGCCTCCGCAGGAACCGTCTCAGCCACGCCCGCCACGCGGCGCGGGGTACGGGTCGGTGCACCAACTCGCGTTCGGACACCGGCCATTGAGGTGCCGTCGGCATACCGCTGCTCGGCGAGGGCGGGGCCGGCAGCGGTGCCGGCAGATCATGGGTTTCCCGAGCACGGGAAGCGAACTTCACGGGCAGTGCCGTCAGATGCCGGGCCCAGGTGGTGGAGCGCCAGCTGAGCTCCTCCTCGGGGATGGCCAGGCTGATGTCGGGAAGCCGGGTGAGCAGGATGTCGATGCCGGTGTCGGCGATGACACGGCCGATGTCCTGGCCAGGGCACTCATGGGCGCCTGCGCTGAAGGACAGGTGCGCGCGGTTGTGGTGCACGCGGGTCGAGGGATCCGGGCGGACCGCCTGATCGACGTTCCCGGCGGCCAGGCCCAGCAGGAGCATGTCTCCCGCCTTGATCTCCTGTCCTCCGAGGGAGGTGTCACCGGTGGCCCAGCGGCCCGGGCACACCATCAACGGCGGCTCGTCCCAGAGCACCTGCTCCACTGCTTCGGGCAAGGTCATCTGGCCGCCGGCCAACGACCCGCGGAACCGCGGGTCGGTGACCACCATCCGCAGCACGTTCGACATGAGATTGGCGGTTGTCTCATAGCCCGCGAGCAGGATGAGCCGCAGGTGGTGCTGCACCTCCTCGTCGCTGAGGCCGGCCGGGTGGGACATCAGCACGGATGCGATGTCCTGCCCGGGCAGGGCGCGCTTGGCGACGACGAGCTGCTCGAGGGTCTCCAGCACATAGGCGTTGCTCTTGAGCGACGTTTCGGTGCCCTTGAAGAGGTCCCGGGCGGCATGCACGAGCTTGGGACCGTACTCGTCCGGCATCCCGAGCAGGTGGGTGAGAACGAGCATGGGCAGGTGCTCGGTGAACTGACCGACCAGCTCCGCCTTGCCGCTCTCGCAGAAGTCGTCGACCAGCTGGTGTGCGAAGCGGGTGATGTGGCGGCGGATCCCGCGCTGGTCGAACTGGTCGAGGCTGGCCGTGACCGCGCCGCGCAGGCGCTGGTGCTCTTCGCCGTCCGCACATACGCAGTCGGGACGCCAGCCGATCATCGGCACCAGCGGCGAGGTGGTGGGGTCGATCTCGCCACTGTTCCAGCCGTGCCAGGTGCGGGGGTCACGGGAGAACTGGGTGGAGCGGCTGGCCACATCGCGGTTCTCGAGGTACCCGAGGACGAGCCAGGCACGTACGTCTCCGTCGAGCAGGACGGGCGCCACCGGACCGTGGTCCGCACGCAACTTCTCGTACAGGCCCATGGGGTCGGTTGCGGCGGCGGCGCCATGGAGCCGGGTCACTCCGTCGGCTCCCGTGGCGGTATGGGCCGGGCAACCCGGGGGCGGGGTGAGCCCCGGTTCTGTGGTGGTGCGGTCAGAGGGTGGGACGGTCATACGGACTCCTGAGCGGCGGCGAGGGTGCACAGGTAACCCATCAGCGAGATCAGGGCGTCGCGGCTGGACGACCGGTCGCGTGCGTCACAGGTGATGATGGGCACGGATTCGTTGAGGGCCAGAGCAGTGCGCAGGGCAGGTATCGGGTGCTTCGGGGCTTCGGGGAAGGAGTTGACGGCCACGACGAAGGGGACGCGGCGGTCTTCCAGGCGGGTGATGATCTCGAAACAGACCTCGATGCTCCGGGTGTCGACGAGGACCACGGCGCCGAGCGCGCCTTCGAAGATGCCGTTCCACAGGAACCAGAAGCGTTCCTGTCCCGGCGTGCCGAAGAGATAGAGGATCAGCTGCTCGTTGATGCTGATGCGGCCGAAGTCCAGGGCAACGGTCGTGGTGTTCTTGCCTTTCGCACCGGGATTGTCGTCGATCCCGACGCCGGCCTGAGTCATGGTTTCTTCGGTGGTCAGTGGCGGGATCTCGCTCACCGCCCCGACCATGGTCGTCTTGCCGACCCCGAAGCCGCCGACAATCACCACCTTGACTCCCCTGGCGCCGTGCGGCAGCAGCACGTCCGTGCTGCGGGGGCCGGCGGCGGGTGTGTCAGAGCTTGCGTAGTCCATGGATCACCGCCTCCAGAAGGCCAAGTTCGGGGACCGCCGCGACAGGAACGGGAGCAATGGCCTCGACTCGCTCGTTGTCGACGAGCTTGGAGAGCAGCACCGTGACGACGCTGAACGGCAGACTCAGATGCGCGGACAGCTCGGCCACGGACAGCGGGTACTGGCACATGGTGAGGATTGCCGCCTGCTCGGGCTGCATACCGGGGTCGGGTGCGGACCTCGATGCGATGAGGGTGACCAGGTTGAAGGCCTTGGCCGAGGAACCCGGGCCACCGGAGATGACATAGAGCGGCACGGGACTGCCTTCATCCCATGCGTCCTGGTTCTCTGACGTCACATCGCCTGCCCGACGTCATCACGAGGCGGGCTGGTCATGTGCTGGCCGATCCGGACCACCAGCGTACGCATGCGGTCGCCCAGCAACCCGGCGTCCACTTCCTCATCGGCCAGCACGGCGAGATAGGCCCCGGGTCCGGCCGCCATCAAGGAGAAGTATCCGCCGTCGACTTCGATCCCGACCATGCGTGTCGAGCCGTCTCCGTGCGGGAACTTCTGCGCGATGGCCTTCGCCAGGCTCTGCATGCCCGAGCAGGCAGCGGCGATCGCGTCAGCGGTGTCGGTCTCCGTGTTCGCTTGACCGATGCACAGTCCGTCCGACGACAACACGACCACGTGTCGCACGTACGGGACGCTGGCCGCGAGCTCCTTGAGCATCCAGTCCATGTTGGGCAGTGGCGGCACGGTTACTCACCCTCGTCTGATGGCTCGCTGGTTTGGATGGAAGGGTCGGTGCTCGGCTTCTTCTCTCCGCTGAACGCCTCCCACATCAGGCCCGGCTGCCGGGGTACGCCGGCCGTTCCCCGGGAGGTGGACGGAGCAGCGGGGGGTTGGGGGGTCGTGCGGACGACCGGTGTCGGGACGGGCGACTCGCGTCGCCGCTGCGGCAGCCCGTTGACGGTCCGTTCGACCTCGCCGGAACCTGCTGCGGCATCGCGCGCCATCGTCGGCCTCGGCACGATCGGTGCGCCCGTGTGCTTCGGCGCGAACTGTTGGGTTGTCGGGGCAGGCTGCCGAACTGTGGTGATCAGGCGCCGCGGAACGAGTACGACGGCCCGTACTCCTCCGTACGCGGAGGTGCGCAAGTCGACGTCGAGGCCGTTCTCGCGGGCCAGCCTGCTGACGACGGACAGGCCGAGCTGCGTCGCCCCGCCCAGGTCGGCCAGATCGATGCCGGATGATGCCTGGGCCATGACGCGGTCGATGCGCTGCCGGACCTCTTCGGTGAGCCCGACCCCCCGGTCCTCGATCTCGATCGCGATACCGGAAGGCACCTCGCTCGCTGTCACCTCGACCGGGGTGTGCGGCGGCGAGAAGGTCGTGGCGTTGTCGAGCAGCTCGGCGAGCAGGTGGATCAGCGGCTCGGCTCCCTGGCCGATCACAGCCACTTCTGTCACCGACTGCAGCTTCACGCGGGGATAGTCCACGATGCGTGACATGGCCCCCCGCACGACGTCGTACAGCGGGATCGTCTTCGACCACTGGCGCCCGGGCCGGGCGTCACCCAGTACCGCGATGCTGGCGGCAAGGCGCCCGATCAGGGCATTGCGATGGTCGATGTCCTGCAGGCCATGGGAGACCACGATGTCCGTACCGTGGAGGATCTGCATGTCGCGGAGGTCCTTGGCGAGTTGGTGCACGATCGCCTGGACCCTGCGCGCGATGGCCACCAGTGCCCGCTGGGAGGAGTCCCGTGTTCGCTCCTCGGCCTCCACGGCTTCCAGGAGTGTCCGCAGAGCTGCCCGGAGCGCTTCGGCGAAGTCGCTGTCCAGATGTTCGCCGAACGTGACGGACTGCAGGATCTCGGAAGCGGGCTCACCCTTCTGCAGACGGGCGACGGCCGCGGGGAGGAGCTCTTCGGCGAGCCATACAGTGGTGGCCCGCTGGTCGGACGAGCGCGCGAGCAGCGCGGCTTCGCGTTGCGCGTAGTACTGCTCTGTGTCGGCACTCGCCCGCGCGTGGCGGGCCGCCTCTGCCGAGCGCGCCCGGCGCGCCGTCGCAGCCGAAGTGATGGCCGTCAGGACGACCGCGACCAGCCCGCACCAGGCAACCGCCGTGCGTATCTGCGCGGGGACGAAGATCAGCGCTATACCGCAGGCCCCAGCCAGAACACCAGGGGGAATGAGCCATGCTGGAGCCACTGCACGTGGCAGGGCTCTAGGGGTTGAACCTGCACGAACCATCGAGGGGTCCCTAAACAGTCTGGAATTGGTGGACTGGGGGTTGTGCGGTGCGCCGACAGGAACGGCCGGGACTTCACTCGGCCGAGCACAAATGTTCCGATGGGTGCCCCCGACGGGTCGGTTCGAGATCGCATCGGTGGTCACGCCTCCCTGCGGCCAGGCTCCGTCCGCGCGCAACACAGCGTTTGGTGACTCGCTGTGAGTGCAGCGCAACACGCGACGGGAGCATAGTCAGTTCGGGTTCGCCATGTGACCTTGCTGGAACCAGAACCTCCGTTGACCGATCTGGGCCCGAAATTGATCGGCCACCGCCATGACACACACTGCAAATGCATGGAATCGACCACATCAAGCTGCCTGCTGGTCATGACTCCCCAGCCCGCCTCCCCCGGTAGTCCGCCGCCTGCCTCCGCGGGACGTAGCGTGGCCCAGCTGAGCGGAGGAGAGCGGTTTCTGACTGCTAACGGGTGATCGCCGGAGCTCCGCGCTCGCGCCGGACGCAACCGGTCGACCACTCCCGTTATGTTGACTCCCGTGCCGCTGAGCTGTGTCTTTGTAAACCTCAAGCCTGGAGTCGGCAAGACGACAAGTGCCGTTTGGCTGGCCCACGCGCTCCATGAGTCGGGCTACTCGCCGCTTCTGGTCGACGGCGACCCAGCTTCCTCGGCGCTGCGCTGGAGCGAACTGGCCGACGGCTTTCCGTTTCCCGTGATCGCCTTGCCGGTGGGGGACGTACACCGCCGCGTGAACGACTTCCTGGGCAATCGGCAGGCCGTGGTTCTCGACGCACCGCAGTTGGAGGACCATCCCCGCATCGCCCGCAGCATCATGAGGTACGCGAGCGAGTGGATCGTCCCGGTGACCCCCGCTCCCATCGAACTCGACCGCATGGCACCCATCCGCTCCGAGATGGATGACGTGCAGTCCCTGCGCGCCGAGCCGGCCCGCACCGCAGTCCTCCTGAATCGGACCAATCGCCCCGACGCCACGCGCACAGGCCCCGATGCCGACGCTCGTGAGGCGCTCACCGAGCGGGGCTTCGTGGTGCTGGACACCCAGATCGCGCGGCTCGAGTTGTACGCCCAGTCGTTCGGAAGTCCGGTCCGGGCGAAGGGCTCGGCGTACATGGACCTCGCCGACGAACTCATCAAGCGTGAGGAAGAGGCATGACGGAGCGGAAGGACAGGTACCGCGCGGCATTGGAGCGCGGAGAGGACACCGCCGACCGGCCCTCCAAGTTCACCACCGTGCTTGGCGGATACGTCCGGGTCACCGTCGAAGTGGACCCGGCCCTGCAGCGCGACCTGACGCGATGGGCGGGTCCGGCGGTCTCGGCGCTGGTGCTCGCCGGCACGACCGTCCTGCGCACCCTGAGCGGAGCAGTTCGTCCCTGAACTCGCGCGGCACACTCCGCCAACCGCGTGATGGCCGGGGAGGCCGGCCCTGGCATCCGGCCGAGTCGGCCGACCCGGCTTGCGCGAGCCGTCACGTATCGCATCCGGCCTCACCCTAGGATCCAAGCCATCGCTGGCCTTCCCTGGGAGCTCAGGCATGGCTGACAACAGCCGTTCCGCTCTGGATCGCAGACGGTTCGTCCACCTCGCGGGCAGCACGGCGCTCGGCACGGCAATCAGCGCTGCTTTCGTCGGCGCCTGTACCCCCCGGGCGACCGACGTCCCTCGGGGCGTGCCCAGGTCCGTGGCGCTGAGCCTGCCGGGCAAGGGCGCCGTCGATCCCCCACCACCGCCGCTCCCGGACCAGCTCGCCGACGGCGTGATCAGCCGGCCGGGCCCGTCGGTCCGTATCCCGCACGCGCAGCACGACCCCGTCCCCGAGGCCGTACGGGACAGGGTCCCGACCAAGCTGCCGTTCGCGTTCCATACGGCCGGCTACGCGGCGCTGCCGGGTCTGCCCGAGTCCATGCGCCCCTGGCGCGACCGGCCCACGAGCTGGGCCAGGATCACCCCGGACACCGAGCACACCTACCTGGACCCCGCCGGCGTGATCATGTACCGCCCGAGCAGAACCGCGGCCGGGTACAACCAGCCGGTCACCCAGATCCAGTTCGGACTCGGCTGCATCACCAGCCACCGCACCGAGAAGGACCCGGCGCGCAGGGCCCTTTTCGTCACGCGTGCGAAGGCCCAGGCGCAGCGCCTGATCGACACCCGGGTGGAGGCACGCGGCGCGTGGTACTTCCCGTTCCCGTTCGACTTCACGCTCAGCGGCCACGGCATCTCCTACCGGGCACCGTGGTACTCCGGGATGGCGCAGGGCGAGGCGATCAGCCTCTTCATCCAGCTGTCCGAGCTCGACTGCGTGACCGCGGCGGACCGCACCCTCTACCGGGCGGCCGCCGACGGCGCGTTCGTCTCTCTGCTGCGCGGTGACGACGGCAGTCCATGGGTGGTGAACCGCGACAGCGCGGGCTATCTGTGGATCCAGCTGTACCCGATCAGTGCTCCGGGCACGTCGGACTACACGTACAACGGGATGTTCTTCGCCATGTTCGGGCTCTGGGACTACGTCCGGGCGACGGGGAACGCCCAGGCGGCCCGGCTGTACGACGGCGCGTGCACGACCATGGACCACTACTTCCCGACGTTGCGGAACCGGCGCTGGGCGTCGTACTACTGCCGGACGCACCGGATTCCGACGCTGTCGTACCACCAGCACCACATCAACTCGTACCGGCAGCTGTACTGGCAGACGGGCAACCCCCGCTTCGCCCACATGACCGATCTGCTGACCGACGACTTCCCCTCCGGGTTCCTGCCCGCCGGCTCCCTTGTCGCGTTCGCCGCGGGTGCGCACACTCTGTACCGGTACGACACCGACGCGGACGGCGACTACGTCGCCTCGAAGGCCGACGCCGAGCTCGCCCGCAGGACCGTGACCTTCTCCCGGTCCACTCAGGTGCCGGCGAACCGGCGCCGGCGCATCAAGGGCCGCGGAGTGGCGTACCGGATCGCCGCGGGCGCCTACGAAGGCTGGTGGGCCGGCGAGGCGTACCCGAAAGCCTTCCTGCTCGGCGAGTACCTGCCCACCGTCTACCGGCCCGAGCGAACGCTGACCTTCCGCGTCGGCACGCCCGTGACGTGCTGTCGATTCGGCGTGAACGGGAACGTCGGCAGCACGCGCACGGTGACATTCACCCGACCGACCGCCATGCCCTTCGACCGCAGAGCGGTGGTCAACGGAAGGACGATGCTCCGGATCACGGCCGGGGAGCTTGCCGGCTACTGGGCGCCCGCCGGAGAGGTCCTCACCGACGGACACTGACTCAGGGCGGAGGTGAAGCCGGTGGCCTGCGGCTGCGGGGATCGCGGAGCGCATGGCGCCGGATGAGCTGCGGGAGCTCTTCCAGCGAGTGGTTCGGGAGCCGCCTTCACGGCCGCGGGGCGGCGGCCGACGGCAGACGGAGATCGGGAGGTGCCGGCGGCGGTCATCCTCGTGGCCGCCCCGGGCTGCACCTGGCGCGCTTCCTTCTTCGTGCGGACCGTCGGGCCCGACTGCGCACCGCCGATCGACGCGCGGCGGAAATTCCCTGCCGTGGTGGCCGGACAGGGCGGAGACTCGTTCTCATGGCTGACATGGGGGAGTTCCGGGAGGCGGTCATCGAGTGGGCGGCCGGTGGCCCCGGCGACCCCGCGCGCGAGCTGGCCGCGCGGCTGCCCGTCCGGACAGCCGTCCTGCTCGAAGGGCTGAGCGACGTCGCAGCGGTCAGCGCGCTGGCCGCGAGCCGCGGCCGGAACCTGGCGGCCGAAGGAGTCTGCGTCCTGCCGATGGGCGGTGCGATGAGCGTCGGGCGCTTCGCCCAGCTCCTCGGGCCTCCCGGCCTGGGCCTCCGCCTCACGGGACTGTGCGACGAGGCGGAGCGTCCCTACTATGCCCGCGGCTTGGAGCGGGCCGGTGCAGCACAGCGAGGGTTCTTCGTATGCGCGGCGGATCTGGAGGACGAGCTCATCCGGGCGCTGGGCGTGACACGGGTGGAAAAGCTCGTCCGGGCGGAGGGCGACCTGCGCGCGCTGCAGACTTTCCTGCGCCAGCCCGCACAGCGGGGCCGCACCTCACAGCAGCAGTTGCGGCGCTTCCTCGGAACGAAGAAAGGGCGCAAGATCCGCTACGGCCAGGTCCTCGTCGACGCCCTCGACCCCGACCGCGTACCCGCCCCACTCGACGACCTGCTCAGCAGCCTCTGACCGCTGAATGACGTCAGACTCGGCAGAAGGACTCGGTAGCCTGCGGCCGTGGGGATCGTTGAGCGCATGGTGCCGGACGAGTTGTGGGAGCTGTGCCGGCAGGTGGTGCCTCCTGTGCCCGCGAGATCACTAGGCTGAGGTCGGCGTCGCTACGGGAACTGCGAGACGCCGGCGGCGATCGTCTTCGTAGCCACCTCGGGCTGCACCTGGTGACAGCTGTCTTCGTCATTCGGTCCGCCACCGGCCGCGGCCCTGGTGACCTCGTCGGCCAGGGCGGCGATCCACGGCCGAGTGCTCGCAACATTCTGCACGGCCGAATCGTCGCACCGGTCACACCCGACCGGGCCATCTCAACAAGATCCTGTTCCGGTGCCGGAGAACACCGGCCAGGACCGGTTCTCACCCGGCGCGGTGTGTGCTCAGGGAGTTGAGGAGCGCGGCGCCGCGTTCGGCGTCGTCCACGCTCACGGCGAAGTCCTTGCCCTTGCTACGTATGACGAGACACTCCCCGCTGCTCAGCATCACGGTCGTCCCCAGCCCGCTCAGCCGGTAGCCCCAGCCGCCGACCTGTGCCGGTGTGCGGTTCTCGACGCGGGCCGACGCGATGTCCTCGACCGCCCAGTGGCGGGCCGGGAAGCCCAGCGGGCCGAAGGCCACCTCCAGGCCCTTGTCACTCGCCCGGGCCTGCACGGAGGCGCAGCCGAGCAGTGTGAGGGAGGCCAGGGCGAAGGGTGCGACCAGCCCCCACTGAAGGGGCGTCAGACCTCCCACCGCGGCCAGAACGACAGCGGTCGCCAGGAGCCCCGTCAGGGCCGAGGCCGCGTGGAGCCACGGATTCGAGGTGCGGGAGAGCCACACGAACCGTTCGCCCTCGGGGATCTGCATGCTCGGGCCGGCCGGTACGGACGGAGTCGCCACCATGGGGGTTCGGCGAATCACCAGCCAGCCGGCCAGACCTGCCGCTGCGGCAGCCATGCCGGTGCCCACGACCCAGAGCGTCACGGGGTCGGCGTCGTGCCAGTCCGTATGGTCCATGTTGGCGCGTACGACAGACGCCTGCGCACCTATCAGGAAGACACCGCCGGACATTAGCGCAACGGCGGGCCATCCCCGGGGGGCGCCACCGGAGCCGGCCACCGTCCTCCGCACGGCTGTCCCAACCCCCAGCACCATGCCCGCCCAGATCAGCGCCGGAAAGAAAGTTGCGGCCCACAGCGGCATGGAGCCGTCGGGCTCACCGGATCCGCCGTCCCAGTGGGTCGCCAGCCGCTCGGGCAGCCGCCCGCTCGCGCCCAGCGGCAGCGCGACGAGCAGAGCCAGGGTCCCGGCCGTCCAGCCGACGGCACCCCACATGGCCCCATTCGTACGCCTCGCACGGTCGCTCACTGAATCCCCCTGATCATCTCTATGAGATCGGTCCTGCTGTACCCGAGGTGGGCCGCGTCGGCGACCAGGTCACGGACGCGGCCCAGGAGCGCGGAACGCTGGTCCGCCCCGTCGGCCACGGTCACGCCCCGCCCTCGCCGGAACTCCAGGAGCCCCTCGTCCCGCAGCGCCCGAAGACCGCGCAGCACGGTGTTGGCATTGACTCCCAGCGCCTGAGCGAGAGCGTGCGCCGAGGGCAGCCGGTCGCCGGGCCCGCATTCCCCCTCGGCGATGGCGCGCCGGATCGCGCCCGCCACCTGTTCGTGCAGGGGGCGGGCGTCAGCGGTGTTCAGTCTCAGCAGCATGGTGCTAATGACAGTAGCACCATTGGCTAAAGCCCGGCTCGGTCACGGCGCGCTCCGGAACCCCGCGCCGAGGACGTTGAGCGATTCCAGGTGCTGGATGCTGAGCGTGGTGAGGACGTCGATACCTGCGGCGAGCAGCTCCTCGACGTCCTGCCGGCGTTTGGCGTTGCGGCCGCCCGGGACATTGGTGTGGGCGAGTTCGTCCACCAGCACAACTCGTCCATGCTGAACGGCTTGGTGATGTAGTCGTCGGCGCCGGCGTCGAGCGCCGCGACCTTCTCGTCGGAGGTCCGGCGCGCGGAGACCACCAGAACTGGCACACGGCTCCGGGCGCGGAGCGCCTTGATCACGTCGATGCCGTCCATATCGGGCAGGCCGAGGTCGAGCAGTACGACGTCCGGTGGCGTTGCGGCGGCGATCCGCAGGGCGGCGGCGCCGTCGGCCGTGGCTTCCACCTCGTACTTACGGGCCTTCAGATTGATCGCGAGGGCCCGGACGAGCTGGGGATCGTCCTCCACGACGAGCACCCGGGTCATCGGTGCGCCGCCTTTCTGTTGTGCCGAAGGACCGAGCGGCTGTGGGGGGGGGGGGGGGGGGGGGGGGGGGAGGCGAGGGGGGGGGGGGGGGGGGGGGGGGGGTGGGGGGCGGGGGGGGGGGGGGGAGGCCTCTCTGGCC
>NZ_JBWKDT010000004.1:21743-146659 GCF_056435785.1 Streptomyces sp. NPDC043870
TGTATGGGTCGTTCTCCTGCGGGATCAGGCGGACGGGTCGCGCGGTGGCGCCCGCCCCCCCCCCCCCCCCCCCCCCCCCACGCACGGTCACTTCTGCGGAGGCGGTCGCGCCCTTGCGGACCTTGCGGCCGGCTCCGTCCTCGGCGAGGTCGACACCGCTCATACGGGTCTGAGCGGTGAAGGGCACCCACTCGGCCCCCTCGAGCTCGCCCTGGTGGCGCTCGCGCAGCCCGTAGTTCTCCTTCGCCAGGACCACGACCGGGCCCCTTGAGAAAACCGCCTGTTTCGAGCCAACGCGATCGTCCTTGATGGGGTCCTTACGGCAGCTGACTCGACTTTGACGACTCTTTTACGGCCACCTCTTCGGCCTGCGAAGATCCGGGTCCGCCGGCAACACGGGGCGGCACCTCGCCCTGCCCGCCCCGCCGTCCAGGCGCAGGGCCGCCAGGGAGTCGGTCGCCCGGGGCGGGAAGCGCAGGGCCAGACGGCCGGCACACGCCGTTCGTTCTCGCGGAAGATCTCGACGGTCCGCTCGGCGGCGGCACGCTCGCGGCGAAGGTGATGTTGTCGAACTCGCCGCGTGCCCGCGTCCATGGGCGACGTCCAGCACACCACAAGAGGCACTCTTAACGACTCCCTGATGCTCAACCGGGATCCGTACGGCTCCGGAGGCTGTCATCTTCGGTATCCCACTCACCTCTCGGGGAAGGGCCGTTGCCGTGGAAGCTGCCGTAGCAGGAATCGTCGTTGTCGTGGTCTGCGCACTCGTCGTGCTGCGCAGCGGGATGCGTGTGGTCAACCAGGTGGAGCGGGGCGTCGTCTTCCGGTTCGGCAAAGCGCTGCCCGGGTACCGGCAGCCCGGCATCACCTTCCTCATTCCGTTCGCCGACCGGATGCGGAAGGTGAACGTCCAGGTGGTCACGCTGCCGATCCCGACACAGGAGGGCATCACACGTGACAACGTCTCGGTGAAGGTGGACGCCGTCGTCTACTTCCGGGTCACCGACCCCGCCCGAGCCGCGATCGAGGTCCAGGACTACGTCTTCGCTGTCGGCCAAGTGGCACAGTCCTCGCTCCGTTCGATCATCGGCAAGAGCGACCTGGACGACCTGCTGTCCGACCGTGAACGGCTGCACGAGGGACTGGCGCTGATGATCGACAGCCCGGCAGCCGGCTGGGGTGTCCACATCGACCGGGTCGAGATCAAGGACGTACAGCTGCCGGAGTCGCTGAAGCGGTCGATGTCCCGGCAGGCGGAGGCCGAGCGGGAGCGACGGGCGCGAGTGATCACGGCCGACGGTGAGTTCCAGGCCGCACAGCAGCTCGCCAACGCCTCCCGGATCATGGCCGACACGCCAGAGGCCATGCAGTTGCGACTGCTGCAGACGGTCGTCGAGGTGGCCGCGGAGAAGAACTCCACTCTCGTGATGCCGTTCCCGGTGGAACTGCTCCGCTACTTCGACCGGGCAGCGCGGAACCTCGGCTCCGGGGGCAATGCCGTGGATGCGGTGCCGGCACCCGACGCCGTGCCCGCTGCGCGGGATGAGAGCCTGGCCGACCCACGCGTCCAGCCGTCATAGTCGTCGGCGGCGTACCGACACCACCCGAGAGCCTCACCCGAGAGACCCACACGAAAGACTCACCCGAGAGCTTCAGCCCTGGTCAGCGCACCCGTCCCCGTGGTTTCAGCGCCACGGGCGGGAGTTCGGGAGCGGCCAGCCGGTCCCCGGCGTAACCCTTGACGTCGCCGAAGCGGGTGCCCTCCATCCAGTCCCGGCGGGCCTGTTCGATCTCCTCCTGCGAACGCCCGATGAAGTTCCACCACATGATGAGTTCTTCCTCGAACGGCTCGCCGCCGAGCAGCATCAGGCCCGCGTCCGACTCGGCGCGCAGGGGCAGTTCGGTACGACCGCAGCCGAGGTAGAGCATCGACCCGGGCAGTACGGGCACTCCGTCGACATGGGCCTCGCCGGACATGGACAGCACGGCGTACTCGAAGTCCGGTTCGAGCGGGATGCTGGTCTCGGTGCCGAGGGACAGCGCCAGGTCCGCGCCCACGATGGGGGTGTACGTCGAACCGGGCGAGGCGGCGCCGTCGAGCTCGCCCAGGATGACCGTCGCGGTGAGTCCCGGTGCGGTGACGTGCGGCAGCTCGGCGTGGTGCTGGAAGTGCGGCTCCACATCGCGGTGGGCGTCGGGCAGCGCGACCCACAGCTGGGCGCCGTGGAGGAAGCGGGCGTGCGGCTTCGGGCTCTCCTCGGAGTGGCTGATCGCCCGCCCCGAGGTCATGAGTCCCAGCTCGCGCGGCCGGATCGTCTGGAGGCTGCCTGCGCTGTCGCGGTGCAGGACCTCGCCCTCGTGCAGCCAGCTCACGGTCTGGAGTCCCATGTGCGGGTGGGGCGGGACCTGCATGCCGGGTTCGTCGGCGATGTCGTCGGGGCCGTAGTGGTCGACGAAGCACCAGGCGCCGACCATGCGGCGGCCGAGGTTGGGGAGCAGCCGGCGGACCTCGGTGGATTCGCCGAGCGGGACATGGCGGGGGGCGAGGAGCTCACGCACCGGCTCGGCGACGACGAAGCCGCGGCCGCCACATGCGGAGAGCGCAGCCTGACGATCAAGATTGCTCATGACGCCCAACCTAGCCCTGTGCGGGGCGGGTCACAAAGACCTGCCGACTGAGCCACCGTGTACTCGGATTCGCCTGGTGGGACTGTGTTTGTCGGCCGCCTCCCCCGGTCCGGGGCCGTACCTGGACCCAGGGGGTGTCCGGTGGATCGGACCCGGCAAGATCCATAAGACACAAACACCCCTCGGAGCTGGAAGGCTCGCATCGGGGTCGAGGGGCCGGGGCGCGCGCTCAATATCCGCAACCGCCACCGCCCGCGCCCGCTCCTCGTGCAAACTGATCGAATGGCAATGCCGATGGGCCTTGAACGCGTCAACTCCGCGTCCTCCTATGCGTGGTAGCGGGGCGCGCACGCGGCGGCTCTGGTTCCGCCCGGTGTCCGCCGCGTCGTCCGGGGCCGAGGGTGCGCGCGCGTCCCTGGCCTGCGTACGGACGGTGGAACGGTCCGTCGGCAGCGGTGTCTATCTGGGCGAGCGCCGCGTGCTGACCTGCGCGCACGTCGTCAACGAGTGCCTGGGCCGGGAACCGTTCGCCACGGACCGGCCCGCTTCGGCAGCGGTTCACGTCTCCTTTCCCGTCGCGCCGCACACCGATCCGCTGACGGCCCGTCTCGCTGTGTGGGTTCCGGCTCGGGCGGAGCACGACGGGCCCGGTGCGGGCCGGCCGTCACAAGGAACGAGCGCCGTGTGGCAGGGGGACCTAGCCGTCCTCGAACTGGACTCCGAGCCGCCCGCGCCGATCCGCCCGGTCGAGTGGGCGGACATGGCGCAGGAGCAGCGGGTGCGGGCCTGGTACAGCACGGGCCAGCCCTTCACGTACGCGGACGGGCAGGTCGAATGGTGCGACGACCGGCTCGGGTTCGTCGACGCCGGCATCCGCGGAGCGGCCATCGGCCCCGGCTACAGCGGAGGTCCGCTGTGGTGCGACGGACAACAGGCCGCGGTCGGCGTCGTCCTGGGTGTCCTGCACCCGCCGGAGGGGCCCTTCCGCCCGGGGGACGTCACCCGCAGGACGCTCGCCCTGCCCTGGCAGGCCGTACGCGCCGAGCTGGAGGCCGCGGAGCCCCGGTCTCCCGGCTCGACGTCCCCGTGGAGCGGAGCCGGGCACGAGGCGGCACTCGTCGACCCCGGCACCCGGCACGGCATAGCCGCCGTGGTCGCCCACCTGTGCGCCGACCCCGAGCGTCGCGCCGAACACGCCGACCGGATGGCGGGCGAACTGGGGCTGACCCGGGCCCCGGGAGCCGTCCCCACGGTGGACGACATCGTCGATCTGCTCCTCACGCATCCCAGGGCGCTCGCCGTGCTGACAGAGGGCCTGCCCGGCGGTGAGCGCGAGGCAGCACTGAAACTGCTCTTCCTCGGCCGTGCTGCCGCCGTCCAGGGCCTGTTGTCCGTACGCGAACACCGCTGGCTCCTGGACCTGTTGCCGCCGGAAGTGGCCGCGCGGCTCCCCGAAGCGGCCCGGGCGGCCCTGCCGCACACCACGCTCTTCGACGGCGCACCGGGCGAGGAGACGCAGCCGCCGCAAACTCCTGCCGCCCCTCCGCCGGCGGACCCGACAGCCCGGTTGGTCGAGGCGCTGGAGGGGTTCTGGGGCGACAGCGCGCCCGTACCGGCCGGTTCGCCACGCGTACCCGCCCTGCTGCGGGCGATGGAGTATCTGGCCGCCACCTGTGAGGAGAAGCAGTCGCGCGATCTGCGCGACTGGTCCGAGCAGGTCGCCCACCGGCTCGGAGTCGCGGCCGAGGCTCTCGGTGAACGGCGGGACGACGCCATCGCCTGGGCGCGGCGCAGGCAGCAGGAGGGCACACCGCCGGTACCGCGTCTGACGGTGCGGCTCACCCGGGTCTCCGGCGAGACCTTCCGCTGCGAGGCGTGGTACGAGTCAGGCAGGGGCGACGCGGCTCCGGATGATGCGGCTCCGGATGATGCGCCGGGCGGCGCAGAGACGGAGCGCCTGGTCGTTTCGGACGACGTGGACCGCACCCCGGCGCAGATCGCGCGGCTGCTCCACGGCGTACTGGCGCGGGAAAGGACGCCGTCCGCATCGCCGGACGCCCCGGGCGCGCTCATCGAGGTGCTGCTCGAAGCAGACGATCTGGACGTCGCCGTGGACCAGTGGGAGCAGGAGACGTCACCGTACGAGGTGCCGGTCGTCCTCGGCGCCGAGTACGTCGTCGTCATCCGCTGCCCGGAGATCCGCAGGCGGGTGCCTGAGCGCCTGCCCGACTGGCGGGCGCGCTGGGCGGAGTTGGAGCGCGGGGGCGGCGTCCTGCGACTGGATCGCCGCCACACCACACGCCACCAGGTCTACGGGCTGCTCACGGAGGACCCGGGTCTGGCCCGGGTGATCGTCGACTGTGCGGAGGAGTATCGGGGGTCGTTGCGGGCCGTGTGTCTGGCGCTCGGTGTGCCCGTCGTCGTCTGGGACCGGTGCGCCTCGCCCGCGCCCACGGGCGGGGACCGGCTCCTCGCGCTGGTGCTGAACGGACCGCCGAAGGGTCTGCCGCACCGGGTGCGCCGCCACCGCGCCCGCGCCCTCGCCGAGGCCGACGACTCCCGGCTCACGGCCGTCACGCCCGCGCTGGTGTGGGACGACGCGTCCCGGCTGCCGCCGCGGGCGCTGTGGAGCGACCCGTCGTACGAGAACCCGGCAGCCCTCGGCCGTACGCCATGAGAGGAGACGCGACACCGATGACGTCCGCGCAGCACCCGCACCACGCCCAACCGCCGGAGACGGACGGCTGGTTCCTGTTCCGCGGAGACGGGGAGGTGCGACAGGTCTCCATGCCCGAGCCGCCTCCCTGGCGGCGCTTCGGGGCGGCGGACGCGGAGCGCGGCCACGGCGCCGGTCCCAGGGCTGCGGACTCCCCGCGCCCGTACCTCATCGGGCGCCCCGAGACCGACGTCGTCAACGCGGCGCTGCATCTGCGGCGCCCCCTGCTGGTCACCGGCCATCCGGGCACCGGCAAGTCGTCGCTCGCGTACGCGGTGGCGCGTGAGATGTCGCTCGGCAAGGTGCTGCGCTGGACCGTCAACAGCAGGTCGTCCTTGGCCGCGGCGCTCTACCAGTACGACGCGGTGGGCCGGCTGCGCGAGTCGAACTTCCGCGGTGACGGCGCCGCACGGGAGGACTCCACGCCACCGGAGTCACCGGAGCCGCCGGAGTCACCGGACATCGGCCGCTACATCCGGCTGGGTCCGCTCGGCACCGCGCTGCTGCCCTCCGAGGCGCCCCGGGTCCTGCTGGTCGACGAACTGGACAAGGGGGACATCGATCTGCCCAACGATCTGCTGGCCGTCTTCGAGGAGGGGGAGTTCGAGATCCCCGAGCTGTCCCGGCTGCCTCCCGGGCAGGACACCGTGTACGTCCACGCGCTGCACGCCGCCGAACCGCAGCCGGTGCACCGGGGCTTGGTGCGCTGCCAGGAGTTCCCGGTCGTCGTCATCACCAGCAACGGCGAACGTGAGTTCCCTCCGGCCTTCCTGCGGCGCTGTCTGCGCCTCGACCTGCCGGACCCCGACGAGGAGCGGTTGCGCGCCATCGTGGCGGCGCACCTCGGCGAGGAGGCGCTGCCGCGTGTCGAGGACCTGATCCAGGCGTTCCTGGCCCGCCGGGCCCCCGGTGAACTCGCCACCGACCAACTGCTCAACGCGGCCCATCTGCGGCTGGGCGGCGTCGACCTGCACGCGCAAGGGCTCCTGGACTCGGTGCTGCGCCAGCTCGGAGGGCCGGCCTGACCGTGCTCGACATCGACCGGCTCCGGGACCTGACCGGGCTCTTCGGTGGTGAGGTCACCGCCGAGGAGCTCGCCGACGTGCTGTGGCTGGCCGAGCGCGTGCCCGGCGGCGCGGACGCCCCGCTGGCGCTCGTCGGCTCGTCGGGAGCGGGGAGCGGGCGGTCGGACCGGGCAGAGGGCGGCTCCGAGCTCTCCGACGGCATGGCGACCGGTCCGGACGCCGCCGACGCCGCCGACGCCGCGGGCCTGCACGCCGCACCGGCCGATCCGCAGCCCACGGTCCCGGAACCGGAAACGGAAACGGAACGGGAACCGGAAACGGGAAACACAGAGAACACGGACGACGGCGAGGACGCACAGGACGCACAGGACGTCCAGAGCACGGACGGCACCGGCACCGACGAGCCCGGCGGCCACCCTGACGAGGACGTCCACGAGGAGCCCCCACCGCTGCCCGACAGCCCGGGCGACGCCGCCGGCCCGCCCCCGGTCCTGCCTCGCGCCGTCTCCGTACGCATCGCCCAACCGCGCGGCCTGGCCGCCCCGTTGCTCGCCGCGCGCGCACTGCGGCCCCTCAAGCGGCTCCGCGCCGATCCTCGCCGTACCGAGATCGACGAGGCCGTCACGGCTTCCCGGATCGCCCACACCGGGCTCGTCGACGTGGTGACCAGGCCGGGGCGCGAACGCTGGCTCGATCTGGCGCTGGTCGTGGACGACAGCGTCTCGATGCTGCTCTGGCAGCAGCTGTACGCCGACCTCCGCACGCTCTGCGCCCGCCTCGGCGCCTTCCGGCAGATCCGTACGTGGGCACTGCGCCCGGACGGGCCGGACGGGCGGGCCCCGGGCCGGCCGGTGCTGTCCACAAGGCCGTTCGGCACGGCGGGGGCGTGGGTGCCGCCGGAAGTGATCTGCGACCCCTCGGGCCGCACCATGACCCTCGTGATCACCGACGGGGCGGGGGCGGCCTGGCGCGGCAGCGCGCTGCGCCGGGTACTGACCCGCTGGTCGGACTGCGGACCGACCGCGATCGTGCACGCGCTGCCCCCGCGCCTGTGGGAGGGGTCGGCGCTGCCGGTACGCCGCTGGACGGTCCGGGTGCCGCACTCCGGAGCTCCCAACAGCCGGTGGAGGGTACGTGATTCTCTGCTGCCACCGGAGCTCAGCGCGTTCACCGGCCGGGCGCTGCCGGTGCTCGAGCCGACGCCGCAGGGGCTCGGCCGCTGGGCACGGGCGGTGGCGACGGGCGGCATGGACACCGTGTTCACGCTGTGGGACCCCGAGGCCGCCGCTGCCGGCGCATCGGCTGACGTCGCGCCCCGCGATGACGTCCGGCGCTTTCGCAGTACGGCGTCACCCGAGGCGTATCGACTGGCGGCACATCTCGCGGCGATCGCTCCGGTCACGGTCCCGGTGATGCGCCTGGTGACGAACGCGGTGCCCTGGCAGGCCACCACCGCGCACCTGGCGGAGGTCTTCCTGGGCGGGCTGATGCGGCTGGACGGGAACGACCGGCCCGCCGACCGCGCGGGCGGCGCCGACCGCGGCCACGGTCGCAGGCTGTTCTCCTTCAGCGACCGGACCCGTGACGTCCTGCTCGACGCCGTCCCCACGGCCGAGATCGTGCTGACGGCGCGCCGCGTGTCCACACTGGTGGCCGGACTCGCCGGGCAGGCACCCGAGTTCGCCGCCTGGCTCAACCGGGCGGACGGTCCCGAGCGGCTTCCCGAGCACGCCCGGAGCTTCGCGTGGCTCGGGCCCGCGCTGCTGCAGCGACTGGGGCTCGGCGCCCTGCCCGGAGCGGAGTGGAACGAGCTGCCCACCGCGCTGCCCAGGGAGGAACCGGCGCCGTCCCCGGAGCCCTCCGGCCTCCTGCCTCCGTCCTTCCCGCCCGTGGACCGGGCGACGCCCGCCCCGCGCCGACCCTGGGCGCTGGTCACGACGGTGGAGACACGCAACCGGACCCATTACCGGCTGGTCTCGAGGATCGGGGAGAGTGTCTGGTCCGGGGCGCATCTCGGGGTCAGCCCGGAAGGCCACGAGGTGGTGCTGCGCACGGTCCGGCCCGAGCACGTGGCCACCGAGCACGCCGCCCTGGCCAGATTCGCCCACGACTGTCTCCCGTCCCTGATCGAGTCCGACGCGGCGCACAGCACCCCGCACTGGACGGCGAGCTCGGTCGTGGGCACCCGGTCCGGCCGCCCGGCGCCGCATCTGGGCCAACTCGTCGGCTCCACGGGGCGACTTGGTGCGGAGGCAGCGCTCTGCCTCGCCCAGCGTCTGGCCGCGGCCCTGACCCACAGTCACAGTGCCGGCGTCGTCCACGGGCGGCTGCAGCCCCGCCACGTACTGATCACCGAGGACGGCCCGCTCATCACCGGCTGGCACCGGGCGACGATCGACGGCGCCCCCGCCGGCCCGAACGACGAGGCCGCGCTGCCCGAGGACGACATCGCGGCGCTGGGGGCCATCGTCGCCCACGCCGCGTACGGGAACGACGCATACGCCCACACCCCCCGCTATGACGCCGATCGCGGCACGCTGGAACCACTCGACGCATCGGACTGGGAGCCGTCGTCCTACGCGCGGGACGATCAGGCCCTCCACGCCGTGGTCAGCACCTGTCTGCACGGCACGGACGGACCGCCGACGGCCCGGGACGTGCTGAGTCTGCTGCGGGACCGGGTGCCGCGAGGCGCCGCGTCCCGCCCGCTGGGGGAATGGCTGTCACCGTCCGCCGTCACGCTCATCGACGGAGCCCGCATCCGCCGCACTGCCCCGGACGGCGTCGGATACGAGGGGGTGGGCCCCCAAGTGCCCGTCCAGCCGGGCGCTTCGGCCGCACCCTCCGCGGCCCCGAAGCCCGTCGGCGTATCGGTCGAACGCTGGTTGCGGCTCCCCGGGGAGCCTCCGCAGCGTCCACGGCGCCGCCGGTTCGGCTCCCGTTCCCGCGCCAAGGCGGCCGATCAGCGGCTCGCTCCGATCGGTCCCGCGCGGCGCGGATTCTGCGTCGCGGTGCTGGGCGCACTGCCGGGCTCCGGACGCAGTACGGTCGCCGCGCACCTCGCTTCGGCGCTGGCCAAACCGGTCGCGGACGCCTACCGGACCCCGGTGATCATGGTTCCGGCCTGCCGGCGGACGCAGGTCTTCGGCTACCGCGTCGCACCGGCGGACTCGGCCGGCGCCCAGCGATTCGCCGACGGCACAGCGCTGGCCTGCCCGAGCGGTGACGACTACCTCACCTTCACCGACGCGGCGGGGGCCCGGTTCCTGTACGTGAGCGTCGGGCCCGGGGACCGGCTGGACCTCGGCACGGGCCCACGACGCAGCCACGTGGAGTGGGTCACCCAGTACGGCACGACCGTCGTGGACGCGTCCGACTCGTTCCTGCCACCCGCCGGCGAGGCGCTGCGCGGCCTGCTGGGCTCGGTCGACCATCTCGTCTTCACGGCCACCACGGCGCCGGGCCAGGTGGAGAGGACCGCCCGGCTGATGGCGTGGCTCGCGCGCGAGAGTCTCGACCTCGTGGCCCATTCGACGGTGGCTCTGTGCGACGCGGAGGACGACGGCGACATCGACGGCCGGCTGCGGGAGGCATCGGCGCAACTCGGCAGCCTGACGGGTCGGTTGATGGCCGTACCGTACGACGCGACGATCCGCGGCCAGGGCCTGACGGAGCTCGCGGCGCTCGCCCCCGCGACACAGAGCGTGTTCCACCGTCTCGCGCGCGAGGTGATGGAGAGCTTCCCGCGCGGCGGCACGCCGTTCTTCATACGGTGAGCGCGCTCTTCACACGGTGAGCGCGCTGAGCCGCTACGGCGCGTGCGGCCCGTGCACACTGCCCGCCGTTGCGGAATATTGAATCGATCTCTCCGGTTGGCGGTGTCGCAGGGCGGCGGAGCAGGCCACCGCGGAGGGAGAGCAAGTGAGCGAGACGTACTACGAGTTCGGGACGGCCTCGGAGCGCTGGGACCGTGCACAGTTCTTCTTCGAAGCCAAGGAGTACCTCACCGCTGCGCGAATCCTCGGCGGGCTGGTGGCGGAGGTCCCGGAGCAGGTCGCGCCGCGGCTGCTGCTGGCCCGGGCGTACTACCACTCGGCCCAGCTCGGGAAGGCCGAGGCCGAACTGCGCGCGGTCCTGGATCGCGACCCGGTCGAGCACTACGCCCGGCTGATGCTTGGCCGCACGCTGGAGCGGCAGGGGCGGGGCGCCGAGGCTGCTCCGCATCTGCGGATGGCGGCGGCGATGTCCGGAGACTTCCCGGAGGGGCCGTGAGCGGACTGCGGCCGGTGTGCGCGCACCGGCCGCAGTCGGCGCTGAGCGACCCGTCCGCCATGGAGTCCCGGCGGACGGGTCGCTGCCCGGTGGCGCCGGATCAGGCCCGACTGCCGTCCCGGTACGCCTCCAGGAGGCGCAGCCACACCTCGCTGATCGTCGGGTATGCCGGAACCGCGTGCCAGAGCCGGTCGATCGGGACCTCGCCCGCCACCGCGATCGTCGCCGAGTGGAGCAGTTCGCCCACGCCCGGGCCGACGAAGGTGACGCCCAGGAGGATCTCCCGGTCCAGGTCGACGACCATCCGGGCTCGCCCGCGGTAGCTGTCGCCGTAGAGTCCCGCGCCCGCGACGCCGGCGAGGTCCTGGTCGACGGCGCGGACACGGCGGCCGGAGGCCTCGGCCTGCGCGAGGGAGAGGCCGACCGCCGCCGCCTCCGGATCGGTGAAGACGACCTGCGGCACGGCGTCATGGTCGGCGGTCGCGGCGTGCGCGCCCCAGCGGTCCGACTCCAGCAGCGGTACGTGCTGTGCCCGGGCGGCGATCGCCGCTCCCGCGATGCGGGCCTGGTACTTGCCCTGGTGGGTGAGGAGAGCGCGGCGGTTGACGTCTCCGACGGCGTACAGCCAGTCCTTGCCGTCGACCTGGCAGCTGTCATCGACCGGGAGCCAGGAGCCGGGCTCCAGCCCCACCGTCTCGAGTCCGATGTCCTCGGTGCGCGGGGCGCGTCCGGTGGCGAAGAGCACTTCGTCGGCCTCGATCAGCTCCCCGCCCTCAAGGACGACCGTGACCGGGCCGGCGCCGTCCGACCGCTGTACGGCGGCGACGCTCACGTGCGTACGGACGATCGCACCGGCCTCGGTGAGGGCGTCGGCGACGTGCTCGCCGACGAAGGGCTCCATGCGCGGCAGCAGCCCCCCGCCGCGCACCAGCAGGGTCACCTGGGAGCCGAGCGCCTGGTAGACGGTGGCCATCTCCGTACCCACGACTCCCCCGCCGACGACGACGAGCCGCCCCGGCACGGCCTGCGCGCTGGTCGCCTCCCGGCTGGTCCATGCCTTGGCACCGGCCAGCCCCGGCAGACCGGGCAGGACGGCGCGGCTGCCGGTGCACACGGCGACGGCGTGCCGGGCGGTCA
Organism: Streptomyces sp. NPDC043870; assembly: GCF_056435785.1. Lineage (NCBI taxonomy): Bacteria > Bacillati > Actinomycetota > Actinomycetes > Kitasatosporales > Streptomycetaceae > Streptomyces > Streptomyces sp. NPDC043870. The sequence continues at coordinate 33,522 of NZ_JBWKDT010000004.1, forward strand.
GCACGTGATGCTCGCCCTCGGGTCCCTCGACGACGACCTTGCGGGGACCGTGCAGCCGGCCCCGCCCGCGGTAGAGGCGGGCGCCGATCGAGTCCAGCCAGGCGACCTGGCCGTCGTCCTTCCAGTGCGAGGCGTACTCGTCGCGGTGCGCCAGGACCGCGTGGGCGTCGAGCGGGCCCTGTACGGCCTGGCGCACGCCCGGGACCCTGCGCGCGTCGGCGCGTGTGATGACGGGCCGCAGCAGCGCCTTGCTCGGCATACAGGCCCAGTACGAGCACTCCCCGCCGACGAGCTCGCCCTCCACCACTGCGGTACTCAGCCCCGCGGCTCGGGTCCTCCCCGCCACGTTCTCCCCGGTCGGACCGGCCCCCAGGACCACAACGTCGTATTCCACAGCTTCCGTCATACGGACAGTCTGGTGCCACGTGTGCACCGAAGCCACATGGGCAGGCGGAATACCGCCGCCCCGTGCGCCGTTGGCCTGGGGGTCCCCCCGGGCCCGCCAGGGCGTAGGGGGAGGGTCCGACCGGACACCAGGAAGAGGTAGGGAAACAATGAGCACTGTTGAGCTCACCAAGGAAAACTTCGATCAGGTTGTATCTGACAATGACTTTGTCCTGATCGACTTCTGGGCTTCCTGGTGCGGCCCGTGCCGTCAGTTCGCGCCGGTCTACGAGCAGGCCTCCGAGCGCCATCCGGATCTCGTCTTCGCCAAGGTGGACACGGAGGCGCAGCAGGAGCTGGCCGCGGCCTTCGAGATCCGCTCGATTCCCACGCTGATGATCGTCCGGGACAACGTGGCCGTGTTCGCCCAGCCCGGGGCGCTGCCGGAGCCCGTCCTGGAGGACGTGATCGGCCAGGCCCGCGGGCTGGACATGGACGAGGTCCGCAAGTCCATCGCGGAGGCGCAGCAGCCCCAGTAACCGGGGGGGACGGGCCCGGGCCGCCGCTGTCCGCGTGCGGCCCCGGCTCCGGCGCACCGGAACGGACGCCCCACCGCCTCGCAGGCGGCGCGGGTCGCCGGCGAGGCGAGCAGGATTCCGCGCCGACCCGGTGCGCGAGGCCGGGCGCCTCGGCAATGCGGTCGGGTAGGTGAACTCGACGCCGGGCTTGCGAGGTTGTGTGTTGCGGGGTGCGTACGCCTGCCGTCCGGGCGTACCGGTGGCCCGAGTTCGTGGGCAGGCATTCCGCAAGGCGAGCGCGGCGACATGACGGTACCCCCAGGTGAAGCGCTGCGGGAGGGTGGGCACAACCAGTCCACCGGCCCGCACCCGCACCCGCACCCGCACAACGAGAGCCGCCCTCACTCCGGTGTCTGCCGGGAAACCAGCGCCGTCAACCCGTAGTCCAGCTCCGAGCCGTCAACGAGCAGCGCCTCCACCGTGCGCGTCACGGGGTCGATGTCCGCGACGATGCCGTGCCCCGCGTACCGCGGGTAGCCCGACGCGCCCGTCTCACCGGTGGTCTCGACCACTGCCGAGCGCACCGCGCTGTCCTCCACCGTCGCGCCGGCGCGGTCCTCGACGTGCTCGGGCACCAGCAGGATCTCGAAGCGCCGCGGAACTGTCCTCATGCCATGACGCTAGCCATGCACCGCCCGCCACGCATGTGCAGATCGACGCATCATGCCGACGCCGGTCGGCCCGTCGGGTCGGGTCCGCCCGTCGGGTCGGCCGGGCAGCCGGCCCATCAGCCCGCCGCGTCGGCCCCGCCTCGTCAGGTCGACTCGCGCCTGACGACCTGCGCCCCCATCAGGTCGTGCCGCTCGGGCGCCCCGCCCGGATCCCGGACCACGCGGTCCACGAGCTCGGCCAGATACTCCCCCGTCACCATGTCGATCCGCACGGTACTGAGCCTCGGTCGCAGCAGCCGCCCCAGCAGCAGGTCATCCGCACCGATCACCGCGGTCTCGTCCGGGACGCCGATCCCGGCGTCCTGGAGGGCCCGCATCAGGAGCATCGCGTACTCGTCGTTGTACGCGTACACGGCGTCCACACCGAGCTCACGCCACCGCGCGGCGAGCGCATCCGCGGCGTCCTCGTCGTAGGCGAGCGGGATCGCCTCGACGGTCGCACCCGTCGGCTCCGCGGTCTCGCGCGCCCCGGCCAGCCTGGGCTCGGAGAAGAGCTCGAGCCCCGGCTCCACCGGCATGATCACACCGATCCGCCGGTGCCCGCGCTCCAGCAGATGCTCCGCCGCCCGGGCGCCGACCTCACGCTGGTCCATGACCAGGGAGTGCGCGCCCTCGACCGGCTGCGGGCCGAGCGTTATCACGGCCTTCGCGCCGGAGCGCTTGAGCACCTCGACCCCCTGCGGAGTGAGCGCGATCTCGCCGAGCGAGAGGACCGCGACGGGCCGCAGCTCTGCCCACGCGCGGGCCGCCGCGTCGCCGTCGAGGCCCAGGCTGCCGTACTGCACGACGGTGTAGTCGAGGCGCCGCAGCGCCCATTGGAGTTCGTTGATGAAGCTGCTGTAGAGCGGACCGACCGGGATGTGCGCGGTGGGCAGGAGAACCATGCGGGTGTGTCCGGCCCGCAGACTGCGTGCCGCCGCGTGCGGAACATAGCCCAGCTCCTCCGCGGCCTCGCGGACCCGTCGGCGGGTGGGCTCACTGATCCGTACCGCCGAGGTGTTGTTCAGCACGTACGAGACGGTGGCCCGGGAGACTCCGGCCAGCCGGGCGACATCGGCACTGGTCGGTACGGAACGTTCTGCTGGCTGTCTGGGTGTCTGGCTCATCGCCCTCGGCATCCTTCCAGACCAATCCTGTTCAGGGTCTGGCGGTTGGCCTGAATTGAACGCTACACAGTGGTGACACGAGCCATTGACACGAGCAACCCTTGCGCCACCACGGTCAGGCACCCGGGCGGACAGTGGCCTACGACGCCGGGAATGCCGCGCGGAACGCCCCCAGCGTGGTCCCGGCCTGCGTGCGGTCCAGCACCGCGAAGACGCTCTCGTCGAAATGCCCGGAGAACCGGCCACCGCCCGTGAGCAGGGCCTTGAACGCGCCGGCCACCTGGGCCGGGTCGTTGCGGAACACCCCGCAGCCCCAGGCGCCGAGCACCAGCCGCCGGTAGCCGGTCGTGGCGGCCGTCTCCAGCACCCGTTCGGCCCGGGACGCGAGCGCGGCCGGTATCCGGGCGGCCTCCCCCGGCGTACGGCTGGTGATCACGCCCGCCTTCGGTGCGGGTGAGGTGAGGAAGCCGACCGTGTACGGCGCGTCGAGCAGACCTCCGCGGTCGTCCCGGAAGACCGGGACACCGGGCGAGTGGATCACCCGGTCGGTGTAGAAGGGGCTGCGCTCGGCCCGGTGGTGATCGTAGAAGTCCGGGACGCTCAGCAGCGTGGTGTAGAGCGCGGAGGACCGGCAGAGCGCCTCCTCCTGGGCCTGTGCGCCGTTCAGATAGCCGCCTCCCGGATTCCGCGCGGAGGCGAAGTTCAGCACGGCGACAGGCCCGCTGTCCTGGGCCGTCATGCGGCGGGCGGCTTCCAGGCTGCTCTCGCCGGTGACCTCGCATACGCTGGAACGGTCCGTGTCGGGGGTAACCGGCACGGGCCCGGGTCCGTACATCCGTGTCCCCTCGACCGCGGCGGACAGTTCCCCGCCGATCGTCACCATGTGGCCGCCCGGCGCCCGGTAGCGACCTGCGTCGACGATCTCCTGGGTCTGTTTCGCGATCCCCCGCAAGCGTGCGCTCATACCCGGAATCCTCAGTGACCGAACCTCAACACGGCAAACGGATATTACGAGCCGCTGACGCCCGGCGGGGGCACTCTTGTGCGAACCATCGGCGGTGGCCTTAGGTGGACGGAACGCTTCGACAGAGGAGTCGACCATGCCAGCACCCGACTTCGGGGGCAGCGGCCCGCCGCTCACCGAGGACGACGCCGAAGACCTGCTTCGATGTATCTGCTTCAAGACGGGCCCGCCCCGCACCGTCGGGGTCGAACTGGAATGGCTCGTTCACGAACTGCACGTTCCGCAACGGCCTGTCGCGCCGACCACGCTCGACCGGGCCTACGCCGGACTGAGGGAGCTGCCCCTCGGCTCGACGCTCACTTTCGAACCCGGTGGCCAATTGGAGCTCAGCTCCCCGCCCGCCGCGTCGCTGATGGAGTGCATCGACTCCACCGCGGCGGATCTGGCCCTCGTCCGGACCGCACTGCGCGGATCCGGCCTCACTCTGACCGGGTTCGGCAACGACCCCTGGCACCCGCCGCGTCGGCTGCTGCGCCAGCCGCGCTATGACGCCATGGAGGCCTGGTTCGATCGCACCGGACCCTCCGGGCGCTCGATGATGTGCTCGTCCGCCTCCGTACAGGTGTGTCTGGACGCGGGATTCGAGGAGCCCGGGCCGCTCGGGCTCGGCAGACGCTGGCAGCTGGCTCATCTGCTGGGTGCGGTGCTGGTGGCGGCCTTCGCCAACTCCCCTGCGGGCGCCGGGCGGCCCACCGGCCGGCGATCCACCCGGCAGGCTCTGTGGACGGATCTGGACCCCGTACGGGCTCTCGCGCCGGATCCGGGAGTACCTCCGCGGGAAGCGTGGGCCGCTCATGTGCTGGACACGCCGGTCATGTGCATCAGGGCGCCCGAAGGGCCGTGGGCGTCGCCGGAGCGGCTGACTTTCCGGGAGTGGATACGGTCCCGCGCGCCGCGGCCGCCCACCCGGGCGGATCTCGAGTACCACATGACGACGCTGTTCCCGCCCGTGCGGCCGCGCGGACATCTGGAACTGCGCATGATCGACGCGCAGCCCGGCGAGGACGGCTGGATGGTGCCGGTCGCGGTGACGACGGCGCTGTTCGACGACCCGGAGGCCGCGGAGACCGCCTACCGCACGGTCAAGCCGCTCGCCGAGACGGCGGGCGCGCTGCCCGCGCCGCGCAATCCGCTCTGGACCCATGCCGCCAGGGACGCACTCACCGATCCCGAACTGCACAGCGCCGCCGTCACCTGCTTCGCCGTCGCTCTGGAGGCTCTGCCCCGGCTGGGGGCCTCCACCGCCGTCCAGGACGCGGTCGCGGCGTTCCACGACCGCTACGTCCTGCCCGGCCGATGTCCGGCCGACGACTTCTCGCTCCGCAGCAAGGAGATCCACTCATGAACGAGTCCCTGGTGGCGTCCGACGACGTGCTCAGGAAGCGCGCCCTGGAGGCGCTGACCTCGGCCCGGGCCCGTACCACGGTGCTCACGACGTGCGTCGACGACCATGAACTGACCGCCCAGCACTCTCCGTTGATGTCGCCGCTCGTCTGGGACCTGGCGCACATAGGCAACCAGGAGGAGCAGTGGCTGCTGCGGGCCGTCGCCGGGCGTGAGGCGATACGCCCCGAGATCGATTCGGTCTACGACGCCTTCGAGCATCCCCGCGCCGAACGGCCTTCGTTGCCGCTGCTCTCCGCCGCCGAGTCGCGGATGTACGCGTCCGACGTACGCGGCCGGGTGCTCGACATCCTCGACTCCGCGCCGCTGCACGGCAACCGGCTGACGGACGCGGCTTTCGCCTTCGGGATGATCGCGCAGCACGAGCAGCAGCACGACGAGACCATGCTGATCACCCATCAGCTCCGGAAGGGACCGGCCGCGCTCGACGCCCCGGAACCGCCGAGCGGCAGCACGCTCGGGCTGCCGGCCGAAGTGCTGGTTCCGGCGGGCCCCTTCACGATGGGCACCTCCGCCGAGCCGTGGGCGCTGGACAACGAACGGCCCGCGCACCAACGCCAGGTCCCCGCGTTCTTCATCGACACCACGCCCGTCACCAATGGCGCCTTCCAGGCCTTCATCGCGGACGGCGGGTATGCGGACGAGCGCTGGTGGGCGGCGGAGGGCTGGGACCAGATCCGCAAGCACGGCATCGGCGCACCGCTGTTCTGGCGGCGCGAGGGCGGCCAGTGGCTGCGTCGCCGGTTCGGGGTGACCGAGGTGGTCCCCGAGGACGAGCCCGTGCTGCACGTCAGCTGGTACGAGGCCGACGCGTACGCCCGCTGGGCCGGGCGGCGGCTGCCGACGGAGACCGAGTGGGAGAAGGCGGCCCGCCACGATCCCGTTTCCGGGCGCTCCCGGCGCTACCCGTGGGGCGACGAGGATCCGTCCCCGGACCGCGCCAACCTGGGCCAGCGCCATTTGCGGCCCGCACCGGCAGGGGCCTACCCGGACGGTGCGTCGCCGCTCGGGATCCGGCAGCTGATCGGCGACGTCTGGGAGTGGACGTCGAGCGACTTCCTGCCCTACCCCGGCTTCGCGGCGTTCCCGTACCGCGAGTACTCCGAAGTGTTCTTCGGCCCCGACCACAAGGTGCTGCGTGGCGGTTCGTTCGCCGTGGATCCGGTGGCGTGCCGTGGCACGTTCCGCAACTGGGACCTGCCGGTGCGCCGGCAGATCTTCTCCGGGTTCCGTACCGCCAGGGACGCGTGATGTGCCGGCACATCGCTTTTCTGGGCCCGCGGACGGCGCTGGGTGAGCTGCTGGTGCGGCCGCCGCACGCGCTGCTGCGGCAGTCCTGGGCGCCGCGCCGGCAGCAGCACGGGACGGTGAACGCGGACGGCTTCGGGGTGGGCTGGTACGCGGAGGGTGACCCGGTCCCGGGCCGCTACCGCCGGTCCGGGCCCGTCTGGGGCGACCAGTCCTTCGCGGACCTGGCCCGGGTGGTCCGCAGCGAGGCGCTGCTGGCCGCCGTCCGGGACGCGACCGAGGCGGGCGCGGACGGGGAGGCGGCCGCCGCGCCGTTCGCCGCCGGGCCCTGGCTGTTCAGCCACAACGGTGCCGTCAGGGGCTGGCCGGGCTCGGCCGCCCCCCTCGCCGCCGCGCTGCCCGCCGCCGAACTGCTGTCGATGGAGGCGCGGTGCGATTCCGCGCTGGTGTGGGCGCTGGTGCTGCACCGGCTGCGGGACGGCGACGAACTGGGCCAGGCGCTGGCCGAGACCGTCCTGGAGGTGGCGGCGGCCGCGCCGGGATCGCGGCTGAATCTGCTGCTCACCGACGGTGTGACGATCACCGCGACCGCCTGGGGCGACACGCTCTGGTATCTCGCCGAGCCCGGCCGCAGGACGGTCGTGGCGTCGGAACCGTACGACGACGATCCCCACTGGTGCGAAGTGCCCGACCGGACACTGCTCGCGGCAACCCGCACCGATGTACTACTGACCCCGCTCAAGGAGCCATCTGCGTGAGCCCGTTCCAGCTGACCCGCACCCTGCCCGAGGACGCCACGGGCGCCGCGTTGCGCGCCGATGTGCTGCGCGGGCTGACCCGTACCCCCAAGGAGCTGCCTCCCAAGTGGTTCTACGACGCTCGCGGAAGTGAGCTCTTCGAGGAGATCACCCGGCTGCCCGAGTACTACCCGACCCGCGCCGAGCGGGAGATCCTCCTCGCACGCGCGCAGGAGATCGCGGCGGCGACCGGTGCCCGCACCCTGGTCGAGCTCGGTTCCGGCTCGTCGGAGAAGACCCGTCATCTGCTGGACGCGCTCACGGACCTGCACAGTTATGTGCCGGTGGACGTCAGCGAGAGCGCCCTGGCCGGGGCCGCCGAGGCACTGCTGGCCGAGCGGCCCGGGCTCCAGGTGCATGCTCTGATCGCCGACTTCACGCATGTACTGGCCCTGCCCACGACGCCGGGGCCGCGGCTCGTCGCGTTCCTCGGCGGCACGATCGGCAATCTGCTGCCGGCCGAGCGCGAGGTGTTCCTGCGGTCCGTGCGGGCGCTGCTCGCGCCCGGCGACGCGCTGCTGCTCGGCACGGACCTGGTGAAGGACGAGGAGGTGCTCGTGGCGGCGTACGACGACGCGGCCGGTGTCACCGCCGAGTTCAACAAGAACGTGCTGGCGGTGATGGACCGGGAGCTGGGGGCGGACTTCCGCCCGGACGACTTCGACCACGTGGCGGTGTGGAACGCGCAGGAGGAGTGGATCGAGATGCGCCTGCGGGCCCGGGAGGCACTGAACGTGAAGATCCGCGAGCTGGATCTGGTGGTGCCGTTCGAGGCGGGTGAGGAGATCCGTACGGAGGTGTCGGCGAAGTTCCGTCAGGAAGGCGTGCGTTCCGAGCTGGCGGACGCCGGGATGAAGCTGGTCGAGTGGTGGACGGATACGGAGGGCAGATTCGCGCTGTCCCTGTCGACCGCGGTCTGAGCCTGAGCGGGGATCCCGCGAAGGCGTTTGCGGGGCGGGGCGTGGGTGTCGTGGCCGGCAGCGGCCCCGGTGACCGCGCTCTGCGCCGCGCGGGCCAGTGAGCGGCGGTCGGTGTGGACGCCCGCGGGGATCGGGGGCAGGATCCTGATCTCCGCGGTGAGCCCGCCGGCCGTCGCGACCCGCCACAGGGAGGCGGCCAGCGGATCCTCTCCGACGAACGCGGCGGCGCCGACGGGCCCGTACGTGATGCGTACGGGCTGTACGGTTGCGCCCGCGTCGATCGCCGCCTGGAACGCGGCGTGCCGGAAGCGTCCGCTCTCGCGGCCGCACCACGTGGACCCCTCGGGGAACACGATCACCCGTGCCCCGGTCCTGAGCGCGTCGGCCATGGTCCTGACGACCCCGGGCAGCGCGCGCAGCCGGTCCCGGTCCACGAACAGCGTCCCGCCGAGCCCGGCGAGCGGCCCGAGGACGGGCCACTGCCGCACCTCGCGCTTGGCGAGCATCCGTCCGGGCATGGCCGCGGCCACGAGGGGGATGTCCAGCCAGGAGATGTGGTTGGGGACGACGAGTGTGCCGGGCAGCCGGCGCCGCGGGTGCAGCTCGTCCTGAGCGGGCCCGGGACCCGGCGTGAGGCCGGCCCCCGCCTCAGGGCCGCTCCCCGGCTCGGGGCCGGTCCCAGCCTCGGGGCCCACGATGCGTATCCGCACGCCGAAGGCCCGGATCACCGCGCGGCACCACAGGCTGACCAGCCGGGCACGGCGGCTGGAGCCGAGCAGGATCACCAGTGGGGACAGGACGACGCCGGCGAGGACCGCCGACGTGCCCGCGATCAGGCGGACGACCGCCGTGAGGCGGCCGACCATGGGCCACTGGGTGGTCGCACAGTCGGCCGGAGTGCAGGGTGCGGTGGGAAGCCAGACGCTCATTTCACCGGGGCCAGCGAGAGGAAGTGGCGGAGGTAGCGGGGGTTGGTGCGGCGCAGCGACAGCAGGACGTACAGGTCGGCGACGCCGAAGTCCGGGTCGTGGGCGGGCGCGCCGCACACCCAGGCGCCGAGGCGGAGGTAGCCGCGCAGCAGCGGGGGAAGCTCGGTGCGTCCGGCGGGGCGGTCGATGCCGTCGGCGCTCCAGAGCTTGTGCGGGGTGACCCAGTACTCCTCGGGCGCGAGGTGCTTGGCCTTGACCGTGTCCCAGGTCGCGGCGGCGAGGGTGCCGCCGTCGGCGAGCGGGATCGAACAGCAGCCGGCCAGCCAGGTGTGGCCCGTGCGGGTCATGTAGCGGGCCAGGCCGGCCCAGATGAGGGCGATGACGGCGCCGTTGCGGTGGGCGGGGTGGACGCAGGAGCGGCCGACCTCGACCAGGTCGTCGCGGATGGGCGCGAGCCGGGCGAGGTCGAACTCGGTCTCGGAGTAGAGCCGCCCGGCGACCTTGGCGCGCTCGGGCGGCAGCACCCGGTAGGTGCCGACGACCTCGCCGGTGTCCTCGTGCCGCACCAGGATGTGGTCGCAGTACGCGTCGAACGCGTCGATGTCGAGGCCGGGCTCGGGCCCCTCCAGCCGGGCGCCCATCTCGCCGGCGAACACCTGGTGGCGCAGCCGCTGCGCGGCCCGTACGTCATCCTGGTCGCGGGCGAGGGACACCACGTATTTGGGCTCCGGCTCAGCGGACAGGAGTGGGGCCGGGACGACGGCTGGCGTTGCGGGCATGACGGTCTCCTCTGCCGGACGGTGAGGCCGGATCGCGCCTGTGACGGTCCGGCCTCTAACTAATTCCGTGACCGGCTGGATTCGACATGACGTCGATGCGGAGTGTGGATGTGCGACATCTGAATGACGGGCAACTCCGCTCGCCCGGGCCCGTGCGTGACGGCAGGGTCAGCCGAGGGCTTCGGTGATCCGCTCGGAGGCGCTCTTGGCGGCGCGCTCGGCGTTCTCGCCCCGCAGGACGGCCGTCATGTACGGCTTGATCGGGTTGTCGGCCTCGACGGAGGCCCACTTGGGGGAATTGGGGGTGGCCCGGCCCTGCGCGGCGCCGGCGGCCATCGCGGCGGTGGCCTCCTGGCCTTCGATGGCCGATGCGAGGGTGGTCTTGTTGGGGACGTAGCTCATGGTCCTGGCGAGGTCGGTCTGCCAGCGTTCACCTGCCAGGGCCTCGACGACGTCGATAGCGGCACTGCGGTTGCGCGCCTTCCTGGGGATGATCAGATCGGATCCGCCGGTGAAGACGGCGCCGGGTCTCTTCGCGGTCTTTCCGGGGATCGGGAAGAAGCCGAGCTTGCCCCGCAGCGCCGGGTTCTCCTTCTCGATCACGGTGGCGGAGGACGGGGTGGCGATGATCTGGGCGACGTTCCCCTTGGCGAACACACCGGTCTGCGGCGGTGTCATCTCGTCCGCGCCCTCGGGGCCGTCGCCGAGGGCCTGGAGCTCCTTGTAGAACGTCATGCCGCGGATCGCGGCGGGTTTGTGCAGGACGCCCGCCCAGGAGCCGGCCTCGTCGACGGCGAGGTCCCCGCCCTCGTCCCAGATGAAGCCGGCGAGGGTGTACCAGTCCTGCCCGGAGAGGTAAATGCCCTGGTTGCCCTCGCTGTTGAGCTTGTCGGTGTCCTCGAGCCACTGGGCGCGGGTCTTCGGGGGCTGTGTGATCCCCGCCTCCGTGAACAGGTCCTTGTTGTAGATGACGACGCGGTTGGCGGCGTACCAGGGGATGCCGTACTGCGTACCGTCGATGCTGCCCGGCTCGGCGAGGCCCGGCAGCCAGTCGTCGCTGCCGAGATCGCGGATGGACTCCAGGGTCAGGTCGAGCAGTGCGTCGCTCTCGGCGTACTGGGCGACCTGGGTGTTGCCGACCTCGATGACGTCCGGCGCCTCGTCGCTCTCCAGCGCTGCGGTGACCTTCTCGCCGATGCCGGTCCACTCCTGGAAGGTGACGTCCAGCCGGACGCCGGGATGGTGTTCCTCGAAGTCGGTGACGAAGCGGTCGAGGAAGTCCTCCGAGACGCTGTCCTTCATCAGCCAGACCCTGACGGTGCGGCCACCCGGGCCGCCGCCCGGCAGCATTCCGCATCCGGCGAGCGCGACAGCGGACACGACGGCCAGGGAGCAGGCCAGGAGGCGGTTCTTCACGTAGGTCACCTTTTACGTTGGGCACGGGAAGTGGACCCGACGTGGGGGGACCGAACGGCGTTCGCACGGGCGTGGCTGGGATTTTGGTATGTACCAATCGGGTGGTCAACCCCCGACGCCTCGCGGACGGCCCCGGGCTGGGGCACCGTGGAGTGAAACCTTCGACACAGCGAAGAGGAGTGCGGCCCCATGTCCCAGCACACCTACCGGGTCACCGAGATCGTCGGCACCTCCCACGAGGGAGTCGACCAGGCCATCCGCAACGGCATCGCCCGCGCCAAGCAGACCCTCAGGGGCCTCGACTGGTTCGAGGTGACGCAGGTGCGCGGCAACATCCTGGACGGCGAGATCGAGCACTACCAGGTCGGCCTGAAGGTCGGTTTCCGGCTGGAGGAGGCGTAGGGGCGGGGTGACCGAGGTCACCCGTACGGCCCACGGGGGCAGGTGCGGCCCTGGGCCAGGTGGGGCCCTCGGGTATCGGGTGGGCAGGACCCACGGGTCAGGTACGGCCCTCGCGCCCCTGTGCGTCCTTCATCGCCTGTGACGTGCTGGCCCAGCGGGCGCGCACGACCCTGAAGCCCGCCCGTTCGGCGGCACCGCAGACGAGTTCGTCGTCGTCGACGAGCATCCGGATCTCCCGGCCGCCGCCGAGGCGCCGCAGGATCTCCAGTTTGGTCGTCCGGGCGGGCCGGCGGTCGTGGTTGCGCCGCATCCACACCCTGCCGGTGGGCAGTCCGTGCCGCGCCAGCCACTCCAGGGTGGCGGGGCGGCAACGCTCGGGCCGGCCGGTGAGGTACATGACCTCGCACTCCCCGGCCGCCTCGGCCGCCATCCGTACGCCCTCGACGAGCGGTGTGTCGTCCGGCGCGGCAGCGAAGAAACCGTCCCAGTCGCGCGGCCTGCGCTCCAGGAAGTGCTGGCGGTGGCCGGTCTCGGCGATGGTCCCGTCCAGGTCGAATACGGCCAGTGGCCTGCTGTTCATGGTCACGCTGCCAGCCTAGGGCGTGGCCCCGGTGATCCTGGCTGCACCGGGAATCCTGGCGCCGTGCGGGCGTTGAACCCTGGTGTGACCTCAGTGATCGCTTCGACCAGGTTCTCCGTGCTGGACCGCTCCCGCACCCGTGCCGGGCAGGACGGCCCGCAGGCGCTGCGCGACACCGTGTGGCTCGCGCAGCAGGTGGAGGCGCTGGGCTTCCACCGCTTCTGGGTCTCCGAGCATCACGGTGTGCCGGGTGTGGCCGGCTCCGCGCCGACGGTGCTGGCGGCCGCCGTCGCCGCCGCGACCTCGGTGATCCGGGTGGGTACGGGCGGGGTGATGCTGCCCAACCACCAACCGCTCGTGGTCGCCGAGCAGTTCGGGGTGCTGGAGTCCCTCTTCCCGGGGCGGATCGACATGGGGCTCGGCCGGTCGGTCGGCTTCACCGACGGGGTACGCAGGGCGCTGGGCCGGGACAAGGACGACGCGGAGGACTTCGCGGGGCAGCTGGGCGAGCTGCTGCGGTACTTCGAGGGGAGACATCAGCAGGTGCACGCGCGCCCCTCCGAGGGACTGCGGGTACCGCCGTTCGTGCTGGCCACGGGCGAGGGCGCGGAGATCGCCGCATCGGCCGGGCTGCCGCTGGTGGTCGGGGACCTCAGGAGCCGGGAGCGGCTGCTGCGGGCCGTCGACCGCTATCGCGCCGGGTTCCGGCCGTCGCCGTGGGCGGCGGAGCCGTACGTCGTGGTGGCGGGCACGGTCGCGGTCGCCGGGAGCGAGGAGGAGGCCCGGCGGCTGCTGATACCGGAGGCGTGGGCGATGGCGTACTCCCGGACGCACGGCACCTTCCCTCCGCTCGAACCGACCGAGGCCATCGAGGCACGGGCGATGACCACGAAGGAGCGCGAGCTCTACGAGTCCGGGCTGCTCGGCCAGATCCACGGCACGGAGGCGCAGGTCACGGACGCACTGGAGACGGTGATCAAGGACAGCGGCGCGCACGAGGTGCTGGTGACGACGAGCACGTACGACCGCGAGGGTCTGCTGGACTCGTTCCACCGCCTCGCGCGCACAGCGGGCCTGACCAGCGCGAACGAGGGGGACACTGCCTAGAATCCCCGGTATGCAAGGCCCCCACGACCCCTACGTCCGCGTCCGCGCCGCCCGCGAGCACAATCTCAAGAACGTCGACGTCGACATCCCGCGCGACGCGCTCACGGTCTTCACCGGAGTCTCCGGGTCGGGCAAGTCCTCGCTCGCCTTCGGCACGATCTACGCCGAGGCGCAGCGTCGCTACTTCGAGTCCGTCGCCCCGTACGCCCGACGGCTCATCCACCAGGTGGGCGCGCCGAAGGTCGGCGAGATCAGCGGTCTGCCACCGGCGGTCTCCCTGGAGCAGCGCCGCTCGTCCCCCACCTCGCGCTCCTCCGTCGGTACGGTGACCACCCTGTCGAACTCGCTGCGGATGCTGTTCTCCCGCGCGGGCGACTATCCGGCGGGCGCCGCGCGGCTGGACTCGGACGCCTTCTCGCCCAACACCGCCGCAGGGGCCTGCCCGGAGTGCCATGGCCTCGGGAGGATCCACCGCACCAGCGAGGACCTGCTGGTCCCCGATCCGTCGCTGTCGATCCGGGAGGGCGCGATCGCCGCCTGGCCGGGTGCCTGGCAGGGCAAGAACCTGCGTGATGTCCTGGACACCCTCGGGTACGACGTCGACAGGCCTTGGCGGGAGCTGGAGCAGAAGGACCGCGACTGGATCCTGTTCACGGACGAGCAGCCGGTGGTGACGGTCCATCCGGTACGGGAGGCGAGCCGTATCCAGCGCCCGTACCAGGGCACGTACATGAGCGCCCGGCGCTATGTCCTGCACACCTTCGCCGACTCCAGGAGCCAGACGCTGCGCACCAAGGCCGAGCGCTTTCTGACCAGCGCGCCGTGCCCGGTGTGCGGAGGCAGCCGGCTGCGGCCGGAAGCGCTGGCGGTGACCTTCGCGGGGCGGACGATCGCCGAGCTGGCCGCGCTGCCGCTGACCGCGCTCGCCGACGCCCTGCGCACGGACCGGGACGACGAGACGGCGCGGGTGCTGACGGCGGATCTGCTGTCCCGGATCGGCACGGTGACCGAGCTGGGGCTCGGCTATCTGAGCCTGGACCGTGCCACGCCTACGCTCTCCAGCGGTGAGCTGCAGCGGCTGCGGCTGGCGACGCAGCTGCGCTCCGGCCTGTTCGGGGTCGTGTACGTGCTCGACGAGCCGTCGGCGGGGCTGCATCCCGCGGACACGGAGGCGCTGCTCGTCGTCCTGGACCGGCTGAAGGCGGGCGGCAACACGGTGTTCGTCGTGGAGCACCATCTGGATGTGGTGCGGCACGCCGACTGGCTGGTCGATGTGGGGCCGCGCGCGGGCGAGCACGGCGGCCGGGTGCTGCACAGCGGGCCGCCCGAGCGGCTCGCCGAGGTGACGGAGTCGGCGACCCGCCGCTTCCTCTTCGGCGCGGAGCCGGCTCCGGTCCGGGCGTCCCGGCAGCCGTCGGGGCAGCTCACGCTGGGGCCGGTGACCCGGCACAATCTGCACGGCCTCACGACGCGGCTGCCGCTCGGGGTGTTCACCGCGGTCACCGGTGTGTCGGGTTCCGGAAAGTCGACGCTCGTGGGATCGATCTCCGGGGAACTCCCGGGCGTGGAGCGGATGGTGACGGTGGATCAGCGGCCGATCGGCCGTACTCCCCGGTCCAATCTGGCCACGTACACCGGGCTCTTCGACGTCGTGCGCAAGCTCTTCACCGCCACCGACGAAGCCCGGGCGCGCGGCTACAAGGCGGGGCGGTTCTCCTTCAATGTGACGGGCGGGCGGTGCGAGACCTGCCAGGGCGAGGGGTTCGTCTCCGTCGAGCTGCTCTTCCTGCCCAGTACGTACGCACCCTGTCCGGACTGCCAGGGCGCCCGCTACAACCCGGAGACCCTCGAGGTCCGGTACGGCGGCCGGAACATCGCCGAGGTGCTCGATCTGACCGTCGAAGCCGCGGCCGAGGTCTTCGCGGACACACCGGCGGCGCTGCGGAGCCTGCGCGCGCTTCTCGACGTCGGCCTCGGCTATCTGCGGCTCGGCCAGCCCGCGACCGAGCTGTCCGGCGGCGAGGCCCAGCGCATCAAGCTCGCCGCCGAGCTTCAGCTCCTGCGCCGGGGCCACACGCTGTACGTGCTGGACGAGCCGACGACCGGACTGCATCCCGCCGATGTGGAGGTGCTGATGCGGCAGTTGCACGGCCTGGTCGACGCCGGGCATTCGGTGGTGGTCGTCGAGCACGACATGGATGTGGTCGCGGGCGCCGACTGGGTGATCGACCTGGGCCCGGGGGGCGGAGACGAGGGCGGCAGGATCGTGGCCGAGGGGTCTCCGGCGGAGGTGGCGCGGGCGGCCGGGAGCCGCACCGCGCCGTATCTCGCCAAGTCCCTCGGAAGTGAAGCCCGTTAGGACCTACGCGGCCGGGGCGGCCCCGGCAGCCCTGTCATAGGTGTAGTGGGGCGTGTGGTCGAGCATGTCCGCGGGGGTCACGTCGTTCCACGGGCGCATGGTGTCGTGCAGGTCCACGACGTTCGCCGTGCCGGCCGCGGGCAGGTACGTGGAGCCCGGGTGGCGTGCCTGCCACTGCGACCAGAGCTTGTCGATGAACGCGTGATGCATCCAGAACACCGGGTCGTTCGGGGAGACTCCCGTCGCCATCTGGCCACCGACCCAGACGTGCACGCGGTTGTGCAGATTGACGCCGCGCCAGCCCTCGAGGTGGTTGCGGAAGCCGTCGGACGCGCTGTTCCAGGGCGGGGCGTCGTACGTGGGCATGGCCATGACGGAGTCGAGCTCGGCCCTGGTCGGCAGCTGCCGTCCGTTCTCGCCGAGGGCGCGCCGCAGATAGCCGCGCCCGTCGACCCGTACGGTGATGGGCCAGGCACCGGAGGCGGCCGCGAACGGGCCGTCCATGACCTGGCCGTCCCTGCTGCGGCCGGTGCCGCCGAGGAAGTCGGCGGCCCAGAGCGAGGAGGCGGCGGTGCGGTCGGCGGTCCAGTCCCAGTACGGGAGCGCCACCGACGGGTCCACGGACTGCAGGGCCCGCTCGAACTGTATGAGGAACCTGCGGTGCCAGGGCAGGAAGGACGGCGAGCGGTGCCCGACGCGGTCCCCGTTGTCCGTGTCGTTCATGATGAAGGCGTTGTGGGTGGTGACGAAAGCGTCGTACTGCCCATTGCGCTTGAGGGCGAGAAGGGCGTCCACGAAACGGCGCTTCTCGTCGGCGGTCAGCTGGGCCTGGTTCTTCCGTACGGTCATTGCGGTGGCGCTCCGGATCAGGTGAGGGCGAGCGAAGCGAGATGGGGGTCCCCCCAGCCGAAGGCTGGGGGAGGGACGAGGGCGGCACCCTGGAGTTCGACGACGGCGGCGCGGGCGAGGGCCAGCGGCGTGGCCCGCGGTTCGTAGTGGTTGACGACACTGATCCAGGTGCCGTCGGCGTTGCGCATCACATGCAGTTCCTCACCGTCGATGCGGACGGTGTAGCCGCCTCCGTGGCCACCGTGGTGACCCCCGTCGTGACTGCCGCCGTGGGACGGACCGCCCTGTATCCGGCGGCCCTTGTAGACCTCGTCGAAGGAACCGGGTGCGGCCTGGCCGGGTGATCCGGCGCCCTGTGCCGTGCCGCGGGTGACGCCGGTCACGGCGATGCCCGCGACGGCGCCGGCGGCGGCGCCCAGGGCTTGGCGGCGGGTGAATCTGGACATGGCGGAACCCCCAGGTATGTCGGTGTTCGGACGGCGGTCCGTCGGTCGGTCGTACCGCCGAGGCCATGCCTACAGGTCTGCCGTCGATCGGCAGAAGTCGCCGGGAACCGGTTGGCTGCTATACGGACATCTCGCCACACAAAGTGCAGTGTTGAACGAAGTCGATCTTGCGCTCGACGCCTTCAGTCCACGCATGAGATGTAAATCCTGCGCCGAATGTGACAGTTCTGTGAAATATCTTCGGATCGCATCGGCCTGCTGTGCCGGGCCTCACAACGGAAAACTGTCCGGAACACATGCCGGGTTCCGCGGCACCCGGTCGGCACTCGTCAGCCGTGGACCACGGAGCACGGGCGGCACCCGTCAGCCGTAGACCACGGACCACGGGCGCGGCCCGTCCTGCTCGGGCCCGGAGTTCCGCATCGCCGTCGTTCGGTCCCGGGACAGCACGTCCGCGGCGAGGGCGGCGAATTCACCGGCCGCCGCGTGCGGCGCACGGCGCGGCCAGACCGCACAGATCCGCTGAGCGAGGGGCCGGCCGGCCAGCGGCCGCCAGGCCACCCTGGGCTCCTTGCGGGCCACGGGGCCCTGATCGAAGGCGACTCCGCAGCCCGCGGTCACCAGACCGATGAGGAACTCGGGATTCCGGGCGTGCCGTACACGGCCGGGTACGAAGCCCGCGTCCCGGCAGACGGCGAGCGTCCTGTCGTACCAGCCGGGCGCCGCGGCCCGTGGAAACAGAACGAGGTCATGCCCCGCGAGGTCGCCGAGCCCGACCTCGGGCAGCCGGGCCAGCGGCGAGGTGCGCGGCAGCACCACGCCCAGCTCGACGCCGACCTCGGGTCCCAGGACCAGATCGGTGGCGTCGACCGGCTGGTGGACGAGCCCGACATCCAGTCGTCCGGAGGCCAGCAGCCTCAACTGCTCGTCCGTCGTCACCTCCTGGAGGTCGACCCGGAGACCCGGAGTCCGTTCGGCACACTCGGTGAGCAGCGCGCCCAGCACCGCGGCCGTGGTGTCCGGCGGTACCCCCGCCCGCAGGGTGCCCAGGTCGCCGTCGCGAGCCCGGCGCACCAGGGCCCTGGTGCGCTGCTCACGGGCCAGCAGTTCCCTCGCTTCCTCGAGGAGCACCGCCCCGGCCGGGGTGAGCCGGACCTGACGCCGTGAGCGGTCGAAGAGTTCGGCGCCGAGGTCGTCCTCCAGCCGCCGGACGGAGCGGCTGAGGGGCGGCTGGGCCATGCCGAGGAGTTCGGCGGCCCGCCCGAAGTGGAGCTCCTCGGCGACGACGACGAAAATACGCAGGTGGCGCAAGAGATCCACGCCACGACCCTAAGCGATGGGAGCAGGGACCGGATGAGGCCGGGATGCTGATCGAGGAGAGGCTGCGCGCGGTGTTCGCGACGGCCGGAGCCGAGGGCCGGCTCCACGCGGTGGACATCGACGCGCAAAACGGGCCCGACGAGTTGGCCGGGGTCGGGTACGGAGCCGACGAACCGGTCGTCATCGCCTCCGTGTTCAAGGTGCTGCTGGCGCTGGAGTTCGCCCGGCAGTCCGCGGCCGGCCAGCTCGACCCCCGGGAGCGGGTGCGGGTCACGGCGGAACACCGGCTGGGCGGCTGGGGCACAGCGGGCTGCGCGGACGATGTGGAGCTGTCCCTGCGGGATCTCGCACACTTCGCGATGTCGGTCAGCGACAACTCGGCCGCCGACCTGCTGCTGGCCCGGGTGGGAGTGGACACCGTCCGGCTGCTGACCGCCGAACTGGGCCTGGCGGACACCCGTGTCGTGGGCGGGCCCCGGCAGGTGCTGGAGTCGATGCTCGCGGAGGTCGGAGCCCGGGACGAGAAGGAGTTCGCGGCTGTCTTTCCCACGTTGTCCCCGGCCCGGGTGCACCGGCTCGCGGTGCTCGACCCGGAGCGTACGAACGCGAGCACGCCGCGCGACATGACACGGCTGCTGCGGATGGTCTGGCGCGACGAGGCCGGGCCTCCGGAAGCCTGCGCCCAGGTACGGGACCTGATGGCCCGGCAGGTCTTCCGGCACCGGCTCGCCTCCGGGTTCGGGGACGACGTACGGGTGGCGGCGAAGACCGGCACGCTGCCGGGGCTGCACAACGAGGCGGGGGTGGCCGAGTATCCGGACGGAGGCCGGTACGCGGTCGCGGTGTTCGCCCGCACCCCCGACCTCGCCGCGAACCGCACCGTGACGGATTCCGCGATCGGCACGGCGGCGCGGACGGCCGTGGAGTTTCTGCGCGGCTCGAAACCCTCCGCTCCCCTCCGGCCAGGCCTCATGCATCGCCGGGTATGAGTCGGTGACCCACCCGGTCTTGGACGTGCGCGGCTCCGGGGTGATCTTCTGCGTCCCATGAGCGATGCACAAGGACGATCCACGCGAAGGGTTGTACGGCGAACGCTGCTTCGGGGCGCGGCCCTTGGGGCGGCAGCGCCGCTGCTTCCCGCCACGGCGGCCACGGCCACGGCGGCGGGCTCGACGCCCCCCACCCCCGTCCCTGCGGACTCGGCGGTCCTCCGGTGGCTGGGCACCACGGGCTGGCGCATCGGTATCGGCGAGCGGACCGTGCTCTTCGACCCGTACATCACCCGTTTCAGCACCGGGCTGTTCACCGCCAAGGGCGGTTTCGACCCGGCCACGAAGCTCACCACGGACCGGCCTTTGGTCCGCGAGCACGCCGGGCGGCCCGAGGTCGTGCTGGTGAGCCACACCCACTGGGACCACATCAACGACGTTCCGTACATCGCCCGGTCCACCGGTGCCCGGGTGATCGGCACCGAGACGACGTATCACGTGCTGCGGGCGCTCGGGGTCGACAAGGCGCAGATCAGTGTCGTCAAGGGTGGCGAGGTGCTGGACTTCGACGGCTACACGGTCGAGGTCGTCTCCAGCCGGCACAGCCGCAACGCGAGGTACTCGTACTTCGCTCCCGGCACGATGTGCGCCCCGCCGGCCCGCGCCCCGGAGACCGTCTCCGATCTGCCGGAGGGTGACACGCTCGCCTTCCAGCTGAGCGTCCGGGGCGGTCCCTCGGTGTTTCTGATGGGGGCGAGCGACTTCGAGGAGCGCGCCGCGAACGGGCTGCGGCCCGACATCCTGATGGCGGCGACACCGTCGAGCAAGGCGACGTACCGCTATCTCCCGCGGCTGCTGGGCGCGCTCGGCAACCC
This sequence comes from Streptomyces sp. NPDC043870, assembly GCF_056435785.1. Classification (NCBI taxonomy): domain Bacteria; kingdom Bacillati; phylum Actinomycetota; class Actinomycetes; order Kitasatosporales; family Streptomycetaceae; genus Streptomyces; species Streptomyces sp. NPDC043870. The sequence continues at coordinate 53,705 of NZ_JBWKDT010000004.1, forward strand.
CGCGACGGTCGTCCCGGTGCACTGGGACGACTTCGAGAGGCCACTGAGCGCCCCGCCGCGGCGTGATCCCGCGATGGACCTGGACGGGTTCGTCGCCGGGATCCACCGGCACAGCCCCGCGTCCAGGGTGGTCGTCCCCGACTACCGCACGGTCTACGGGGCGGACATGAGGCCCGTTCCGGCCGGAGGTCCTACCGGCTGACCTTCCGGGTCGCCCGCAGCCACTCCTTGTTCATCGCCGCGATGGACGGCAGCGGGATGCCCTTGGGGCAGGCGGTGGCGCATTCGCCGGTGAGGGTGCAGCCGCCGAAGCCCTCCTCGTCCATGGTCGCGACCATGTCGAGGACCCGGGTCTCGCGCTCCGGCGAGCCCTGCGGGAGCACATTGAGGTGGTTGACCTTCGCCGAGGTGAAGAGCATCGCCGAGCCGTTGGGGCAGGCCGCGACACAGGCGCCGCATCCGATGCACTCGGCGTGCTCGAAGGCGTAGTCGGCGTCCGCCTTCGGGACCGGAGTGGCGTGGGCCTCGGGGGCGGCGCCGGTCGGGACGCTGATGTACCCGCCGGCCTGGATGATCCGGTCGAAGGCCGAACGGTCCACCACCAGGTCCTTCACCACCGGGAAGGCGGAGGCGCGCCACGGCTCGATGTCGATGGTGTCGCCGTCCTCGAAGGACCGCATGTGCAGCTGGCAGGTGGTGGTGCGCTCGGGTCCGTGGGCGTCACCGTTGATGACGAGCGAGCAGGCGCCGCAGATGCCTTCACGGCAGTCGTGGTCGAAGGCGACGGGGTCCTCTCCGCGCAGGATGAGTTCCTCGTTGAGGGTGTCGAGCATCTCCAGGAACGACATGTCCTGCGAGATGCCGTCCACCTCGTAGGTGGCCATGGCGCCGGGGGCGTCGGCGTTCTTCTGGCGCCAGACGCGCAGGTTGAGCTTCATGCGTAGCTCCGCTGGGTGGGGTGGACGTACTCGAAGACGAGGTCTTCCTTGTGCAGGACGGGCGACTCACCGGTCGCCGTGAACGCCCAGGCCGCGGCGTACGAGAACTCCTCGTCCCGCCGTGCCGCCTCGCCGTCCGGGGTCTGGGACTCCTCGCGGAAGTGGCCTCCGCAGGACTCGCTGCGGTTCAGCGCGTCGAGGCACATCAGCTCGGCGAGCTCCAGGTAGTCGACGATCCGGTTGGCCTTCTCCAGCGACTGGTTGAACTCCTCGCCGGTGCCGGGCACCTTGATCCGGCGCCAGAACTCCTCGCGGATCTGCGGGATCCGGCCGAGTGCCTTGCGCAGGCCCTCGTCGGTGCGGGCCATTCCGCAGAACTCCCACATCAGCTCGCCGAGTTCACGGTGGAAGGAGTCGGGGGTCCGGTCGCCGTCGACGGAGAGAAGCAGATTCAGCCGGTCCTCGGTCTCGGTGACCACCTCGGTCACGGCGGGGTGGCTGTCGTCGATCTCGTCGTGGTGCGGGTTGCGGGCGAGGTAGTCGTTGATGGTCGAGGGCAGGACGAAGTAGCCGTCGGCGAGACCCTGCATCAGCGCGGAGGCGCCGAGCCGGTTGGCGCCGTGGTCGGAGAAGTTGGCCTCGCCGATGGCGAAGAGCCCGGGGACGGTGGTCTGCAGGTCGTAGTCCACCCAGAGGCCGCCCATCGTGTAGTGCACGGCGGGGTAGATCCGCATCGGCACCTCGTACGGGTTCTCCGCGGTGATCCGCTCGTACATGTCGAAGAGGTTGCCGTACTTCTCGGCGACCTTCTCCTTGCCCATGCGGCGGATCGCGTCGGCGAAGTCGAGGTAGACGCCCTGGCCGCCGGGACCGACGCCACGGCCCTCGTCGCAGACGTTCTTCGCGGCGCGCGAGGCGATGTCGCGCGGCACGAGATTGCCGAAGGAGGGGTAGATGCGCTCCAGGTAGTAGTCGCGCTCGTCCTCGGGGATCTCGTGCGCGGGCCGCTGGTCACCGCGCGCTTTGGGCACCCAGATGCGGCCGTCGTTGCGCAGCGACTCGCTCATCAGCGTCAGCTTGGACTGGTGGTCGCCGGTGCGCGGGATGCAGGTGGGGTGGATCTGGGTGAAGCAGGGATTGGCGAAGTACGCACCGCGCCGGTGGGCCCGCCAGATGGCGGTGGCGTTGGAGTTCATGGCGTTCGTCGACAGATAGAAGACATTGCCGTAGCCGCCGGAGGCGAGGACGACCGCGTCGGCGAAGTAGGTGTCGATCTTCCCGGTGACGAGGTCGCGGGCGACGATTCCGCGGGCCCGCCCGTCGACGACGATCAGGTCGAGCATCTCCGTACGCGGATGCATCTCCACGTTGCCGGCGGCGATCTGCCGGGACAGCGCCTGGTAGGCGCCGAGCAGCAGTTGCTGGCCCGTCTGGCCGCGTGCGTAGAACGTACGGGAGACCTGGACGCCGCCGAAGGAGCGGGTGTCGAGGAGGCCGCCGTACTCGCGGGCGAAGGGGACGCCCTGGGCGACGCACTGGTCGATGATCTCGACGGATATCTGCGCGAGGCGGTGGACGTTGGACTCGCGGGCGCGGAAGTCGCCGCCCTTGACGGTGTCGTAGAAGAGCCGGTGGACGGAGTCGCCGTCGTTGCGGTAGTTCTTCGCCGCGTTGATGCCGCCCTGGGCGGCGATCGAGTGGGCGCGGCGCGGGGAGTCCTGGTAGCAGAACTGGACGACGTGGTAGCCCTGTTCGGCGAGCGTGGCTCCGGCGGACCCGCCGGCGAGGCCGGTGCCCACCACGATGACGGTGTGCTTGCGGCGGTTGGCCGGGTTGACGAGCCTGGCTTCGAAGCGGCGGCGGTCCCAGCGGTCAGCGATGGGGCCTTCGGGCGCCTTGGTGTCGGCGATCGGCTCGCCGGTCGCGTAGTTCAGGTAGCTCATGTCAGCTCACCAATCCGGTCATGACGGCGACGGGTACCGAGATGAAGCCCACCGTCAGCACCAGCGCGAGCGCGTTCGCGGCGGTCCTGAGAATGCGGTCGCGCTTCGCGTTGCCGGCGCCGAGGGTCTGGGCGGCGCTCCAGAAGCCGTGCCGGATGTGCAGGCCCAGGGCGAGCATCGCGGTGAGGTAGATGGTGTTGCCGTACCAGGTGGAGAAGGTCGCGACGACGTTCTGGTACGGGCGTCCGTGCTGCGCGTTCTCGTTGACGGTGAGCGTGGTCAGGTCCAGCAGGTGCCACACGATGAACAGGCCGAGGATGATTCCGCCCCAGCGCATGGTGCGGGTGGCGTAGCTCGCGCGGGGCCGCTTGTGGACGTACTTGCTGGGGCGTGCCCTGATGTCCCGCCTGCTGAGCTGGTACGCCGACACACCGTGCAGCACGACGGCCGCGAGCAGCACCACGCGGACGATCCAGAGGGCCCACTCGTAGTGCAGGAAGGGCTCGCCCATGGTGCGCAGCCAGTGGGCGTAGCCGTTGAACTCGTCGGATCCGAAGAAGATCTTGAGGTTGCCCAGCATATGGACGACCAGATATCCGAGCATGATCAGGCCGGTCATGGCCATGATCGTCTTCTTGCCGACGGTCGATCCCCAGAGCGTGCGCGTCATGGACGGTCGTCGGTCCGTCCGCGTTGCCAGAGCCATGGACACAGACGCTAGGGCGGGGAGTGTCGAAAGGTCCAAGACATGCTTCGGCTCATCTCGATAGGCGATGCCTATTATGGCGCGTAGGGTGGAGCGCATGCAGTTCCAGCAGCTCCAGTACTTCGTGGCCGTGGCCGAGACCCGGCACTTCACACGGGCCGCCGAGCGGGTGCACGTCTCGCAGCCGTCGCTGTCGCAGCAGATCCGGGCGCTGGAGAAGGAGCTGGGGGCGGAGCTGTTCAGCCGGGCGCGCGGCAATATCGCGCTCACGGACGCGGGCGAGGCGCTGCTGCCGCTGGCCCGGCGGATCCTCGCGGACGCGGACACGGCCCGGCACGAGGTGCAGGAGCTGGCGCAGCTGCGGCGCGGGCGGATCAGGCTCGGGGCGACGCCGAGTGTCTGCACCGGACTGCTGCCGGACGTGCTGCGGGCCTTTCACGATCTGCACCCGGCGATCGAGCTGCTGATCGAGGAGGGCGGCTCGCACGATCTCGTACGGGGGCTGGCGCGCGGCGCCCTCGATCTGGCACTGGTGGTGCTGCCGTTGCCGACGCCGTCGCCCGCGCTGACGGCGGTGGAGCTGCTTCAGGAGGACCTGGTGGTGGTGTCCTCGGCGGCGGCGCCCGCGCCGCGCCGTCCGGTGCGGATCGCGGACCTCCAGGGGGAGCCGCTGGTGATGTTCCGGCACGGGTACGACCTGCGGGAGCTGACGGTCGCGGCGTGCCGGGCGGAGGGCTTCGAGCCGACGTTCACGGTGGAGGGCGGGGAGATGGACGCGGTGCTGGGGTTCGTGCGGGCGGGCCTCGGGGTGGCGGTGGTGCCGCGCATGGTGGCCGTGCGGGCGGGGCGCGACCTGCGCGTGACGGCGCTGGCCCGGCCGGGGCTGCGGCGGACCATCGCGCTGGCCCACCGCAGTGACGTGGCGCCGCCGCGGGCTGCGCGGGAGTTCCAGCGCCTGCTGCTGCGCACGCACCCGCCGGTACCTGCGCCGTGACGGCGCCGGGCGGGCGCGGCCGGGCCCGTGGGCGCCGACGTTCGTCGGGCGACTGCGGCCCGGTGGTCGGGTCCTGCCCACCCTCCCCCGGAGCTTCGCCCGGGGGCCCCATCTCGCTGCGCTCGCCCTGCGGTACGACTCCCCACAACCCAGGGCGGTGTGCGGACGCCCATCGCCCCCACCCACCCGCACGCGTGGTGCGGCCGGCAGCGCGCGCCGCCGGCAGCTACACCGCGTCCAGCAGGGACAGCGCGTGCAGGCGGTCCGGGGGGCCCGGACGGGCGTAGTACCAGCCCTGCGCCGTGTCGCAGCCCAGTTCCCGGAGTTGTTCCGCCTGCGCGCCCGTCTCGACGCCCTCGACCGTCACCGCCAGCTCCAGACTGTGCGCCAGCGAGACGATGCCCTCGACGATCTTTATGTCGACGGGGTCCGCCGGATGCTGCTGCATGCCCTGCGTGAACGACCGGTCCAGTTTGAGCACGCTGACCGGCAGCCGCCGCAGGTTCGCGAGATTCGAGTAGCCGGTGCCGAAGTCGTCGAGCGCTATGTCGACGCCCATCTCGGCCAGTTGACGCAGCGGCTTGAGCAGATCCTCGTCGGCGCCGATGAGCGCGGACTCGGTGACCTCCAGGCAGAGCGCCCCCGGTTCGAGCCCGGAGCGCTCCAGGACGTCGACCGTGTCGGCGACCAGACCGGGATGGTGCAGCTGGGCCGGTGACAGGTTGACGTTGATCCGCAGCGGCCGGGCGGTCCCGCCGCGGGCGGCCTCCTCGTGCCAGAACCGGGCCTGGCGTACCGCTTCCTGGAGCACCCAGCGCCCCAGCGGGACGATCAGCCCGGTGTGCTCGGCGAGCGGGATGAACCGGTCGGGACCGAGCACCCCGTGCTGCGGGTGGCACCAGCGCACCAGCGCCTCGGCCCCGTGCACACTGCCGTCGCCGAGATGCACCAGCGGCTGGTACTCGATGAAGAACTCGCCGCGCTCCAGGGCCGCCGGGAGCGCCGTGGTCAGCCCGTGCCGGGTGATGGCGCGGGCGTCCGCTTCCGGGTCGGCGAGCTCGAAGCGGTTGCCACCCGCCGACTTGGCCCGGTACATGGTGATGTCGGCGCTGCGCAGCACCTCCGCGGAGGTCCGCTCGCCCGCGGGCCCCTCCACGATCCCGATGCTGCCCCGGACGCTGATCTCGCGGCCGTCGAGCATGACCGGCGCGGCCAGTACGGTGAGGATCCTGGCGGCGAGGTCACCCACCTCGCGCTGGGTGTCCGGGCCGGTCGTCAGCGCCACGAACTCGTCGCCGCCGAGCCGGGCCACCATCTCGCCGGCCGCCGTCGCGCAGCTCTGCAGCCGGTCGGCGATCTCGACGAGCAGCCGGTCCCCTGCCGAGTGGCCGAGGCTGTCGTTGATCGCCTTGAAACCGTCGAGGTCGAGATAGCAGAGCCCGAAGCGCGCCCCGTCGCCGGCGGCCAGGGCCTTCTCCAGCCGTTCGAAGAAGAGCGTGCGGTTGGGCAGCCCGGTGAGCGCGTCGTGCGTGGCCTCGTACCGCAGCCGCAGGTTGAGCAGCCGGCGTTCGGTCGTGTCCTCCAACAGCGCCAGCTGGTACTGCGGACGTCCGTCGGGGTCCCGCAGCAGCGAGACCGTGAGGTTGGTCCAGAGGACCGTGCCGTCGTTGCGGTAGAAGGGCTTCTCGACCCGGTAGTGCTCGCGTTCGCCGCGTACCAGCTCGTCGTACAGGCCCCAGGTCTGGGGCTGGTCCTCGGGATGGACCCACTCGATGACCTTGCGGCCGCGGACATGGTGCTCGAGGCCGCCGAACATCCGGGTCAGAGTGTCGTTGACCTCCAGCACATTCCCTTCGAGGTCGGCGATGCCGATGCCGATGGCCGCCCCTTCGAACACCGCGCGGAAGCGGGTCTCGGTGGCGTGCAGGGCGTCCATGGCGTCGCTGCGGGCCGACAGCGCCGATCGGGCGATGGCCTCCTGCTCGGTGAGGGTGCGCTCGCGCAGCGCCTGGGCGTAGCCGGCCGCGAGCGCGTGCTGCAGCCGGGCGCAGCGGGCACGGCTGTCCTCGGCGGGCTCCTGGTCCGTCCCGCAGTAGAGGACGAGATAGGCGTCGACCACGCCGAGCGTGCGGCTGAGTGCGTCGGGGTCGGTGCAGTGCGCGCCGACCAGGGCGGCCCCGACCCGATGGGCGGGGGCGGTGTCGAAGGGACGCGCGTGCAGCGCGTCGCTGAGCTGCCGTGCGAGCGGCAGCAGATGCTGTTCGAACTCGGGGCGGGTCAGCGACGTGGCCGTGACCGGGAAGATCGCCCGGCTCCAGATGGTCGCGAACCGCCGGAGTCTGTCCTCGAGGCCGTCCGGGTCCGTCGCGGATCCCGCTGCCTGCGACGGCGTCATCACCCCTTGCGCCCCACCCCTGCGAAGCCGGAGAACGCGTATGGATCCTCCTGCGCGGCCGGGGTGTCGGGCCGCCAGTCGGGCATCGACACCAGTCCGGGTTCGATCATCGTGAACCCGTCGAAGAACAGCTGGATCTCCTCACGGGAGCGCATGACGAGCGGGTTGCGGATGTCTTTGTAGACACCGACGGCGCCGCCTGCCTGCTCCTGGGGGACCGGTACGCCCTCGTACGAGGCGTGCGTGAGGACGAGCAGGCTTCCCGGTGCGAGCGCGTCGCGCAGCTCGGTCACGGCGCGCTTCGGGTCGTCGGAGTCCTCCAGGAAGTGGAGCACGGCGACGAGGAGCAGGGCCACGGGCCGTTCGAGGTCGAGGAGCCGGACGGTCTCGGGGCTGTTGAGGATCTCGACCGGCTTGCGCAGATCGGCCCCTACGATGCCGGCGTTGTCGTTGCCCTCGAGCACGGCCTGGCTGTGTGCGACGGCGACCGGGTCGTGGTCGACGTAGACCACCCGGGCCTGCGGGGTCGCTCTCAGTGCGACTTCGTGCACATTCCCGAAGGTGGGTATGCCGGAGCCGATGTCGAGGAACTGGGTGACGCCCTCGCTCACGGCGAAGTTCACGGCACGGCGCATGAACGCCCGGTTCGCCTGCATGATCTTGGGGAGGCCCGGCATGAACTGCATGGCCCTGCGGGCGGCTTCCCGGTCGACCTCGAAATTGTGCGAGCCGCCCAGATAGTAGTCGTAAATACGGGACACGCTCGGCACCGAAATGTCGATGCCCGGCGGGGCCCAGGCGGGACGCTCCATTGATGTCTCCAACAAGTCGCCACGGGGGATACGGCCATGTGCGTGGCCGGTGTTCGAGCCGAGGCTACTGATCGGCCGCCAAGAGAGCGAGCAGAAACGGAAATTACCGATCCGTTCTTGGTCACACGCCACCGGCACGTGCGGCTTGTCGGCGCGGATGCAGCCGGCCCGCCGGCACGCGGGGGGCGTGACGGCGGGCCGGTGGCCGGAGGCGCAGCGTGGGGGCTACTTGGGCGCTCCGACCGGCTTGCCCTGGGGTGAGACGGCGAACCAGGTGCCGCCCACGCCCTGCCCGTTGGTGTCACCGGGCTTGTCGTCGCCGGAGAAGGTGTAGATCGGCCAGCAGTCGATGGTCTGCTGCTTGATGCCGTCGGGACGGTCGAAGGTGACGAAGCCCTTCTTGAGGATGCCTTCGGTGTCGTTCTTGTCGACGGGCTCGACGACCGGCCACTTCTCCAGGCAGGCGCCGGTGCAGGCCGTCTTCATCGGCCAGGCCGAGTCCTTCATGAAGCGGTAGACGGTCATACCGTTCTTGTCGACGACGATCTCGCCGAGCTTGGGGTCCTTGCGGACGGAGAGGCCCGCGAGGTCCGCGGCTTCGCCGCCCGCCTCCTCCGCGCCTTCCTCGCCGCCACCGCCGCCGGGCGCGGCCTTCTTCCCGTCGGGCGCCGAGGCGAACCAGGTGCCGCCCACGCCCTGGCCGTTGGCGTCTCCGGCCTTGGTGTCCTTCGCGTAGCGGTACATCGGCCAGCCGCCGATCGTGAGCTGCTTGCTGCCGTCGGCCCGGGTGACCGCGCCGATCAGGGAGGCATCGGTGCCGGGGGCGGGCGTGACATCGCCGGCGGCCACGATGGGCCAGGCCTTGGCGCAGTCGCCTTCGCAATTCGACTTCGGCGGGCTGGCGGTGTCCTTGTCGAAGCGGTAGAGGGTGAAGCCCTCGCTGTCGGTGAGGACCTTGCCGAGCTTCTTGCTGTCCCAGACGGCGAGCTGTCCGGCCGTCTTGGGGGTGGTGGCCGCGGCGTTGCTGCCGGATCCGTAATCGGAGCCGTAGCCGCTGTCGGCGGCGGGCTGTCCGGCCGGGTTGACGGCGCCGACCGCCTGTCCGTTCGTCTGCGTTCCCTTGTCCTGACCGCACGCCGTCGTCAGCGCGAGTACGGCCGCCGCAGTCACCGCGAGCGAGGCGTTCCGCCAGGTATTCATGTCAACTCCCGTTGTGCCCGGTGTCTGTTCTGGCGCCTGGGTGCGCCGTTCATGGCCCTAGGTACGGGCGGGAGGGCGTGCTGTGTTCAACGGGTTCCGGAAAAATTCTCCGCAGCCGCAAACCCGATCCGCCGACAACCCCTCCATCAGGGGAATCGGCACCCGTTCGGGCGTGTCAGGACACCGTGCGGATCATGCTCATCGGCGTGTACGGATCGCTCGTCGGGCGGCTGTTGGCAGCCGCCGCACTCGCCTGGCTGCTGGCGGCCCCGGTGCCCTCAGCTGCCGACTCCTGCTCGTACGCCTCGATCGGCCCCGGCGGCCCCGGCGACCCCGGTTCCGCCGTCGCGGTCGCGGGGAGCGGTCACTGCGTGGCCGGGCCGTCGCCCACTCCGGAGCCGCCTCCGCCGCCTCCCCCGCCACCACCGCCCGAACCGCCGCCCCCGCCGCCGCGGATCGAGCCCGCGCCCGCCCCGCCCCCTCCGCCGGAGCCGCCACCGCCGCCTCCGCCGGCCCCGTCTCCTCCGCCCCCGCCGAAGGCCCGCCCCGAACCACCGCAGCCGACCCCGGTCGCGCTCCCCCACTACCGCAGACCCCAGCGCGAGGAGCCGCGGGGCGGGCCGTCACTGGTCTCCCTGACGCTCCTGGTCACGGCCCCCGCGGTGCTCGCCGCGGCCTTTCTGCGCCCCCGATCCCGCTAGTTCCGCAGTTCCCGGAGGTTCTCATGTCGGAATGGGCCGTACTGACGATCGCGATGGCCGCGGCGTGCGCGGTCGTCCTGACCATCACCGTCATCAACCACCGCCGTGTCGGCGACGACGACGACCCGTCGGAGACCCCCGACGTCATCGAGTACATGACGATGATGATCGGCGTGGTGTACGCGATCGTGCTGGGCCTTGCCATCGCGGGTGTCTGGGAGGCGCGCGGCGCGGCGCAGGATTCGGTGCGCCACGAGGCCCAGGCGCTGCACGAGGTGCACGCCCGCGCCGAGGTCTATCCGGCCGAGGTCCGTGCCCGCATCCGTGCCGACGTGGACGCGTACGTCAAGCATGTCGTGGGCGCCGAGTGGCGCCACATGGCCGAGAAGGGATCGCTCAGCGACAAGGGGACGCGGCTCCTCGACCAGGTACGCCGGGACGTGACGGACTACGTGCCGAAGACCGACCACGAGGGCCAGGCGTATCAGCCCCTGGTCGATCAGGTGGCGGCGGCGGATGACGCCCGGGGACTCCGGGGAGAGGGCATCGAGCCGACCATGCCCGGCGTGGTGTGGTTCGGACTCATCACCGGAGCACTGGTGACCGTTGGCCTGATCTTTACGCTCCAGATCCGCCGCACATTCCGGGAACTGCTCCTGGCCGGCCTGTTCAGTGCACTGATCGCGTTTCTGCTCTTTCTCATCTGGGATTTCGACGCACCGTTCGGCCGAGGCATTTCGGCCACCGCCGCACCGTTCACCGAACTCTTCCCGCATCTCCGCGACTGACCGTGACGAACCCGGGTGGCGTACGGCGGCGAGGACACGAATGTCCGCCACCCGGGTGACACACGTGCCCCATTCGCCCGTCTGAGATCGCGGGTGTGATAGGGCGCTCCTAGCGTTTCGGGTATCGAGGTGCATTCCCTGCCTTTTGTGGAAACCCCTTCCGCAGCTGCTCCTCGGAGACCCGGAGGATTGCCCATGCGCGCGATACCCGTCGCGTCGGCCGCTCTGCTGGGAGCGGCCGCCCTCGCTCTGACCACTTCCACCGCGACGGCCGACACTGCGGGCGGCGCCGCCGACGCGGCCCGCAAGCAGCCGTTCTCGTTCGCCGTCTCACCCTCGACCGTCGCCCCGGGCGGGCAGGTCACCCTGAGGGTGTCGGGCTGCACCACCACGGCCACGGCTTCATCAGGCGTCTTCGACACCGTGACCATCGCGCCGGGCCTGACCGGCACGGCGACGGTCGACTGGGATGCCCGACGGGGCGCGGTGTACTCGGTGCAGTTCAGCTGCAACGGCCAGACCGGAACGACCGATCTGACCATCTCCGGCGGTACGGCTGCCCCGGCCCCGGCCACCGCCACGGCCCGCTCCACGAGCACCTCCGCCCCGCAGGGTGTCAGAGGTGGTATCGGCGGAAGCATCCGCGAGATGGACGCCGAGGAGATCGCGGCCGGTGCCGTGCTCGTCCTGGTGGCGGCCGGCGGGGTGTTCTACGTCCTGCGCCGCCGGTCGGGCCGGCTCCACTGACCGCTCCCCCCGCACCGGGATCCCCCGCCACCACGCCCGTCGCCCCGAGTCCTGGCCGAGGACTCGGGGCGACGGGCGGTTCAGGCCGACCGGGAGGTTCGGCCGGTCAGGCCTTCCCGCTGCTCGTGCGGCGGCGCCGGATGATGAAGAAGGTGCCGCCGACGGCCGCTGCGGCGACGAGTCCGCCGCCGACGGCCATTTCGGTGCTGGAGGGGCCGAGCGAACCACCAAGGCCACCCTGCGCGCCGCGAGCGGCGAGGACGGTGAACGTCTGGGTGGCGATCCGGTTGTGGTCGCTGCACCGGACGGCGAGGTTGTACTGGCCGGGCGTCGCGTGGTCGAAGATCCGGGCCGTGGCGAGATAGGCTCCGACGCCACCGCGGCCTCGGTCGTCGTCGCGACGGTTGTCGTTGCGGCGGTTGTCGTTGCGGCCGTTGTCATTGCGGCCGTTGTTCCCGCCCTGGTCACGACGGTTGCCGTTGTTGTTCCCGTTGTTGTTCCCGTTCCCGTTGCCACCCTGGTCACGGCCGTTCCCGTTGCCGTTGCCGCGGCCATTCCCGTTGTTGTTCCCGTTCCCGTTGCCACCCTGGTCACGGCCGTTCCCGTTGCCGTTGCCGCGGCCATTCCCGTTGTTGTTCCCGTTGCCGTTGCCGTTCCCGCCCTGGCCAAGACCGTTGTCATTGCCCCCCTCGTCCCAGCCGCCCTCGCCCTCGTCGTCCCGGCCGTCGCCGTTGCGTCCCTGGTCACGGTTCGCGCCGAAGTTCCCGTGCAGGACGCCGTCCCTGAAAAGGTTGGCCGCGGGAAAGGCGTTGGACGTGACGGTGCCGCCACGGTGGCAGCCGTCGACGATGATGGTCAGGGTCCCGCCCTGATGGACCGCGTTCGGAGAGAGGGAGAGGTTTCTCGGACCGGCGTTCCCCTCATTGCCCGTGGAAGCGGCGACCAGTGGGGCTGAGAGCCCGACGGCCGCGCACGCGGTGAAGGCCACCGCGAGAGTGCGTGAAGCACGCATGGTTGAACCTCCAGTGGAAGACGCCCCGGAACGGTGCTCCGGGAGATCGACGAGAACGCCCTCCATGACGAAGATTCACCGGCTTGCGCATTCACCGCATTCCGGGACTGGTCCACCCCAGTGAGCCGACACGCCGGTGCTCGGTGCCCGGATCTGACGGAGTCGCAGGTCACGGACCATCAGAAGTTTTATATGGCTATGTACTCGTTCGGGTCACCCCGAGTGGCCGTACCACCCGTTCGCCCCTCTCCGGTCGCCGCGTCCGATCCAGGCGCCTAGCGTGCCTGCCAGACGATGAGATGGGAGAACCATGGGCCAGGACTACACCGGCTCGGAGTCCAGAAAACGCTCACCGTGGGGCGTGCTGGCTCTCGTCATGCTCACCGGTCTCGCGCTGGTGCGGAACGGCATCGACGTGGGGATGGGGCCGCCCCAGCCCGCCGTCGCGGCCGCGCTGGACAGCAGCCGCTCCGGTCTGGACTCGGTCCCTCTGACCGGCTACGTCGAGCCGCTCCCGTACGCCCCCGCCTCGCGGATCGCCATCCCGGCGATCCACGTGGACGCGCCGATGGTCGACGTGGGGCTGGACGCGAACGGCTGGATCCAGGCGCCGGCTCCGCAGGACCCCAACCTCGCCGGCTGGTACCAGAACGGCATCGCACCCGGCCAGCAGGGCACCGCGGTGGTCGTGGGCCATGTCGACAACGCCGGGGGGCCCGCGGTCTTCTACGGTCTGGGCGCGCTGCAGAAGGGCCAGTTCGTCGAGGTGACCCGCTACGACGGCAAGGTCGCGATCTTCGAGGTGTACGGCGTCGAGGTGTTCTCCAAGAACAGCTTCCCCGGCGCCCGTGTCTACGGTGACACCGGCACCCCCGAGCTGCGGGTGATCACCTGCGGCGGCGGATACTCCCGGGCCGGTGGCTACGACGGCAACGTCGTCGTCTTCGCCCGCATGATCGCGTCGCGCTGAGCGTCCGGCCCGCCCTTCGGCGGGCCGGACGGTCCGCACTGTTCGGCGGATCCGCGCTGTTACACGGATCCGCGCTGTTCAGCACTCGGCACCGCGATGCGGTATCCGGAGTCCAGCAGGCGCGGCAGATAGCTGCGCAGCGCCGCCACGCTCTGCGAGCGGTTGCCGCCCGCGTCGTGCGAGAGGACGATCGCGCCGGGCTCCGCCCCGTCCATGACGCTGCTGACGATGGTGCTGGTGCCGGGCTCGCTCCAGTCGACGGTGTCGATGGTCCAGGCGAGCGGTTCCATGCCCAGCTCGGCACCGATCTCGAAGGAGTACCTGTTCCACGTCCCGTACGGCGCCCGGTACCACAGCGGCGGGGCGCCGAGGGTCTTCTCGATGAGCTCGCTGGTGCCGGCCAGTTCGCCACGGATGCCGGACGGACCGAGCCGGGACATCAGCGGATGCGACCAGGAGTGGTTGCCCACCACGTGGCCGTCGTCGGCCATTTCCCGCAGCAGGTCCCGGTTGTCGGCCGCCATCTCCCCGCAGACGAAGAACATGGCAGGTACGCCGTACCGTCGCAGCGTCTTCAGGATCTCCGGGGTGTAGCGGGGGTCGGGACCGTCGTCGAAGCTCAGCACCATGGAGCGGCCCAGCGACGGCATGCTCAGAAAGGGCCGCCGCCGTACGGGAGTCGCCGCTCTGGTCAGAGGTGTCGGGGCGAACGCCGTCATCGGCTGCAGCCGGTACTCGGAAGTCTTCCTCACCGCACTCGCCTGTGGCCCGGCCGCCGGAGGCGGGGCCGTGGGCCCGGCGGGCGCCTTGGACCGCTCCGAGGTGAACAGGGGTGCGACGGCGGCGGCTCCGACGCAGGCGGCGATGCTCAGCACCGTCCGCCGCCCCAGCATCATCTGATCCTTCTCCATGAGCAATGGCTGCCACGGGCGACGGCCGGTGCCCCTCAACAACACCGGTTCGGCGGTGCGAAACACCCGATGGGGCGATCATTTGGCGCAAGTGATCGGACAGTTGCCTGATCAGTGGCGGCGCACCAGAGGGAACGGCAGCGTTTCGCGGATGGTGAGACCGGTCAGGAACATCACCAGCCGGTCGACGCCGATGCCGAGTCCGCCGGTCGGCGGCATCGCGTACTCCAGCGCGTCCAGGAAGTCGTCGTCGAGCTCCATGGCCTCCGGGTCGCCGCCCGCGGCGAGCAGCGACTGGGCCGTCAGGCGCCGTCGCTGCTCCACCGGGTCGGTCAACTCCGAGTAGGCGGTGCCCAGTTCCGTACCGAAGGCGACGAGGTCCCAGCGTTCGGCGAGGCGCGGGTCGCGGCGGTGCTGGCGGGTCAGCGGGGAGACGTCGGTCGGGAAGTCCTTGTAGAAGGTGGGCAGCTGGGTCTTCTCCTCCACCAGCCGCTCGTACATCTCCAGCACGACGTCACCACGGGTGTCGTCGGGGCTGTGCGGGACTCCGGCCAGATCGCAGAGCCTGCGCAGGGTGTCCTCGTCGGTGTCGGCGTCGACCTGCTCGCCGAGCGCCTCCGAGACCGCGCCGTAGAGCGTCTTGACCGGCCACGGCCCGGAGATGTCGTGCGCGACGAGCTTGCCGTCCGCTCCCGCCTTGTGTGCGACGGGCGATCCGAAGGCGGCGGTGGCGGCGCCCTGGATGAGTTCACGGGTGAGGTCGAGCATCACGTCGTAGTCGGCGAAGGCCTGATAGGCCTCCAGCATCGTGAACTCGGGGTTGTGCTTGTACGAGACGCCTTCGTTGCGGAAGGTGCGGCCCATCTCGAAGACCTTCTCCATGCCGCCCACGCACAGCCGTTTCAGGAAGAGTTCGGGGGCGATGCGCAGATAGAGGTTCATGTCGTAGGCGTTGATGTGGGTGGTGAAGGGGCGGGCGTTGGCGCCGCCGTGGATCTGCTGGAGCATCGGGGTCTCGACCTCGAGATAGCCGCGGTCGAGCAGCCCTTGGCGCAGTGCCTGGACGGCGGTGGAGCGTTCGCGTACGACGCTGCGCGCGTCGGGGCTGGCGACGAGGTCGAGATAGCGGCGGCGGACGCGGGCCTCGGGGTCGGCGAGTCCACGTCGTTTGTCGGGCAGCGGACGCAGGCATTTGGCGGTGAGCTGCCAGGCGGTGACGAAGACGGTGAACTCGCCGCGATCGCTGGCGCCGATCTCGCCGGTGGCGGTGATGTGGTCCCCGAGATCGGCGTCGGCGGTGAACCCGGCGAGCACCCCGGGGCCCGATCCGTCGCGGGTGAAGGCGACTTGGAGGTCGCCCGACCAGTCGCGCAGCACCGTGAAGACGACGCCTCCGAAGTCGCGTACGGCCATGACGCGCCCGGCGACGGTGACTTGTTCGCCGGTGCGCGCTCCGGCCCCGAGGGCGGGGTGCGCGGCGCGGACCGCGGCGAGGGTGCCGCTGCGTGCGGCAACCCCGACGGGGTAAGGGTCGATGCCCTGTTCGCGCAGCCGCTCCAGTTTGCGGTGGCGGATCCGTACCTGCTCGGGCAGTCTGCGCTCCCCCATGGGGCGCACGGTGTCGGGCCCGGCCAGTTGCAGGGAGTCGATCGGCGGCAGGCCCGCGGTGCCGGCCACGGGCCCGGTGTCTCCGCGCGGCCGGCCCCTGCCCCACATCTTGCGCAGGCTGGGTACGGAGACGAAGCCCTCGGCGATCCCGGAGGCGAGACCGATCCGGGCGAGGGAGCCGGCGTCTCCGTAGCAGAGGAACCGCGGGTACCAGGCGGGCTGGTACTTGACGTTGGACCGGTAGAGGGCTTCCAGCTGCCACCACTTGGAGAAGAAGAGCAGCAGGCGGCGCCAGAGCCGCAGCACCGGTCCGGCGCCGATCCGGGCGCCTTCTTCGAAGGCGGAGCGGAAGACGGCGAAGTTGAGGGAGATCCGGCGGACGCCGAGCTGCGGGGCGTGGTCGCACAACTCCGCGACCATGAACTCCATGATGCCGTTGGGTGCGGTGTGGCGGTCGCGGCGCATGAGGTCGAGGGAGATGCCGTCGCGCCCCCAGGGGACGAAGGAGAGCAGGGCGATGAGCCTGTCGTCGGCGTCGAAGGCCTCGACGAGCAGGCATTCGCCGTCCTCGGGGTCGCCGAGCCGGTCGAGGGCCATGGAGAAGCCCCGCTCGGTCTCGGTGTCCCGCCAGGCGTCCGCCCGGGCGATGATCTGTTTCATCTCCTCGTCGGTGAGGGCGGAGTGGCGGCGGATCCGGGCGGTCGCGCCGAGTCGGCGGACCCGGCCGACGGCCTGCCGGGTGACCCGCATGTCCCGGCCGTCGAGGTCGAACCGGTCCACGTACAGGATCGCCTCGTCACCGAGCTGGATGGCACCGAGTCCGGAGCGGGCGTACGACCGCGCACCGTCCTCGGAGGCTCCCATGACGGCGGGCGCCCAGGCGTAGCGGCGGGCGACGTCCAGCCAGGCCTCGATGGCGGGGGTCCATGCTTCCTTGTCGCCGACGGGGTCGCCGCTGGCCAGGGCGACCCCGACCTCGACGCGGTAGGTGACGGCGGCCTTGCCGCTGGGTGCGAAGACGACGGCCTTGTCGCGCCGGGTGGCGAAGTAGCCGAGGGAGTCCTGTGAGCCGTACGCCCCGAGCAGCGCGCGCAGGCGGGGTTCCTCGTCGCCGTGGAGGGCGGCTTCCATGCGCTGTGAGCGGAAGAGCGTACGGGCGGAGTTGAGCAGGGCGAGCGCACCGAAGAGGCCGAGGAGGAAGAAGAGAGTGCGGGACGGGCTGCCGTCGAACTGTGCGCCGGAGACGAGGCCGCCGAGCACCCGGTTGGCGGACCACAGCAGCCGCTGTTCGCGGACGAGGTTGCCCGGGAAGAGTTCGACGAGTCCCCAGCCGACCAGGATGCCGATGGCGAGTCCGAGGATCAGGACGAGGATCGCGTGCCGCAGGGCGCCGCGCCGTGTCAGCCCGTAGAACTCGTGCCGTGCGAGGAGGAGGATCGCGAGGGCGATCAGGCAAAGCACCAGGTTGGGGACCCAGTCCGTGTCCCGGTAGAAGACGAGGACCAGGACGTCGGCGACGACGAGGAGTGCCAGATAGGCCACGACCAGCCACCAGGCGACCTTCTTGCGGGCTCCGATCGCGGCCGCGAGCAGCAGCAGGAAGACGGCGTAGGCGAGGTTGGCGCTGACGGGGACGGCGACCTGGTCGAGGAAGAGCGCGACGGGGCGCAGCGGCCTGCGCAGGGGCACGATCAGGGCCAGGATCGCGCAGAACGCTCCGAGCAGGGCGAAGAACATCGCGAAGCCGTCCGGCACCTTGCCCGTGAAGCGGCGGCGGGTGCCGGCTGCGCGCTCCTCCACGCTGACACTCATGCTCCGCACTCTAGGGAGCCCCTCGGCCGGGCGCCTGTCGGCAGCGATAGCCTCGATGGCGTGAGTGAGCAGGAACCCGCGCAGCAGCCCCGGCAGCAGCCCCACCGCTTCGAACGCGGCACCGACGGTCCGAAGGTCATCGTCGTGGGCGTGGACGGCTCCGATTCGTCGCTGCGGGCGGCGGCGTACGCGGGCGGCCTCGCCCGGCGGCAGAACGCCCTGCTCGCCATCGTGTACGTGCAGCCCGTCATGCCCGCCGGCGCCGCGCTGGGTGCGCCGATCGCCGACACCACGGGGGAGATCGCCGAGGGGCTGGTCAAGGAGATCCGTGAGGCGGCGGAGCGGGTGCGGGGCATCTGGGACGTGCGCTGGCAGTTCCACACGTTCCGCGGCGATCCGTACGGCGGGCTGGTCACGGCGGCGGACGAGCTGAAGGCGGACGCGGTCGTGGTGGGGGCGTCGGAGTCGGCGGGGCACCGGATCATCGGCTCCGTCGCGGTACGGCTGGTCAAGGCCGGCCGCTGGCCGGTGACGGTGGTCCCGTAACCCGTGTGACGGTGGTCCCTTAACCCGTGTGACGGCGGCCCTGTAGCCCGTGTGACGGCGGCCCTGTAGCCCGTGTGACGGTGGCCCTGTAGCCCGTACGGAGTCCTCGCCTCCGCTGCAGCATGTCGCCTTCCGTCACCGGCTTCCCTGGTCCATCATGAGCCGCCGTTGTCCGACAGCGGTGCGCGAAGAGGTGACTCATGGCAGGGCTCCGGATGGGGCAGGGCGTACTGCGCCGCAAGCCCATCGAACTGATCGAAGAAGGCGCCCCGAGCGAACAGCTCACGAGAACACTGGGCCTGTGGCAGCTCACGGCCATCGGCATCGGCGGCATCATCGGAGCCGGGATCTTCGCCCTCACCGGAGCGGTCGCGAACGAGAAGGCGGGCCCCGCGGTCGTCATCTCGTTCCTGATCGCGGGCGTGGCGAGCGCGGCCGCGGCGTTCTCGTACGCCGAGTTCGCCGGTCTGATCCCGAAGGCGGGTTCGGCGTACACCTACGGCTACGCGGTGCTCGGTGAGCTGGCGGGCTGGTTCATCGGCTGGGACCTGCTGCTGGAGTACACGGCGATCGTGGCGGTGGTCGCGATCGGCATCTCCGGGTACTTCAACTTCCTCCTCGTCGAGCTCGGCGCTCCGCTGCCCGTCTGGATGCTGGGTGCGCCGGGCACGGGCGAGGGGCACCAGGTCGATCTGTTCGCGTCGCTGCTGTGTCTGTTCACCGCGTATCTGCTCACGCTCGGCATCAAGAACGCGGCCCGTTTCGAGACGGTCGTGGTGGTGCTGAAGGTCCTGGTCGTGCTGCTGGTGATCGTGGTCGGCTTCTTCCACATCGACACGGCCAACTACACGCCGTTCTTCCCGTTCGGCGTCGGCGGGGCGTTCGCGGGTGCGGCGACGGTCTTCTTCGCGGTGTTCGGGTACGACGCGATGTCGACGGCGGCCGAGGAGTCGAAGGACGCGCAGCGCCATATGCCGAAGGCGATCCTCTACTCGCTGGCGATCTCGATGGTGCTGTACGTGCTGGCGTGTCTGGTGCTCACGGGCATGCAGAACTACACGGAGATCGACCCGGAGAGCGGCTTCTCCTCGGCCTTCAAGTCCGTGGGTCTCGGCGGGCTCGCAAACGTCATCGCGGTGGGCGCGATCATCGGAATCATCACCGTGATGTTCACCTTCATGCTGGGTGTGACCCGGGTGTGGTTCGCGATGAGCCGGGACGGGCTGCTGCCCCACTGGTTCGCGAAGACCAGCCCGAAGCGGCACGTGCCCGTGCGGGTGACCTGGATCGTGGGTGTGGCGTCGGCGGTGATCGCCGGGTTTCTGCCGATCGGCGAGGCGGCGGAGCTGACGAACATCGGCATTCTGCTGGCGTTCGTCGTGGTGTGCATCGCGGTGATCGTGCTGCGCTACCGGCAGCCGGATCTGCCGCGGGCGTTCCGCTGCCCGGGCGTGCCCTTCGTGCCGGCGATCGGTGTCGCGTTCTCGATCTGGCTGATCACGTTTCTGGCCGTGGAGACCTGGATCCGTTTCGTGGTGTGGCTCGTGGTCGGTCTGATCATTTACTTCACGTACTCGTACCGGAACTCGGGGCTCGCGAAGGCGGAGGCGGAGGCCGGGCCGAAGACGTTGTGATCCGTGGTCCAGGTGCCGGACGCGCGCCCGGTCAGCGGCCCATGACGAGACCGTCGGCGGCGGCCCCGCGGCTCAGGACGACGTCGCGGATCCGGTCGCGTACGGCGGTGTGGTGCGCCGCACCGCGGCCGATCGCCGCGTTCAGGTTGACCACGCGGCCGGTGGCCGTGTCCATCCACTGCGGGATGAACTCGGCCTTGGTCACCACCCAGCGCCCACCGGGCCGGGCGGGCGGGGCGAAGGTGAAGCGACCGATGGTGCCCTGGTTGCCGCGCGGGTCGTGGTCGCCGTCGTGGTTGGTCATGGGGCCGGCGATCTGGTCTCCCATGCCGTACACCACCCAGGTGTCGTTGACCTTCTCGTAGGCCTGCGGGACATGGGCGTGGGTGCCGATGACGAGGTCGATGTCGGGCCGCCCGCCGGTACGGGCGGCGGTCAGGGTGTCGCCGAGCCGCAGCTGCTGCCGGTCGGGCGCCGTCTGCCATTCGGTGCCCCAGTGCACGCTGACCACGACGACGTCCGCACCTGCTCTGCGGGCGGCCCTGGCATCCTGGAGGATCTGCCGCTCGTCGATGCGGTTGACCGCCCATGGCCGGCCTTCGGGGAGCGGGATGCCGTTGGTTCCGTAGGTGTAGGCGAGTTGGGCGACCTTCGCCGATCCGGCGTGCAGCCAGGCGGGCCGACGGGCCTCGGCCGCGCTGCGGGCGGTGCCGGCGTGCTCGACGCCGGCCCTGTCGAGCGTGTCGAGTGTGCGGCGTACGCCGTCGGCTCCGTCGTCCAGGCTGTGGTTGGACGCGGTGGAGCACGAGTCGTAGCCGGTGGCGCGGAGGGCTTCGGCGATCTGCGGCGGGGATTTGAAGGCGGGGTAGCCCGTGTAGGGCCCGCTGTTCTCGCCGTACACCGTCTCCATGTGACAGATCGCGATGTCGGCCCGGGACACGACGGACCTGATGCCGTCGAGCATGGGCCGGAAGTCGTAGCCGTCGCCGTGCGCGTCGGCCGCCGCCTGGCGGATGACCGAGGCGTGCGGGAGGACGTCGCCGGCGGCGACGAGGGTGAAGCCGCGGGCCGTCGAGGATCCGGCCGCGGTGGGGTGCGTGGGAGGTCCGGGCTCCCGCCGGCCGGGGGCGGCACCCTTCGACTGCCCGGGGCCGCCGCAGCCCGCCATGGCGCCGAGCAGCGCGGCGGCGGTCACAGCCAGCGCAGCCGTGCGTCCATACCCGATCACAAGCCTCAGTCAAGCATCAAAACGCATAATGCGCTCAAATCATGACTAAATGGATGCCACTCATCCGGCTGACCACTCGCTGCGGGCCGACCGACCGCTCACCGCACCATTCGCCGCATCGTGCGACCGCTCAACGCACATCCGTGTGCGGCGCCTGCCCCTTCCCGCCCTCATGCGTTCGAATACGCCACGTAGCAGCGAACTCTCCGGAAAATCTTGCGCGAAAGGATGCCGACGATGGCGACGGCGACAGCGACGGCGACGACCGACGAGCGGGCGCTGGCAGAGCTGCAGCACGAACACGGTCCCGCCCTGCTGAGCTATCTCCTCGGACTGACCTACGGGGACCGGCAGCGGGCCGAGGACCTCCTCCAGGAGACCTTGCTGAGGGCCTGGCAGCATCCGGAGGCGTTCGACGCGCCGTACGAGTCGATGCGGCCCTGGCTCTTCACCGTCGGCCGCCGTCTCGCGATCGACGCGCGTCGCTCCCGGCTGGCCCGGCCGGTCGAGATCGGCGACGGGGTCCTCGCCGCCACACCCGACCCGTCCGACGTCACCGACCGCGCGGTCGCCGCGCTCGACGTCCGCGCGGCGGTCGGCAGGCTGAGCCCCGAGCACCGTGCCGTGCTGGTGCAGATCTACTTCCACGGCCGGAGCGTGGGCGAGGCGGCCCGGGCGCTCGGTATTCCGGCGGGCACGGTCAAGTCGCGTTCGCACTACGCCCTGCGCGCACTCGCCCGCTGTCTGCCCGGCTACAGCCGGACACCCGGCTCCGGCTCCCGGGCGGGCGCGATCCGCTCGTAGCAGTCGTAGTTCCGCTGCGCGACGATCAGACCGTCGCGGAACTCCAGGAACGTGGCGATGTGCGCACGCAGGACATGTCCCGCGGGGAGACCGCCGAGCGGGACGGCGAGTCTGCCGGTCCAGGTCACCTCGAGGGCGACCTGGTCGCCGTGCGCGACCGCGTTGATCACCTCGAAGCTCTGCTCGGTGAGCGCCTTGCGGCCCTGTTCCGCAGCGGCGAGCAGACCTTCGAGGTCGCGTCGCACACCGTCGGGGAAGAGGGCGTTGGGCAGTTCGTCGTGGATGGCGTCCTCGTGGAAGAACCGTCCGAGCTCCTTCCCCGTCGCGAATCCCGCCACCGCCCGGTGGTAACGGATCGCGGTCTCGACGAGGGGGTGGTCCTGTACCGGATTCATAGGGCAACGGTACGGAGCGCATGCGGTGGACGCAGCCGCAGGCCCGTCACTTCGGCCCCCGTTTCCCCATCCGTCCCCTGGTCTCCCTCGCGACACGAATTCGCGGCGACCGGATTCGAAACGAGCCGCTCGAGTTGAGTAAAGAGGAACCCTGAGGCGTGTCTCTCGGTGGAGGCTCGTCGTCGAGACCGCACTGAAGCATCCGGGAGAAGGTGGAGATTGTGCTGCCCGAGAGTACGAACGGGACCAGTGGAGGGGATCTGGCGGTCCCCATCGCCTGGCTGTGTGCCGAGTACATAGCGGATCACGTGCTGCGCGCCGGCGGCCTGGTGGAGACCGGCTCACTGGAGTTCAGAGCGGGCCGGGAGACCCTGGCCCTGACGGTCTACCTGTGCGACAGCGAGGACGAACCCGCCGGTGTACGGATGCTGTCCGGGCTGGACGAGTGGCTGTCGGTCACCGCGTACGGGCACCCCTGGAAGGAGTGGGTACGCGAACGCATGGCCGTCCGGGAGGCCTTCGAGCGGGACACCGGACGGCCGGACCCCGATCTGGCGCTGGCCAGGGACGCCTGGCGGTGGCTGGAACAGACCGAGCTGCTCGCGGCCGACCTCGGCGACGACCCCGGGTCGTGGCATCCCGCTCTGCCGGTGGGTCCGGCGCCGGACGAGTCGTCGCAGGTGTGGACCCCGGCCTGGCGGCTGGGGCTTCCGCTGGGGCACCTGGCCGTCCATCTCTTCTGAGCTCGCGGTCCGGCCTGCTGCCCGGCGGCCGGCGCCGTCCGGTGTCCGGTGTCCGGTGTCCTATGTTCTCGACGCTGCTGCACGCCACTCCCGGCAACGAGACGACACACGTGTTGTGCGGCTCAGCACCCGCCGGAGTTCTTGTGCACCCCGGCGCGGTACTTGGGGATCCTTGCGGTGATCTTCATGCCTGCACCGGTACCCGTCTCGATGACCAGACCGTAGTCGTCCCCGTACACCTGCCGCAGCCGTTCGTCGACGTTGGACAGACCGATGCCGGAGGAACGGGAGCCCTCCCCCGCCAGGATCCGGCGCAGCTCGGCGGGGTCCATGCCGACGCCGTCGTCCTCGATGGTCACCACCGCCTCGGAGCCCGCGTCCTGTGCCGAGATCGAGACGCGGCATTCGTCCCTGGAGTCCTCGAGTCCGTGCTTGACGGCGTTCTCGACGAGCGGCTGGAGGCAGAGGAAGGGCAGCGCGACCGGGAGCACTTCGGGGGCGATCTGGAGCGTCACCTTGAGCCGGTCCCCGAAGCGCGCCCCGGCGAGCGCCAGGTACTGCTCGATGCAGCGGAGTTCGTCGGCGAGGTGGGTGAAGTCGCCGTGCCTGCGGAACGAGTAGCGGGTGAAGTCAGCGAATTCCAGGAGGAGTTCACGGGCGCGCTCGGGATCGGTACGGACGAACGAGGCGATCGCGGCGAGCGAGTTGAAGATGAAGTGGGGGGATATCTGCGCGCGCAGGGCGCGGATCTCGGCCTCGATGAGCCGGGTCCTGGAGCGGTCGAGCTCGGCCAGTTCCAGCTGCACGGAGACCCAGCGGGCGACCTCGGTCGCGGCCCGTACGAGGACCGCCGATTCCTTGGAGCCATAGGCGACGAGCGCGCCGAGCACACCCTCCTCGCCGGTGAGCGGGGCGACGACGGCCCAGCGCAGTGGGCACTCGGCGTCGTCGCAGCCGGTGCGGATGCTCTGGCTGCGGCCGGAGTCCAGCACCTCGGCGACCCGGCGCATCACCCGCTGCTGGTGGTGGTCGCCGCCGAGGCCGTCCCAGGCGAGGACGGTTTCGCGGTCCGTGAGGCAGAGTGCCTCGGTGCCCAGCAGCGAGCGCAGCCGGCGGGCGGCCTTGCGGGCGGTGTCCTCGGTGAGCCCGGCCCGTAGCGGCGGCGCGGCGAGCGAGGCGGTGTGCAGCGTGTGGAAGGTCGCGCGCTCCACCGGGGTGCCGAGGTCCAGGTCGGGGTCGGTGTCCCGCCGCGCGGTGAGCCGGCCGAGCGCGAACCCCGCAGCGAGCAGGACGGCTCCGGCTGCGCTCAGGGCGGCCAGTGCCGTTCCGGTCATCGCTGCGCTCCTTCGGGCTGCGGCCGTCCGACGAGGTCTTCCGGCAGATGGAGGCGCGCGAGGATGGCGGCGGCTCCGGACGGTATGTGGCGGGGGGTCGCGAGCGACACCAGCACCATGGTGAGGAAGCCGAGAGGCACCGACCAGACGGCGGGCCAGGCCATCAGGGTGTGCGCCCAGCCTTCGGGGGCGAGGCCCGCCCGGGTGGCCATGACGGCGGTCAGCGCGGCGCCGCCGCCGGCGACGAGTCCGGCCGCGGCGCCCGGCGGGGTGAGCCGGCGCCACCAGATACCGAGGACGAGCAACGGGCAGAACGACGAGGCGGAGACGGCGAACGCGAGCCCGACGGCGTCCGCCACCGGCACATTGGTGGCGACGATGCTCACGGCGAGCGGAACCGCCATGGCGAGGACGGTCGCGAGCCGGAAATGCCGTACGCCGCGCGAGGGCAGCATGTCCTGGGTGAGGACGCCCGCGACGGACATCGTCAGCCCGGAGGCGGTGGACAGGAACGCGGCGAACGCGCCGCCCGCGAGGAGCGCGCCGAGCAGATCGCCCGCGAGACCGCCGACGATCCGTTCCGGCAGGACGAGCACGGCGGCGTCGGCCTCTCCGGTGAGGGCGAGTTCGGGGGCGTAGATACGGCCGAGGGCGCCGTAGACGGGCGGCAGCAGGTAGAAGGAGCCGATCAGACCGAGCACGACGAGGGTCGTGCGGCGCGCGGCACGGCCGTTGGGGCTGGTGTAGAAGCGGACGGCGACATGGGGCAGTCCCATCGTGCCGAGGAAGGTGGCGAGTATCAGTCCGTAGGTCGCATAGAGCTGGTAGCCGTCGCGTCCGCCCGCGAGCGGCTGGGACCAGCTGAACGGGTCCGCGCCGGTGGACGCACGTTCGGGTACTTCGGCGCCCTTGGGGAACGTGAGGGTGGTCCCGGCGTCGATGTGGTGGGTCCCCTCACCGAGGGTGAGCCGCTGTCCGTCGTGCCGGGCGCCGTCGACCGAGCCGGAGACGCTGACGGTGAGCGGTCCTTCGAGCTCGACCCGTACGGTGTCGTCGATCCGGACGACGGTGTGCTCGCGGAGGACGGTGGGGGCGTCGAAGCGAGCCCGGGGGGCGTCGTCGCCGAGCCAGGCGGCGACGAGGAACAGGGCGGGCACCAGGAGCGCGGTGAGCTTCAGCCAGTACTGGAAGGCCTGCACGAAGGTGATGGAGCGCATGCCGCCGGCGGCGACGGCGCCGGTGACGACGACGGCGACGACGAGTCCGCCGACCCAGTCGGGTGCGCCGGTGAGTATCTCCAGGGTCAGCCCCGCGCCCTGGAGCTGCGGGAGCAGATAGAGCCAGCCGATGCCGACGACGAAGAGGCTGGCGAGTCGCCGCACCGTGGCGGATTCGAGCCGGGCCTCGGCGAAGTCGGAGAGGGTGTACGCCCCCGAGCGGCGCAGCGGGGCGGCGACGAGTACCAGCAGAACGAGATAGCCGGCGGTGTAGCCGACGGGGTACCAGAGCATGTCGGGGCCCTGGAGGAGCACGAGTCCCGCGATACCGAGGAAGGAGGCGGCGGAGAGGTACTCGCCGCTGATGGCCGCGGCGTTGAGGCCGGGTTTGACGGTGCGCGAGGCGACGTAGAAGTCGGACGTCGTACGGGATATGCGCAGGCCGAGGGCGCCGATGAGAACGGTCGCGAGGACGACGGAGGTGACGGCCGTCACCGCATAGGTCTGGTTCACCGGTTGTCCCCCGCTCGCGGCGTCAGCGGCCCTCGACGAGCCCGGTGAAGTCGCGTTCGTTGCGCTCGGCCCGGCGGACGTACCAGCGCGCGATCAGCCACATCACCGGATAGACGGCCACTCCGAGCACCGCCCAGACGAACGGCTCGGGAGAGGAGAAGGAGCCGAGGACGGCGGCGGGGAAGGCGAACAGCAGGGGGAGCGTGCCGACGAGGAGGACGAGCGTGCCCAGCGCGTACAGCGCCGTGCGGAGCTGGCTTCGCATCAGGGAGCGGACGTACACCGTGCCGAGCGGGGTCTGCTCGCTGATCTCGGAGCGCGCGGGCGCGTGACCGGGCCGGCGGCGGGCTCCACGGGGCACTCCGGTGACCACTTCACGGCGGGGTGGCTGCTCTGCAGACATCGGTGTCCGCTCCCGGCATCTCTCGGCGACTCGTTCGGACGGGCGGCACGTTCGGGCAGGTGCAGGTCCGAGGATCTACGGAGTCTACGCAGGAGGAATGACGCAGGGTAGGCGCCCGATGGTCTCGGCCCGATCACGGTGGCGCGGATGCGCCGCCCCGGTCGCGGGTCGCGGCGCCCGGGGCTCGATGGCCCGCGCGCCGGCGGGTGCAGTCCGCGAGGGCGATCTCCAGTTCGACGTACGACTCCTCGGCGCGGCGGAACGCGACCTCCAGGGCGGCCTCCGCGCGCGGTCCGACCAGTCCCTGCGTGGACTCCTGGATCTCGTACAGCACATCGGCCCACCGGCCGGCGGCGCTCTTGGCCTTGGCGAGGAGCGCCTCGACGTCGCCCGGGCCCGCGGGCCGGATCGCCTGCAGCCCGCCGAGCTCCTTGAGCAGCGCTTCGATGTCCGACATCAGGCCCCTCCTCCCCTTGCCGATCAAGCGTAGGCGGGTGCGGGGAGCGGCAGCACGGATTCCGGGTGCGGCTCGGTCAGCGGGGTGCGCCCGTCGCCGTACGGGCCCGGCGGGACGACGAACGGCGCCCCGCGCGCGCCGAACGGTCGCGTACGGCCGCTCAGCCCCGCGCGTGGCGCATCAGCAGATCGCGCAGCTGGCGCGCGTGCCGGCGGCTCACCGCGAGCTCCGCCGTGCCCACCCGGACGGTCGTGGCGCCGGCGTCCAGGCGCAGCTCCTCGATGCGGCCGAGGGCGACGAGATGGCTGCGGTGGATCCGTACGAAGCCCCGGGACGCCCAGCGTTCCTCCAGGGTGGACAGCGGGATCCGGACGAGGTGGCTGCCCTCGGCCGTGTGCAGCCGGGCGTAGTCGCCCTGGGCCTCGACGTACGCGATGTCGTCTATCGCGACGAACCGTGTCACACCGCCGAGTTCCACCGGAATCTGCTCGGGAGCGCCGCCGGGCGCGGCGGGTCCGGTGACGAGGGGCCGGGTCGGCGGCGACGGATTCGGCCCGGGTGAGGGCGCGGAGGCGGACCGGGGCGAGGACACGGGGGCGGGCGTGGGTGAGGGCGCGGGGGCGGGCGTGGACCGGCCCGAGTCGCGCGCCGCGGCGGCCAGATCGCTGACGCGCCGCACCGCCTCGGCGAGCCGCTCCCGGCGGACCGGCTTGAGGACGTAGTCGACGGCCTTGAGGTCGAAGGCCTGTACGGCGAAGCCCTCGTGGGCCGTGACGAACACGATGAGCGGGGGCCGCGCGAAGCCCGCGAGCAGCTTCGCGACGTCGAGTCCGGTCAGCCCGGCCATGTGGATGTCGAGGAAGACGACGTCGATGGCGTCCTCGCCGTCGGGACCCGCGTCGAGTGCCCGGCTGATGCGCCGCAGCGCCTCGGTGGCGTCGGTGGCTCCCTCCGCACTGTGCACCCGTGGATCGGAGCGCAGCAGATACAGCAGTTCCTCGAGCGCCGGTTTCTCGTCGTCGACCGCCAGTACGCGCAGCATGCTGCGGATTTTAGGCGCGCGGCACGCATGGGACCACGGGCCGGCCACGCCGGAACCGGCGCCGGCTCGTGCCCGTGCAGACTTTCCGGACTCACGGATGAGCACGGAAGGGTTCCTCTGCGTATTCCCCAGTGACCCACGGTACGTACGACGTGTATGGACCGTTCGTAGCCGGCGAGCCGAAGGATTGGTCCATGAATCTGCGGGAGCGGCACCGGGATGTGGCCGCCTATGCGCTGGGCGTCCTCGACCCCGCGGACGCGTTCCGCTTTGAGGAGCATTTGTCCGAGTGCGTGCTCTGTGCCGTGCGCCTGACCGACTTCACGCCGGTCGTGTCGGCGCTGTCCGATCTCGCCGGTCCCGGCCGGCCCGAGACCCCTCCGGCGCCGCGGTTACTGCACCGGATGCTCCATGAGGTCGGGGTGTTCCACCGGCGCAACTCCCGCCGCAGGCTGCGGCTGGTGGCGGCGGCCGCCGCGCTGATCGTCGCGCTGCCCGCACTCGTGGTGGGGCTGTCGCGCGACGCGGGCGGCGGCCCCGACGAGCGGATCGCGGCGACCGACGCTGCGAGCGGGGTGTACGGCGCGGTTGATCTGCGGGCGTCGGACTGGGGCACCGCGGTCGCGCTGCGGGTGGCCCGGCTGCGTGGGCCGCGGACCTGTGAGCTGGTAGCGATAGACAAGGACGGCGAGGAGCACACGGTCACCTCCTGGTCGGTGCCGAGCGGCGGTTACGGCATCCCCGGCTCGCCCGGGCACGAGGAACCGCTGGACATCGAGGTGGGCACGGCACTGCAGGACCGCGAGATCGACCGCTTCGAGGTCCATACGGTGAACGGCGACCGCCTGGTGTCCCTGGAGCGCTAGGGTCCCGAGTCAGAAGTCCTTCGGTGGTTCTTCCAGATCCCGGCTGGCGGTCGGCCCGCGGTGGACCGCAGCCTGCGTCCCGCGAAGGCGATGCCTGGAGCATCCCGCGCCCGGGCGAGAACTACCTAAGAATCTCCGACTCGGGACACTAGGGCCTGTCCGGCGGATCAGGCTGGATCAGCGAGCGCCCGCCGCGAAGCGGCTGATGTCACTGATGCGGCTTCGGATCCAAGGCGGAGGATGGGGGTCCCCCGCCGAAGGCAGGGGGAGCATGGCGGAGCCATGCCGACTGACGACAACGCAGGAGACGGAGCCGCATGACGCCGCGAGCCCAGCAAGATCCACCGGACCGGCCCCAGGGTCTGTCGTTCGGATCAGCCCGGCAAGATCCGGACGACAGGCCCTGAGTCACTTCAGCAGCCGGGACATGCGGCGGTCGGCGAGCGGCTTGCCGCCGGTCTGGCAGGTGGGGCAGTACTGCAACGACGAGTCGTGGAAGGAGACTTCGCGGATCGTGTCGCCGCACACCGGGCAGAGTTCGCCGGTGCGGCCGTGCACGCGCAGTCCGCTCTTCTTCTCGGCCTTGAGGCGTCCGGCGGCGAGGCCGTGCGAGCGCTCGACGGCCTCCTTCAGAGTCGTGCGCATCGCCTCGTACAGTCCGGTGATCTCGTCCTCGCCGAGCTTCGAGGTGAGCTTGTACGGAGACATCTTCGCGACGTGCAGGATCTCGTCGCTGTAGGCGTTGCCGATTCCGGCGATGAGGCTCTGGTCACGCAGTGCGCCCTTGATCTGGCGGCGTTCACCGGCGAGGAGTGCGGCGAAGGCGTCCCGGCCGAAGTCGTCGGCGAGCGGGTCGGGGCCGAGGCGGGCGATGCCCGGGACGTCCGCGGGGTCGCGTACGAGATGCACGGCGAGCCTCTTCGTGGTGCCCGCCTCGGTCAGGTCGAAGCCGTCGCCGCCGGTGAGTGCGGCGCGCAGGGCGAGCGGACCCTTGCCGGGCCGGGGCACGCCGGACGGGAGAACGTCCTTCCACTGGAGCCAGCCGGCGCGGGCCAGATGGAAGACGAGGTGCAGTCCGGCGGTGGTGGTGATGTCGAGGAACTTCCCGTGCCGGTGCACGGCGGTGACCTCGGCGCCCTCAACGGCGGTGAGCGGCGGGTCGTACGTCTTGAGCACGCTGATCGCCACGGGCAGCAGCTTGGCGATCTCTTTGCCCACCAGGTTCTCGTCGAGGAATTCCCTGAGCGCTTCGACCTCGGGCAGTTCCGGCATGGATCCAGGGTGCCAGCACCGGCGCGGCGCGGCGAGCGTGGGGGGTCTGCCCCCCCACACCCCCGGCACGGCCTTCGGCCGTGTCCTCGACGCCGGACGGGCTGGTTCCCGCCTCTACCGGGTCAGCGCCACCAGTGCTGCGAGCTCCTCCTCCATGCTGCGCGCGAGCCGGTCCACGTCCGGCAGCGCCTTGCCGTCGGCGACCAGGCCGACGTGCACGTGTCCGCGGTACGTCGACATCGCCACCGCGAGCGACTGCCCGCGGGCGAGCGGCGCCATCGGGTAGATCTCGCTGAGCGGGCAGCCGCCGAGCGAGAGCGCCGAGCGCGGCAGCGGCACGCTCGTGACGAGCACGTCGAAGAGCATGCGGGCGGCGTTTCCGGCCAGCGGCGCCCCGAAGCGGTGGGCGAGCGGCGGCAGTTGGTCGGCGATGAGGGCCACCGCCCCGGCGCCGCGCATCGGGCCCGCGGCCTTGTTGCGGTCCATGCCGCTGCGGACGGCGTGGAGCCTGAACCAGGGGTTGGCCTCGGACACGGGCAGCCCGAGCAGATAGGCGGAGAGCTTGTTGCCGGAGCCGGACGGGCTGCCGGGGCGGCGCCGGGACACCGGGACCAGGGCACTGGGGTCGGCGAGGGGCAGGGCGTCGCCGCGCTCGGTCATCCAGCGCCGCAGCGCCCCGGCGACGGTGGCGAGCAGCACGTCGTTGGCGGTGCCACCGGCGGTCCTGCGCACCTGGTGCACATCGTCCAGGGAGAGGACGGCGGTGGCGAGCCGGCGTGTCCCGCTGGAGGTCGCGCTGAGCGCGGCCGTACCGCGCGGGTCGAGCCGCCCGGCGCGGGCGAGCGAGGCGCCGACGAGGGATGCGCCGACGCCCACGGCCCGGCCCAGCTCCTCGATCCGGCCGCGGGCCATACCGGCGACCTGCCAGGGCCCCGGCAGCCAGGAGCGGGGCGGCACGGTCCGGGCCTTGCGTCCGTTCCTGCGGCCGCGGGGGTCGGCGATCTCGTCGAAGATCCCGGCGCCGATGGCGACGGCGCGCATGCCGTCGGCGAGTGCGTGGTGGAGTTTGACGAGCACGCCGAACGGGTCGCCCCGGCCTCCGGTGAGGAGGTACATCTCCCACGGTGGCCGCCCGCGTTCAAGCGGACGTTCCATCAGTTCTCCGGCGAGCCTGGCGGCTTCCGCGGCGAAGTCACCGGCCGGCAGCCGCACCTGACGGAGGTGCCGGCGTACGTCGAAGTCCGTGTCCACCATCCAGGCGGCACCGCCGACCGGCAGGAGGACGTCGCGTACCCGCATCCTGAGCCGGGGAATCGCTGCGGCGCGGGAGGCGAGCAGTCCGAGGATCTCCTCGCTGCCGATGCCGTTCCCGTCGCCACTGCCGCCGTCCCCGGCCGCGGGCGCGGGCGGGGTGAAGTGGGCGAGCGCGCCGAGGTGCATCGGGTGGTCGGCGGTTTCGAGGTGCCAGAAAGCCAGATCAAGAGGTGCCAGAAGCTCGCTGCTCAAAGGGGTCCTCATGTCCTAGGGCCGGAACACAGGAGTATGCAGTCAATCGCCTGCAGTCGGTTACGGTCAAGTACAATCAGGTTACATAGGGTTACCATCCGGTAGTGCTCAGGTTGCCTGCCGGTCCGGAACGATGAACTCGCACCACACACATTTGCCGCTGCCGCGCGACTCCACACCCCAGACGTCCGCCAGCCGGTCCACCAGCATCAGCCCCCGGCCGGAGACTCCGGACTCTCCAGCCTCCCGGCGGCGCGGCAGGGCGCTCGACGGATCCTCGACCTCCACCCGCAGCCGCCGCTCGGGTCCCGACAGCACGCGCACGGTCACGATCGCGCCGCCGTCCGTGTGCATCAGGGCGTTGGTGATCAGCTCGTCCGCCGCCAGCTCGATCTCGTCGGACTTGTCCGCCGCTCCCCATGCGCGTACCGCGGCCCGGATCATGTGCCGGCCGGACCTCAGTGCCTCGGGGTCGTTCTGGGCGACGTGCTGCTGCAGCCTTCCACCCGTCTGCGGGGCGTACGCGCCATGGCGGCGCAGCAGCAGGATCGCCACGTCGTCGTCGCCCGCTCGCTCGTCGACCTCGTCGCAGAGCTGGTCGGCGAGCAACTGGAGGTCCTTGGGGCCGCCGCGGATCGTGGCCGTGAGCAGTTGCATCCCGTCGTCGAGGTCGGCGCCGGGCTGTTCGACGAGTCCGTCGGTGTAGAGCAAGAGGCTCTGCCCGGGGTCCAGTTCGACGGTGGCGACGGGGTATTCGAGGCTGCCGAACTCGGCGGACAGTCCGAGCGGGAGTCCGCCGTCCACCGGGATGCGGCGGCAGTCCCCGTCCGTGGTGAGCATCAGCGGGTCGATGTGCCCGGCCCGGACCATCTGGACCACACCCGTCGCCAGGTCGGTCTCCGCGTAGATGCAGGTCGCGAAGCGATCGGTGTCGAGCTCGTGGAGGAACACGGAGGCGCGGGCCATCACGGTCGCCGGCGTGTGTCCTTCGGCGGCGTAGGCGCGCAGGACGATGCGCAGCTGCCCCATCACCGCGGCGGCGTGCGTGTCGTGGCCCTGGACGTCGCCGATGACCGCGCCGACGCGTCCGCCGGGCAGCGGGATGACGTCGTACCAGTCGCCGCCGATGTCCCGGCCCAGCCTGGCGGAGCGGTAGCGGACCGCGATCTGCGCTCCCGGCACGGACGGGATACGCCGCGGCAGCATCGCCTGCTGCAGTCCTTCGGCGAGGTCGTGTTCCTGCTCGAAGAGGACCGCTCGCTGGAGGCTCTGCGCGATGCTGCTGCCGAGTGCGACGAGCAGATTGCGTTCTTCGGTGGTGAAACCGGTCTTGTCGCTGTAAAGCAGGCCGAGTGCGCCGATGGGGCGGGCCTGGGCGATGAGCGGCATGTAGGCGGCCGAGGTGATTCCGAGACCGCTGATGTGCGGCCACAGCCTCGGATAGGAGTCGGCGAAGTCCTCCTTCGACTCGATGAAGCGGGGCGCGAGGGTGCGGATGACCTCGCTCATCGGGTACTGCTCGTCGACGCGGGTGTACCGCGTCCCGGGTACGAACGAGCCTTCGGGACCCTCGGCGACGAGATGGATCCGGCCCGACTCCAGGAGCCCCACCACCATGCTGGTGGCGCCGAGGCGCTCGAGTCCGTGCGAGTCCTTCAGTACGTCGATGACGTCCTTGACCGTCCTGGCGTGCGCGAGCGCGGCCGTGGTGGTCTCGACGACGCTGGTCTGGCGCCGGCGTTCCGCGTCGAGCTCGACACGGGCGCTGGAGTCGGCGAGCTCCTGGGTCGCGTCACGGACGATGCCGATGATGCGGTGGGGTCGGCCCGAGGCGTCGCGCATCACCGACCCCTGGGTATGGGTCCAGCGCAGAGTGCCGTCCCGGCACCGGATACGGAAGTACGCGCCGTAGCTGGTGCTGCCGCTCTTGAGGGCCTGGGACACGAGCCCGTCCAGCCGGATCGCTTCGCTGCGCGGGAAGCGGGGGGCGAGGCTCTCGGGGCGTCCGTCGTACTCTTCGGCCGGCACGTCGAACACATCGAGAGCGGGCTGGTCCAGGTGCATCAGCCCGCTGTCGAGGTCCCAGTCGAAGCTGCCCATGCGGTTGAGGGCCAGACTCAGATCCGGGTGGGCGGGCCAGTCGTCGGGAAGCGACAGGGCACCCGCTGCCCGATCAACCATGGTGACACTCTGCCATCGTTTGTCCGATTTATCGAGCGGCGGGCCGACCGCCCGCTCAGCGCCGCGCGGTCTGCCCGTCGGCGAGCGGCGCGGCGGAGTCCCCGGCAGCGTCGGGCGCCGCGGAGTCCCCAGCCGCGTCGGGCGCCGCCGAGTCCCCGGCAGCATCGGGGGCCGCCGAGTCCCCGTCGGCGTCGGGCGCCGCGGCATCCGACGGCACGGCGTCCGGGAGGATCACATCGGGCCCGTCGCCCGTGCCGCTGCCCGTTCCGCCACCGCCGCCGGGGCGGTCCCCCGGGCCCCAGAGCGCGGTGCCGGACGGATCGAACGCACCCTGGCCGTCCTGCTGCGGCTGCGGCAGCGCGTCGGGATCGCCCGGGACGCCGGGCACGGACTGGGCCGCGCCCGCATCAGGGCTGCTCGCGCCGGGGGCGCTCGCATCGGGAAGGATGGCGTCGGGCCGGATGACGCCGGGACCGCCGGTCGGGGCACTCGGCACGCCGGGACGGTTGGTGCCCGTGTCCTGGCGGTTCGGCTGTGGAGCGGTGGCGTCGGGGCTCACCGGCTGGGAGCTGGAGGTGACCGGGCCGGCCGGCAGGCCCGCCGGCGCCTCGGTGACATGGGTGCCGGGGTCGTACGGCGGTGGCACGTCGGGCTTGCGGTCCGCCTCGCCGTCCGTGCCGCTCTTCCGCTCCATCCAGGCGTTGCCCACGATGTCGACGATCACCAGGCTGTCGATCACATGCGCCGCGCGGGTGATGACGACGACGCGCCCGGGGTCGTAGCCCTGCCACGGCTTACCCTGCTCCTCCGGGGTCCCGGCCGTGACCACGGGCGAGGCCAGTGGACTGCCCGAGGCGCAGCGGACCCGGGGCGATCCGTGTTCGTCGACCAGGACGGCGGTCCCGGCCTGCAGGACGGTCTGGTGGCGCTGGGCGGTGCCGTCGCGGTAGCCGTGACTGGTGACCCGGGCGTCGGCCCTGAGGAGCACCGGGGTGAGCCCGCGCAGGAAGGCCGGGATGTCCTGCTGGCTCACGCCGGCCCCCTGGGTGAACGCGTCGCCCTTCACCCGGTCGGCCATGAGGAAGCGGATCTGCTGCTCGACGTCGCAGCTCGCGACCGAGCGCGTACCGCCGTACAGCCCCGGTGTGGAACCGAGAACGGTCCGGATGGGCCGGACGGTGGACTCGGGGCCGCTCGCCCCGGTGGTACGCGGCGCGTGGAAGTCCCCGGACGCGCCCGTGGTGGTTGCCGTCGAAGGGGTGAAGGGATCAGGACCCTGATCCGCTGCCGCCTGCAGATGTACCTGCTGCGAGGCCGAGGTACCCGGCTGCCCCTGACCTGCCAAGCTGCTGCAGCCCGTGACCAGTAGAGCGGCCGTCAGGCCTGCCGACAGCGCGGCCGGCCCCGCGTACCGGCCTTGCTTCGGTGAGCGCACGAACATGTCCCGCCATCTCCCGCCTGTTGCGAATTGCACCCGGAGTGATCTTTGCGATCTCTCCTGTCATGCCGCATTCCGGCGGAACCCGCGACTTGAACACGTTCAGTTCCTAGCCTAAGCTCGCGAGCAGGAATTGAACACGTTCAAGCAGGGGGGTGGGGCGTGATGACCGCTCTGGTCAACGCGATCGTCATGCTGGGCATGCTGGTGATCGTCCCGGCGGGTCTCCGGCTCGTCACCGCACCCGCTCCGGTTCTGTTGCGCAGGCTGTGGCCGCTGCTCGCCGTGCCCGGCGCGATCTCCCTGTGGCTGCCGCGCGGCCCCGTCGCCACCGCACTCGCCTCGGTCTACGCCCTCGCCACCCTGGCGCTGGCCCTGTATGCACCCGCGCGGCTGCGCCGCACCGTGCCGCCAAGGCCCGCCGGACGCGGCACGCGCCCGCCACGCACGGCCTCGGCAACGCGCTGGGCTTCGCGCTCTGCTCGTTGCTGGCGTGGCATCGGCTCCACGCCCCCGTACGCCCGTCGGGCATCGCCCCGCTGCCACCGGGCACCAACACCGTATGACCGGAGGAGACCGCCCCATGCGCACCACCGAAGCAGCCCCGAACTACCGGGAGACCGGCGCCACCCGCCTCGGCCCGCTCCCGGACGGCTACAACCACCTCCACCACCGCACCCGCATCGGCCGCGGCCGCACCGTCTTCGAGGCCGCCGGTGCGGCGGTCACCACCTGGCGGATGCATCGCGCCACGGGCGCGCGGGTACGGGCCGCCTCCCCGCACGCCGAGCCGGGCACTGCCGTGGAGGTGTCGCTCGGCATCGGCCCGCTGCGGTTCAGGGCGCCCTGCCGGGTGATCTGGACGGAGTACGAGCCGGCCCGCACCGGCTTCGCGTACGGCACCCTGGCGGGCCATCCGGAGAGTGGCGAGGAGTCCTTCACGGTGGAGCTCCGGGACGACGGTTCGGTCTGGTTCACCGTGCTGGCCTTCAGCAGGCCGGCCCGCTGGTACTCACGGCTCGCGGGGCCCCTCGTACCGGTGCTGCAGCGGCTGTACGCACGCCGGCTCGGTGCCGTACTGCGACGGATCGCGGCCGAGGCCGATACTGGAGGTACCGGAGGAACGCGATGGAGTGGTTCACGGCACCCGACTACTGGCTGAGCAGGCTGGTCTTCCAGCGGGCGCTCGCCGTGATCTATCTCGTCGGCTTTCTCGGCGCCGCCCTCCAGTTCCGCGCCCTGATCGGTGAGCGCGGCATGCTGCCGGTGCCCGCGTACGTACGGTTCGTACCCCTGCGGCGGGCACCGAGCATCTTCCAACTGCACTACTCGGACCGGTTCTTCGCCTGCTGCGCCTGGGCCGGGGTGGTGCTCGCGGCCGCCCTGGTGGGCGGTGCGGCCGATCAGCTGCCGCTGTGGACCGCGATGCTGTGGTGGGCGGTGCTGTGGGCGCTGTATCTGTCCATCGTCAATGTGGGACAGACCTGGTACGCCTTCGGCTGGGAATCACTGCTGCTGGAGACGGGATTCCTCGCGATCTTCCTGGGGAACGAGCGTGCGGCACCACCTGTGCTGGTGCTGTGGCTGCTGCGCTGGCTGCTCTTCCGGGTGGAGTTCGGCGCCGGGCTGATCAAGATCCGCGGCGACGAGTGCTGGCGGCGGCTGACCTGCCTCTACTTCCACCATGAGACCCAGCCGATGCCGGGACCGCTGAGCTGGTTCTTCCACCATCTGCCGGGGCCGCTGCACCGGGTGGAGGCCGGCGCCAACCACGTCACGCAACTCCTGGTCCCCGTCCTGCTCTTCACCCCTCAGCCGATCGCGAGCGCGGCGGCCGGGCTGATCATCGCGACCCAGCTGTGGCTGGTCCTGTCCGGCAACTTCTCCTGGCTGAACTGGCTGACGATCACGCTGGCGCTGTCCGCCGTCGACGTCTCCCCGTTCACCGGGCCGCATCCGCTCCCCGGGCCGCCTCTCTGGTACGAGATCCTGGTGATCGCGGTGACCGTGCTCGTGCTGGCCCTCAGCTACCGCCCGGCCCGCAATCTGCTCTCCCGGCGCCAGGCCATGAACCGCTCCTTCGACCCGCTGCACCTGGTGAACACGTACGGTGCGTTCGGCACGGTCGGGCGGGTCCGGTTCGAGGTCGTCGTGGAGGGCACGGACGAGCGGGTGCTGCGCCCCGGCACGGTGTGGCGGGAGTACGAGTTCCACGGCAAACCGGGAGACATCCGGCGGTTGCCGCGCCAGTTCGCCCCGTACCATCTGCGCCTCGACTGGCTGATGTGGTTCGCGGCACTCTCCCCCGCCTACGCCCGCCCGTGGTTCGGCGGCTTCGTCGAACGGCTGCTCGACAACGACCGCGACACGATCCGGCTGCTGCGCCGCAATCCGTTCCCCGACGCCCCGCCGCTGTACATCCGCGCCCGGCTCTACCACTACGAGTACACGACCTGGCGGCAGTTGCGCGCCACGGGCGCCTGGTGGCAGCGGCGCTATCTGCGGGACTTCCTGCCGCCGACCCGGCTGAGCACGACCGATGTGACGGCCGAACGGGTGTGAACGGGACGCAACAGGGGTGCAGAACGTGTCGTACCCCCCGGCCCGTCATGGCCAGGGGGTACATGATCCAGCGACCCGCGTCAGTCGACGCCGGGCAGGATGTGCGGCTCCTCGAGGTCGTCCTCGTATCCGGCGAGCCGGATCGGTGCGGACCTGGCCCAGACCTCGAGGCTGCCGAGCTCGTCGGGCCGCCCGGCCCGTTCGCTGCTTGGCGCCGGCCGCTGGTCCTGCTTCGTCACTTCAGTTGTCACCGCGCACTCCTCTGTGTCGCGCAACAGGGGGACATGGGCATTCCGGTCGCGGTGGCGCCGTTTCCAGGCGGGATCGCGGCCGTGATGCGGGCCTGTCCCAGGGCGGCCGAGGGGTTTCGTGGGCCCTTGGTGGCCGTCCGTGGGCTCCAGGGTAACCAAATGAGCGCCCCTGCGCTCGATGGGGAACGTCACATTGGGTGTTTCTTTACCGGAAACCGTGCGGAGATGACGGCCCATCGGGTACAGCAAACCCCCGGACGGCCCTGTGCGCCCGGGGGTTGCGGCTGTTCGGGTAAGGGCCGGGTCTACCAGTTCGCCGGCGCGTAGTCCTTGAGGAAGCAGCCGAACAGGTCCTCGCCGTCCTCGCCGCGCACGATCGGGTCGTAGACCCGGGCCGCGCCGTCGACCAGGTCGAGCGGGGCGTGGAAGCCCTCCGCGGCCAGCCGGATCTTGTCCGGGTGCGGGCGCTCGTCGGTGATCCAGCCGGTGTCGACGGCGGTCATCAGGATGCCGTCGGCCTCGAACATCTCCTGCGCGCTGGTACGGGTCAGCATGTTCAGCGCGGCCTTGGCCATGTTGGTGTGCGGATGCCCCGCGCCCTTGTAGCCGCGGCTGAAGACGCCCTCCATGGCGGAGACGTTCACGACGTACTTGCGCTTGGCGGACGACGCGGCCATCGCCGGACGCAGCCGGCTGATGAGGATGAACGGCGCGGTGGAGTTGCACAGCTGCACTTCGAGCAGCTCGACCGGGTCGACCTCGGAGACCGTCTGGATCCAGCTGTTGGTGTCGTGCAGATCGGGAACGAGACCGCCGGCGTCGATGGCGGTGCCCGCCTCGATCCGGGCGAGCGACGCCGAGCCGGAGACCAGCGCCAGCTCGGTGACGTCCTGGGCGCTGAGCACGTCGGACTCGCCGGAGCGGGCGGCGGGCAGCGCGGCCACCCGGTCGACGCTGCCGCTGCCGAAGGTGCCGATCACCTCGGCGGGGGGCAGCTCGCCCGCGGGCAGCGGGGCACCCTCGGCCGCGACCAGCTCGCTGTACGCCTGCGGGGAGCGGCGTACGGTCTGCGCGGCGTTGTTGATCAGGATGTCCAGCGGGCCCTCGGCGGCGACCGAGTCGGCGAGCGCGACGACCTGCGCCGGGTCGCGCAGATCGATGCCGACGATCTTGAGGCGGTGGATCCACTCGTCGCTGTCCGGCATCGCCTTGAAGCGGCGGATCGCGTCGTTGGGGAACCGGGTGGTGATCGTGGTGTGGGCGCCGTCGCGCAGCAGCCGCAGCGCGATGTACATACCGATCTTGGCGCGGCCACCGGTGAGGAGCGCCCGCCGGCCGGTCAGGTCGGTGCGGGCGTCACGGCGGGCCCGGTTCTCGGCGGCGCACTTCTGGCACAGCTGGTGGTAGAAGGCGTCCACCTCGACGTACCGGGTCTTGCAGATGTAGCAGGACCGGGGGCGCTGGAGTATGCCCGCGATCTCGCCGGCCACGGACGAGGAGGGCAGCAGGCCCTGGGTCTCGTCGTCGATGCGCTCGGCGGAGCCGGTGGCGGTGGCCTCGGTGACGGACTTGTCGTGGGCGGTCTTGGCGGCCCGGCGCTCCTGGCGGCGGCGCTGCTTCACGGTCCGGTAGATCCCGGCGGTCGCCCGGCGGACCGTGATCGCGTCCGGGTGGTCGACCTCGAGCCGGTCGAGCTCTTCGAGAACGCTCAGGCAGACGGCCAGGCGCTCCGGGTCGATGCCCGGCCCGTACTCCTCGTCCGGCCCGCTCTCCTGGACGGGGCCGTCCTGTGTCACCGTCATCGCCGCTGCCGTTCCGTTCCCTGTGTCGCGCGTGTCGCGCGTGTCCCGCGTGAAGTTTCCAAAAGCGGAACTTTACGCCAGTCGGGAGTCCGGATGCCAAACCGCGCCTCTTGCCGGACCTCCGGGTCGAGTGAACCGTCACCCTCCGTCGCGACAGATGGCACGGGAGTAACGGCCGCGGCATTAGAATGGCGGCGCCTGATGCGGGGGAGGCGAAGCATGGACACCGTCATCGTGCAATTACCGGAACGCCAGGAAGAGCGGCGGGGCGGACCTCAGGACAGGCGCCCGGGAAACCGGCACGACAGACCCCGGCTGCTGCGCCTCGGTCCGGGAAACACGGCGGAATTCGGTCGTGGCGCGCCGGACACCCCGGTGCCCGTGGCCTTGGACGATCCCGGAGTATCGCGCCTGGCCGGGCAGATCACCGCCGCCGAGGACTATTGGCGACTGTCGAATTTCAGCCGGACGGTGACCTACGTCGTCGAAAATCTCGAAGGCGCCGGAGAGCACGTCAAGGTCGCACCCGGCAGACTCGGTGCGCCCATTCCGTTCGAATTCTCACGTGTGGTGCTGCCGGCCAGGGACACGGAGGCGTCCTTCAAGGTCTTCGCACCGGAGCACACATATCTGGACGGGGAGCCGCTGCCGCGCAAAGGCGAGCCGACGATGAGCCCGTTCACCCTCGATCCGACGTCGAAGTACTTCCTGGTGCTGCTCGCCCTGTGCGAGCCACGGCTGCGCCGCGCCTCCAGCGGAGCCGTGCCGGGTGTCGGCGAGGTACTGGAGCGGTTGCGCCCGCTGGCGGCCTGCCGGGACCTGACGCGGTCCGCGGTGAACTATCACATCGACTACCTCACCTCGGTGAAGCTGCGGCTGCGCGACGGGACAGAGGAGCCGGAAGGAACCGTG
Source organism: Streptomyces sp. NPDC043870 (assembly GCF_056435785.1). NCBI lineage: Bacteria > Bacillati > Actinomycetota > Actinomycetes > Kitasatosporales > Streptomycetaceae > Streptomyces > Streptomyces sp. NPDC043870. The sequence goes on from NZ_JBWKDT010000004.1 coordinate 94,348, forward strand.
GGCGGCAAGCGGGACGAGTTGGTGGCGTTCGCGCTCCGCTTCGATCTGGTCCGCGAGGAGCACCTCGCGCTGCTCGCGCCGACGCCCGGAAGACCGGACAGGACCCAGGGCCCGGACCGGCCCTAGGTTCTGTCCGGGCCCTGGCGACCGACAGCAGCAACGGCAGGAGCGACGCGAAAGGCGCACGGGATGGCTCGCGGCAGCATGCCCTCCATCAGCATCTCCCCCGGCTACCGGGTCGGGCCGTGGACAGTGACCGAACCCGTGAGCGCGGGCAGTTGGGGCAGCGTGTACGCCGCCGAGCGCACGGCCGACGGCCACCCCGCCGCGATCAAGTTCCTGCGCACCGATCTGCTCACCCCCGGCCAGCGGACCTCCATGGACGAGCTGGTCAGGCGCGAGGTGCGGTTCGCGCTGGAGGCGGACCATCCGCATCTCGTGCGGACGCACACGGTCCTCACGGTCCGCGACCCGGACCGCCCTGAGCTGGACGGTCTGACGGCGCTGGTCATGGACCGGGCGGAGCGCAGTGTGCAGGATCTGCTCGCCGATGCGACGGGCGTCCCGGCGGCCGTGGCGCGCCAGGTGCTCGACGGAGTGGCCGCGGGTCTCGCGCACCTCCATGCGCGCGGCCGGGTGCACGGCGACCTGAAGCCCGCCAATGTGCTGCTGGGACCTGGCGGTGCGGTCTGGCTCGCCGACTTCGGCCTCACCGCCGAGCTGGAGGGCACCCACGCCTACGTACTCCCGCTCGGCTCACTCGACCACGTACCGCCCGAGTGGTGGTCCGAGCGCACCGGCTGCCGGGGTACGAAGCTGCGACCCACGGCGGACGTGTGGGCCTTCGGAGTACTGGCCCATCAGGTGCTCACGGACGGACAGCACCCTTTCCCGGGCGCCACCGCGCGGGCGCGTGCGCTGGCCGCCCAGACGTATGCGCGGGGCGGCGCCCGGCTCCGTCTCGACGAGAGCGTGCCCGAGGGCTGGCGGCAGCTGATCACCGAGTGCCTGCGCCCGGACCATGCCTCCCGCGCCCGGCTCACCGCCGGCCGACTCGCCGGGCGGGTGAGGCTGCTGTGCCACGAGGCGGGTACGGTACGGCGCCGGCGCTCGGCGGTCCTGCTGGCCGTCGGCTCGACCTTGCTCGCCGCCGCGGCCGGCACGGCGGTGGTACTGGCCACCGGAGCGGGAACGGGGGCCGGCGGCGGCGCGACGGGGGCGAACGGCAGCACGGCGTCCGTCCGGAGCGAAGCGCCCGCCGGTGCGCTGCCGGCCCGCTCCGACGTCCCGCCGGCACTGCGCCCGCACATCGTCAATGCCGCGATGCGCTGCGCCCAGCGGGAGGTCACCCCGGCGCTGATCGCCGCGATGCTCAAGGCGGAGAGCGGCTTCGACCCCGATGCGAGCCGTGTCAGGACCAGCAACGGCATCCGCATCAGGGAGCACGGCATCGCGATGTGGACGCCGGAGGTCTTCGGGCCCTGGTCCCTGGACGGCGACGGGGACGGCCGCAAGGACTACATGTCGGCGCCGGACGCCATTGCCACGATGGGGCCGTATCTCTGCTATCTCGTCAACCAGTTCAAGCAGAACGGTCTGCACCGGGATCTGCCGGCGCTGATCGCCGCCGGGTACCGCACGAGCGCCCGCGTGGTCGTGGAGGAGCGCGGTGTCCCGGACCGCACCCGGCCGTATGTGGACGAGGTGATGAAGTACCTGGCGGAGTATTCGCGCTGAGGGTCCGTGAGGGTGGGGTGTCCGAGGCCCGCCCTGACATACGTCAGGTACACCGTGAGGCACTTCTGGCAGATCGTGGATCACGCAGGGGAAAGCCGCACCGGCCTTCGGGGGATCCGACGGAAGGCCGGTGCGGCACCACATCGCCGGACCAGGAAGGAACACCGGACATGCAGATGGCCAGGTTCAAGAAGGCGCTGACGGGGATCGCCGTGGCGGTCGCCACCACCGGGGCCGTCGTCGCCACGACCGGCGCGGCGGCCGCATCCGCCACGCCGGCGGCAGCGCCGGCAGCCGCGCAGTCCCGCCAGGCTGCCCCGCAGCAGGCACAGCAGACGTGCTTCGTGAACGACAACGGGGTCAACTACCGCGGCGGCCCGGGCACGGACTACCCCGTGCTGGGCCAGGTCGACAAGGGACAGGGGTTCGAGGCGCGGGGACAGGAGGGGAACTGGGTGATGGGCGACCTGTGGGGCGGCCGCACCGGTGTGTGGATCCACGTGGCCTACCTGGACTGCTGACGCGGGCCGAAGGGGCAGTCGCTGCGGCCGGGTTCACAGCACCGGCTGCCCCTTCCCCAGGGCGATCACTCCGCCCTTCGACACCGTGTACAGCTCCTGGTCCCGCTCCGGGTTGACGCCGATCGTGGCGCCGGGCGGGACGTCGACGTTCTTGTCGAGTACGGCCCCGCGCACCACCGCGCCGCGCCCGATCCTGACGTTGTCGTGCAGCACCGAGCCCTGGACGACGGCTCCCGGTTCGACGCTCACACCCGGTGAGAGCACGGACCGGGTGACCTGGCCGCGGATCACACAGCCGGGGCTGACGACCGACTCGCTGGCGATCCCGCCCGCGCAGAACCTCGCGGGCGGCAGCTGGCCGGAGTGCGTGTAGATGGGCCAGCGGCGGTTCTCCAGGCTGAAGACGGGCCGTTCCGCGATCAGATCCATATGGGCTTCGTAGTACGAGTCGAGCGTGCCCACATCGCGCCAGTAGCCGTGTTCCGCCGCGCTCTCTCCCGGCACGTGGTTGCCGTCGAAGTCGTAGAGCTGCGCCACGCCCCGCTCGGTGAGCATCGGCAGGATCGATCCGCCCATGTCGTGCACCGAGTGCGGGTCCTCGGCATCCCGGTGGAGCGCGTCGACCAGCACCTTGGTGGTGAAGAGGTAGTTGCCCATGGACGCGAACACCCGGCCGGGATCGCCGGGCAGCCCCGGAGGATCGGCGGGCTTCTCCAGGAAGCGTTCCACCCGGGTGCCGTCGGCGGCGGGGGTGATGATGCCGAACGACGAGGCGTCCCTGCGCGGCACCCTGATCCCGGCGACGGTGACGCCCGCCCCGCTCCCGATGTGCTGCTCGAGCATGTGCCGCGGGTCCATCCGGTAGACGTGATCGGCGCCGAACACCGCGATGTAGTCCGGCTGTTCGTCGTGGACCAGGTTGAGGGACTGCAGGATGGCGTCGGCGCTGCCGAGATACCAGCGCGGGCCGAGGCGCTGCTGTGCGGGTACGGGCGTCACGTAGTTGCCGAGCAGACTGGACATCCGCCAGGTGGTGGTGACATGGCGGTCGAGGGAGTGCGACTTGTACTGGGTCAGTACGCAGATCCGCAGGACGTCCCCGTTGACGAGGTTGGACAGGACGAAGTCGACGAGCCGGTACGTACCGCCGAAGGTGACTGCCGGTTTCGCCCGGTCGGCGGTGAGCGGCATCAGCCGTTTGCCCTCCCCGCCCGCCAGAACGATCCCGAGTACCGAAGGTCCACCGCGCATCGCGCCCCCTCACACCGTCGGCTCGCGCCGTCAGTTCGTCAGTTCGACTTGAGCGTCTCCTCGTACACCTCGTACGTGCGCCGGGCCACCTGGTCCCAGCCGAACTCGCGGACCGCGCGCTCCCGCCCCGCCCCGCCCATCCGCCGTGCCGTGGCGGGGTCGTCCAGCACCCGGTTCAGCGCTTCGGTGAGCCCGGTCTCGAAGTCCTGCGGATGCCCGGAGTCGTACGGTACGAGCAGTCCGGTCAGGCCGTCCTCGACGACTTCCGGGATGCCGCCGACCGCGGACGCCACGACCGCGGTGCCGCAGGCCATCGCCTCCAGGTTCACGATCCCCAGGGGCTCGTAGACGGAGGGGCAGACGAACACGGCCGCATGGCTGAGCAGCTGGACGACCTGGGCCCGCGGCAGCATCTCGGGTATCCAGTGCACCCCGTCGCGCGCCCGCCCGAGCTCGTCGACGAGCTCCCGGAACTCGGCACCGATCTCCGGGGTGTCGGGTGCGCCGGCACAGAGCACGAGCTGGGCGCCGGGGTCCAGCGCGCGGGCGGCGCGCAGCAGGTGCGGGACGCCCTTCTGGCGCGTGACACGACCGACGAAGAGGACGTACGGGCGGGCGGGGTCGATGCCGATGCGACGCAGTACGTCCGTGCCGGGGTCGGGCCGGTAGAGGGAGGTGTCGATGCCGTTGTGGACGACGCGGACCTTCGCCGGGTCGAGGGCCGGATAGCAGTCCAGGATGTCGGCGCGCATCCCTCGTGAGACGGCGATGACGGCGTCCGCCGCCTCGATCGCGGTCCGCTCGGCCCAGCCGGACAGGGCGTAGCCGCCGCCGAGCTGCTCGGCCTTCCAGGGCCGCAGGGGTTCGAGCGAGTGCGAGGTGACGATGTGCGGTATGCCGTGGAGGAGCTTGGCGAGATGGCCGGCGAGGTTCGCGTACCAGGTGTGGGAGTGGACGACTTCGCGGTCCTCCAGCGCGGCGGCCATCGACAGATCGACGGAGAAGGTGCGCAGCGCGTCATTGGCCCGGTCGAGTCCGGCGAGTGCGGTGTGGCGTACGACTCCGTCGGCGTCGCCTTCGCCCCAGCAGTGCACGTCGAGGTCGGTCAGGGCCCGTAACTCCCGGGCGAGGAACTCCACATGGACTCCGGCGCCGCCGTAGACGTCCGGCGGATACTCGCGTGTGAGCAGTCCCACCCTCATGTCTTGATGGTCACTCAGACCGGGCCCGGGCGGAAGACCACTGCGAGCGCTCACTGTTCCGGCGGGCGGTCGAAGACGCAGTCGCCGCACAGTCCGCCGCCGGGGCAGCGGTAGTAGAGGCAGCAGCTGGTCCGGCGCAGCGCCGGACCGCGTACGGTGCCGGTCAGGTCGGGGTGGCTCAGGAGTCCGGCCGTGAGGTCCGCGGCCCGCTCGGCCACCTCGGGGCGGCCGTGTGCGTGTGCCCAGCGGACGAGTTCGCGCAGGGCGCCGGCGAGGGCGGAGCCCGCGTTGCCCCAGAGCAGCCGGGGCGCGATACGGACATCGCCGCGGACGGCTTCGGCGAGTGGTACGAGATGTCCGTACTGCACGGCCGCCCGGATGGACTCGACCGTGCCGGGGAGGGTCCGTGTCCGGGTCCAGCGCAGATCGTCGGGCGCGGTGAGGGCCGGGTCCCAGTGGAGGGTCGCGGCTGCCGGGTCGGGGAACTCGCCGTGGAGCGCGGCGGCCCCCAGTGCCGTGGACCAGAGCCGGGCGGCGAGCCCGAGATACGCGAGGGAGGCGGCGACCCTGCGTTCGGGGGTGCGCAGCCGGGCCGCGACCAGGTCGACGCGGTCGGTGAGCGGGGCGAGGTCTCCTGCGTACAGCCGGGCGAGGGGCACATGTCCGGTGCCGGGTTCCCCGTGCCGTACGGCGAAGAAACCGCCCACCGATTCCAGCCGTTCGAAGTCCACTCACGCCCTGCTTCAGTCAAAGTCCGGTAGAAGATCGATCAAATTCAGAACCGCCGCTGTCGATCCACTGTCACCTTGCCATGTGACTCTTCGAAACCGCCGAGCGGTACTCGGCATGACGGCCGCGGCCATGACCGTGGCATTACCTTCCGCCCGCGCCGCGACGCCCACGGCTCCCCGCGAAACGCACGCGCCACGCCCCACGACCGCGGGCGAGGCCCTGGCCCTGCTGCGCGCGGGCAACATACGGTGGGCCGCCGAGCGGCAGCGCCACCCGCACGACGACGCGGGGCGCCGCCGCGAGGTCGCCGTGGCACAGCACCCCTTCGCCGTCGTGCTCGGGTGCATCGATTCACGGGTGCCGCCGGAGCTGGTCTTCGACCAGGGACTCGGGGATCTCATGGTCATACGGTCGGCGGGCCAGGCGCTGGACGAGGCCGTGCTCGGCAGCATCCAGTACGGAGTGGAGGAGCTGCACATCCCGCTGGTGCTGGTCCTCGGCCATGAGCGGTGCGGGGCGGTGTCCGCGGCGGTGGACCACGTGCGAACGGGCCGGCCGGCGACCGGCCATCTTTCCCGGGTGATCGATGACATCGCACCGTCCGCGCGCGCGACGCAGCACCTGCCCGGCGACTGGGTGGAGAACACGGTGCGGGCCAATGTCGCGCGCATACGGCGCACCCTGGCCGCGGACCCGGCCTTCGAGGGAGCCGTCGTGGCCGGGGCACGCTTCGACCTGGACACCGGAAAGGTGCGTTTCGACCGGATCTGATCGGGTCATTCGCCGGGGGACACCACCGCGGTTGTACTCCCGTACTCCGTCGGCAGTACGACCCAGTGTGTGCTCAAGGACGACGACGCGGGCGGCCCGCGGGGGAGATCGTGGAGCCCATGACCTCCCTCGCACTGTCCGTGCTGCTGTCCCTGGTCTCCGCGGCCGCCTACGCGGCGGGGGCGATCGTGCAGGAGCGCGTCGCCGTCGGCACCCCCGCCCGGCCCTACGCACCGTTGCGCAGCGCCGTGTGGTGGGTGGCGATCGCACTCAACGGGCTGGGGGCGCTGCTGCACGTGCTCGCGCTGGCGTACGGGCCGCTCAGTCTGGTGCAGCCGCTCGGCGCGCTCACGCTCGTGCTCGCCCTGCCGATGGCGGCGGTGTTCGCCGGCGGCGCGGCAGGAGCCGGGGCCGGGGCGACGGCATGGCGCGGCGCGCTGATGGCCACGGCGGGTCTGGCCGGGCTGCTGGTACTGACGGGCGCGGCGGAGTCCGGGGCAAGTGCGGGACAACTCGGCGGCGGAGACCTGTTGGCGCTCAGCGTGGCAGCGTTCGGCACGATCGCCGCCTTCTTCGTCGCCGCACGGCGGGTGCGCCGCGCCGTCGTACGGGGGGTGATGCTGGCCGGCGGCGCAGGGGTCGCCTTCGGCGTCGCTTCGGTGTTCACCAAGACCGTCGTGGCGGACTGGCTCGACGGCGCACCCGGCGGTGCGGTCCCGGTCCCGAGCCTGCTGGCGATCGCGGGTCTCGGCGCGACGGGACTGCTGCTGTCCCAGGCGTCCTACCGGGGCGCCGGGCTCACCGCACCGCTGGCGACCGTGACCGTCGTCAATCCGGTGGTGGCCGCGGCGGTCGGCATCACGCTCCTCGGAGAGCGGTTCCGGTACGGGGCGACGGGCGCGGTGCTGGCGCTGGTGTGCGCGACCGTCGCGGCCGCCGGGCTGACGCTGCTCACCGCGGAACGGCCGGCCGCGGCCCCTGCCCCGGATACGCGGTATGCCTCACGGAGGTCGCAGGCGTCACAGACGTCAGGGGCGCCCGAGTCGTCTGAGGTGTCAGAGGCGTCTGAGCCCTCTGAGCCGTCGGAGGTGTCAGATCGTGACGCCCCCCGAGCGCAGGTACGCGAGCGGATCGATGTCGGAGCCGTACTCCGGCCCCGTACGCACCTCGAAGTGGAGGTGCGGTCCGGTGCTGTTGCCGGTGGATCCTGAACGGGCGATCCGCTGGCCGCTGTTGACCTGCTGCCCGTCGCGCACATTGAGCGCGGACAGATGCGCGTACTGGCTGTACTTGCCGTCCGTGTGCCGGATGACGATCTGGTAGCCGTACGCGCCCGCCCAGCCGGCCGAGACGACCCGGCCGGAGGCGACGGCCTTCACCGAGGTCCCGGTGGGCACCGGGAAGTCCACGCCCGTGTGGTAGCCACTGGACCAGGACGAACCGGCCTTGCCGTAAGGGGTCCCGGTGCTGGCGGCGACGGGCGCGCTGAAGCCGGCGGCGCGTCCGGCCCGGTCGGACCGTTCCTTGTGCCGCTGCTCCTGCTTCGGCAACGCCTTGGGCTTCGCCTTCGGCTTGGGCTTCGCCGCCTGCGGCTTCTGCTGCTGCGGCCCGGCGACGGGCTGCCGGGCCTCGGGCGGCTGGGCCTTCGGCGGGCTCTTCGGCGGAATCTTCGGCCGCGCGGGTGCGGGCGCCGTGGCCCGGATCACCAGCCGCTGGCCCGGATGGATGAGATCGGGGTCGTCGCCGACGACCTCGCGGTTGGCTTCGTACAGTCCCTGCCAGCCGCCCTTGACCCGCTCGGACCGCGCGATGCGCGAGAGCGAGTCGCCGCGCGCCACCGTGTAGCTCTCGCGCTGCGTGGGGACGGTGGTCGGCGTGGCCGCATGCCCGGCCTGCACGGTGCGCCCACTCCGCTTGCTCTCCCCGGCCCGACCGGCCCGACCGGCCTGTCCGGACTCCGGGGCCTGTCGGCTCTCTCCGGACCGCGGCTCGCGCTGCCGCTCCGGTGAGACATCGGGTGCGTCACCGCCCCGGGTGAGTTCCGCCCGTACGGAGCAGGCCGGCCATGCACGCGGTCCCTGCCCCTTGAGCACCTTCTCGGCGATGGCGATCTGCTGGTCCTTGGTGGCGAGGTCGGCGCGCGCGGCATAAACCGTGCCGCCGTAGCCCTCCCAGGTGGACTGGCTGAACTGGAGGCCGCCGAAGTAGCCGTTGCCGGTGTTGATGTGCCAGTTGCCGGTCGACTCGCAGGCAGCGACCTTCTCCCAGACGTCCACGGACGCGGCGTTCGCCATGCCCGCCCCGATCAGCGGCAGCGCCATTCCCGCGCCACCCGCCGTGACGGTGAGCGAGGCGCGGTTGATACGGCTCGGCTGGTATCGGCGGTGTCGTCCGCGAACGGCCATGAGTCCCCCCTTGAACGCATCAGCAGCGGACAAAGCTATGGGCTCGTAAGAGGCCATGACAAGGGTGTGCGCAAGGCGCCACGGCGCACAGGGGGGCCGTCGTTCGGCGGAACCGGGGAATCCTGCGCCCCTCGAGCGACTTGAGGTCTCATGAACGCCGCAGTCCCGTGACCCGTATTCATACTGGCCACGGGGAGGGGCACTTCCGACGGACTCCAGGAGCACACGCATGAGTGGTACCGCCCAGATCGGCGTCACCGGGCTCGCGGTGATGGGCCGCAATCTCGCACGCAATTTCGCGCGCAACGGCTTCACGGTCGCCGTGCACAACCGGACCGCCACCCGCACACGCGAGCTCGTCGAGGCGTTCGGCGACGAGGGTTCCTTCGTCCCCGCCGAGAGCCCCGAGGAGTTCGTCGCGGCCCTGGAGCGTCCGCGCCGCCTCGTGATCATGGTCAAGGCGGGCGATCCCACGGACGCGGTGATCGAGGAGTTCGCGCCGCTGCTGGAGCCCGGCGACGTCATCATCGACGGCGGCAACGCGCACTTCGCCGACACCCGGCGCCGCGAACGCGAACTGCGCGAGCGCGGGATCCACTTCGTGGGCGTGGGCATCTCGGGAGGTGAGGAGGGCGCGCTGCACGGGCCGAGCATCATGCCGGGCGGCTCGACCGAGTCGTACACCTCGCTCGGCCCGCTGCTGGAGAAGATCGCCGCGAAGGCCTCGGACGGGACCCCCTGCACCACGCACATCGGCCCTGACGGCGCGGGCCACTTCGTGAAGATGGTGCACAACGGCATCGAGTACGCGGACATGCAGCTGATCGCGGAGGCATACCACCTGCTGCGCGACGTCGCGGGCTACTCCCCCACCAGAATCGCGGAGACCTTCCGCGGCTGGAACACCGGCAGGCTCGATTCGTATCTGATCGAGATCACGGCCGAGGTGCTGGCCCACACGGACGCGGCGACCGGCAAGCCGTTCGTCGACATCGTCGCCGACCGGGCCGAGCAGAAGGGCACCGGCCGCTGGACCGTGCAGATCGCGCTGGACCTCGGGATTCCGGTCTCCGGCATCGCGGAGGCGGTCTTCGCCCGCTCGGTCTCCGGGCACGCGGACCTGCGGGCCGCTTCGCACGGCCTGCCCGGGCCCACCCCTCAGCCGCTGGGCGAGGAGGAGGCGGCGCACTTCGCGAGCCAGGTCGAGCAGGCCCTGTACGCGTCGAAGATCGTGTCGTACACACAGGGCTTCCACCAGATCCAGGCCGGCAGTGCTGCCTACGACTGGGACATCGATCTGGGGGCCGTCGCGTCGATCTGGCGTGCGGGGTGCATCATCCGGGCCGCGTTCCTCGACCGCATCCGGTCCGCGTACGACGCGCAGCCCCAGCTGCCGAGCCTGCTCTCGGACAAGCAGTTCGCCGAGGAGATCGGCGCGGCCCAGGACGACTGGCGTGCGGTGGTGGCGGCAGCCGCGCGGCAGGGCGTGCCGACGCCCGGCTTCTCGGCCGCGCTGTCGTACTACGACGCGCTGCGTGCGCGGCGGCTGCCGGCGGCGCTGACCCAGGGCCAGCGCGACTTCTTCGGCGCCCACACCTACCGGCGCACCGACCGTGACGGCTCGTTCCACACGCTCTGGGGCGGCGACCGGTCGGAGGTGCGCACCGACTAGGCCCTGTCAGCCGGGCGGGGTGGGCGGCGGTTCCGGCTCCGGTACCGGTGCCGGTCCCGGCGGCTCGGGGATCGGTTCCGGTGCGGGGCCGGGCGGCGGCTCCGGCGGCGGGACAGGACTGGGGGGCGGGCCCGGCCCCGGGCCCAGCGGGTCCGGGGGCGGGGTCGGTATGGGCGGTACGGGAGGGGGCTGCGGATGGGTCATAGAAAGCTCCCGGAAGTCGATGGAGCCCTATGGCTCCAGGTTCCTCCGTTGCGGGTGCCCACGCGCGGCGGATCCACGCGTCAGTGGGCGGCTCATGAGCGTGCGGCTTTCCGGTGAGCGGATCGTGACCTCGAGCGTGCGGATCGTGAGCGTCCCGGGCGCGGATTACGAGCGCGGCGTCGTCACAGTCCCGGGTGCTCCTTCACCTGCCGCTCGGCCTCCTGCACCAGCTCGGCGGGCGGCACGGGCGCCTCGTCGGGATGGCGCAGCGCCCACTTCGCGGCATAGGGACACAGAGGCACGACCGGCACACCCTCGCGGGCGGCCATCGTGTAGAACTCCCGGACCAGTGACCCGGCGATGCCCTTGCCCTCGTGTCCGGGCTCCACGACGGTGTGCACCGCGACGAGCGCGGCGGGCTCGGAGTCCAGGGTGAAGTACGCGATGTGGCCGGCGAACACACCGTCCTCGAATGCCTCCAGCCGCCCGGCGGCGCGGTCGTCGCGGAGCTCGGTATCTGCCATGGTGCTCTCCTCCGTCAGTGGCCGGATGCGGTCTGTTCAGGCGCGTGCGACCCGTTCAGGCGCGTGCGACCCGTTCAGGCCCGGCCTGCGGTGGCCGGGACGGCGTGCGGGCTGCTCTCGGTGTCGCTGCCGGGCACCGGCCGCGAAGGGTCGGAGCCGAGCTCGACGATGCGGTTGCGGGTGTCGACGTGGACGACGCGGGGCACCAGCGTGCGGGCCTCGGCGTCGTCGACCTGGGCGTAGCTGATGAGGATCACCAGATCGCCGGGGTGCACGAGGTGGGCGGCAGCGCCGTTGATGCCGATGACACCGGAGCCGCGTTCGCCTTCGATGACGTACGTCTCCAGGCGCGCTCCGTTGTCGATGTCGACGATGTGGACGAGCTCGCCGGGGAGCAGGTCCGCGGCTTCCATGAGCTCGGCATCGACGGTGACGGAGCCGACGTAGTGGAGATCGGCCTGGGTCACGGTGGCCCGGTGGATCTTGGACTTGAACATGGTACGCATCATCGAGGCACTCCTGGACATAGGCTCCCTGCCTGCGTTTCTGCAGGTCAAGGGCGGTTTTCCTACCCTACAACGAGTCGCATGTCCGGGCAGCGTTCCCCAGGTTTTCCAGGACTCATGCTGACCACTTGCCGACTCGCCTGACGCATCGTCAGGCGACTGCAGGAGGACTTCGCCCGCCCTCCCGGACCCACCGCGACGACTGCACAAGCCTACGCAGCACCCTCCGAAGAGTGTCCGTGATCACCGTCACTCTGGCGGTCTGGGCGGCAGTCAGGAGCGAAGGCGGCCGCCGACGGGGAGCGGGCCACGCGCGGGTTCAACGCCGCGACGTTGACGTGCGCGCGCCGCGCGCACCGCCACGCCCGCCGGAACGAGGTGCGGGGCTGGTGATCGGCGCATCGGTGGGTCGGACCGCCGACTTCGGCGGCCGTGTGCTCAGACGGACACGATGATCTTTCCCCTGAGCCGGCCCTGTTCGCCGTGGGTGTGTGCTGCCGCGATGTCGGCGAGGCGGTAGACGCTGTCGATGACAGTGCGGAACGCGCCGGAGGCCACCAGAGGCAGCACGGGGGCGAACGGCTCGGCGGTCGGTGTGCAGCTTCCGGTGGAGGTCTGGACGCCGAGGCCGGCGGCCTCGAAGTCGGCGATGGTCAGAACGCGGCGTGGGTCGCCGGTCAGCTCGACGGCGGTGGGGGCGAAGCCGTGGCCTGCGGCGTCGTAGACCGCGTCGACGCCGTGGGAAGCGTGGATACGGATTCCGGCCTCGACGCCGCTGCCGTAGGCGACGGGCGCGGCTCCCAGCGAGGCCACGTGGTCGTGGTTGGCCTTGGACGCGATGCCGATGACCGTGACGCCCTGCGCGGCGAGGAGTTGCACGACGGCGCTGCCCACCACGCCGGCCGCCCCGTTCACCACGACTGTCCAGCCGGGCCGGACTCCGAGGGCGCTGATGCCTCGCGTCGCGGTCTCGACGGCCACCGGCAGCGTGACCGCGGTCTCGAACGAGACGCCGTCCGGCACGACCGCGAGGGCCTCGACGCGAGCCGTGCAGTACTGCGCGTAGGCGCCGGATTCGGTGAACCCGGCCACGCGGTCACCGACCGACACACCGGTCACCTCGGGCCCGAGGGCTTCGACAGTTCCGGCGATCTCCTTGCCGAGGACGGCCGGGAGCGGTGTCGGGAACATGCCCTTCAGCCCACCGCTGCGGATCTTCCATTCCAGGCTGTTGATGCCGACGGCCGCGATGCGCACGAGGACCTGGCCACGGGCTGGAGTCGGGTCCGGGACCTCGGACAACTCGAAGTTGTCGGCACCGCCGAAAGCGGTGAGCAGCTGTACCTTCAATGTCTTCTTGCCTTTCAAAGTGACGTCGTGGGCGGAGAGGACGGTGCCCCGAGGGCGGCAGCATCCGTCAGGTGGGCCGGACGCCCGGTGTGCACGGCCGGGCGGTGTGGGCAGTGGGCGCGACTTGCGCCAGCTCTCGGCCGGACAGCACGGTGAGGTACTCGGACGGCCCGGCGGTGATGTCGGTGTGTGCCACACCCAGCGGAATCCGGACAAAGTCTCCCGGCCCCAGCTCGACCACGCCGCGCTGCGAGACCAGGGTGCGGTTCCCGCTGATCTGGTACTGGATCTCGTCGGCGTCCAAGGTGCGCCGGTAGCTGCTGCCGTCGGCGGCGGCCAGGGACACGCTGCCCAGCCGGAACCCGTCCGACCGGTAGTGCCAGGTCACTCCCGGCGTCCGCGCCCTGACCAGGACGTCGAGCCGGGCGGGGCCGGCATGGACCCGGTCGAGCAGCAGCCGCTCGTCGACGGGGAACACGGCGATGTCGTGGCCCGGCGTGCCCATGCACTGGGTCACCGCCTCGTTGACCGGCCCGGCCTGCCACTCGGGAAACGGCGGGAGCACCGGCGCCGAGGTGCGCACGGCCTCGCTCTCCTCGGCCACCGGTGCCGGGCTGTAGAACAGCAGGTGACTCTCCTGCCGGCCGTAGTTGTCATGCGCCACACCGCGCGGTATGCGTGAGAACTCCCCGGGCCGGTGCTCGACCACGCCCAGTTCGGTCATCAAGACGCGCTCCCCCGCGATCTGGTACGAGATCTCGTCCACGTCGCAGTTGCGGTGGTAGAACGGCTGGCGCTCGCCGTGCATCGTCTGCCACTCGATGCGCAGCTGCGAGTTCTCGTAGACGCCGCGCGGCGCCGCGAACGGCTGCTGCACGTGCTGCTGGGGGAAGTGCACCACCGACAGCGGCTCGTGGTCGCGCCACGGCGTGACCGGCAGACTGCTCGGATGCGGCGGCGCGAGCAGCAACCGCTCATCCCGCTCCAGGACGCACACCGGCTCGTCCGAACTGATCAGGCCCAGCGCCTCGGTCACGACGGTCATGAGTCGCCCTTCATTCGTGTCGACGGTTGTCGTCCTCGCTCAGCCGGCGGTCGGCGGAGTCGCACGCGGCGATGCGCGCTCTGCGACAAGCTTCGGGACGCCCTGCACCGGACACGCTTCGAAATAGCCGCCGTTGAAGGAATCTGACACGATCGAGTTCATGGCGCGGGAATCCGTCATCGTCGACGACATCGACCGAGGGCTGCTGCATGCCCTGATCGTGGACGGCCGGGCCTCGTTCGCACGGATCAGCGAGGTGCTCGGCGTCTCGGACCGCACCCTGGCACGGCGCTACGCCCGCCTGCGCGAGAGCGGCCTGGTGCGCCTGGTCGGGGTCGTCGACGCGAGCCGGCTCGGCGGCGCCGAGTGGATCGTCCGGGCGCACTGCAAGCCGGGAACGGCGAAGGAGGTCGCCGCAGCGCTGGCCCGCCGTGCGGACACCCACTGGGTGAACCTGCTCTCCGGCGGCACGGAGATCTGCGCCGGCCTGCAGTCCTGGTCGGCACAGGAACGCGACGAACTCCTTCTCGACCGTCTTCAGCGCACCGCGCCGGTGCTGTCGGTGACCGCGCACCATGTCCTGCACGTCTTCGGCGGCCGCGCTCAAGGCCTGGAAGGGACAGGCGCCCTCACCCCCGAGCAGATCGCGGTGTTGCGCCCGGAGCACCGGAACGGCGATGGCCAGGTCGCCCTGGGCGAGCCCGACCGCCGACTGCTACGGGCACTCGCCGAGGACGGCCGCGCTCCCTATCCGGTGCTGGCCGCCGCGACCGGCTGGTCGGCCTCGCGGGTCGCCCGCCGGATGGACACACTGCGCGCCGCCGGGCTGCTCTCCTTCGACGTGGACATCGACACGCAGCTCCTCGGCTACCACGCGGAGGCCCGCTTGTGGGCGTCCGTACCGCCGGCGCGCCTCGCCGAGGCCGGCGCCGCGATCGCCGCCCACCCGGAGGTGGCCTTCTGCGCGGCGACCACGGGCCCCACCAACCTGCTGATCTCGGCCGTGTGCCGCGACGGCGCCGACCTGTACTGCTATTTCACCCACCGGCTCGCCGAAGTCCCGCAGATCCACGGCATCGAGACCGCCCCCGTCATCCGCACCATCAAGCGCGCCACGTCCACACCACGCACAAACCCGGCTCAGCGGTAAGAGCAACCAAGAGGCGCCGCCACGGTACTCCTGGGGCCGCCGGACGCACTGCACACATCGGTTGCCGAAAGCGGATGATCGCCTCCCGATCCGGACAGGGCGAAGCGCCCGCGGTTCTTAGGGTTTCGGAGAACTCAGCGCTCAGGAGGCGTACATGGACAGCTATCGCGGTGCGCGGACAGCCCTGATCGTGGGCGCGGGCGTCGGCGGTCTCACCGCGGCATCGGCCTTGGCATGCAGAGGGTGGCAGGTCGAGATCGCCGAAATCAGCCCGGCCGCGGCGACGTCCGGCTGGGGGTTGTGCCTGACCGGTCCCTCGCTGCGTGCGCTGGACGAGCTGGGGCTGGCCGACCCGTGTCTGGCCGCGGGCTACGGCATGAGTGTGATCACGCATGTGGACGTGGACGGCGGAATTGCGGACGAGGTCCGATTGCCGCGGCTGATCGGCGCCGAGCGGCCGGCGATGGTCGGCATGGCGCGCCCCGCGCTGTACCGGAACCTCGGTCGAGATCGCCCGCCTGGAGCGGGCACAGCGCCACCACAAGGCGTACCCGCTGGTCGAAGCCTGTCACCGGCAGATGGCCGAGCCCGCATGACCATGCCGCCCGCACAGCGCGCCCGCCGCCCGCCGCCCGAACTGGTGGCAGGCGTACCGGATCGCGTTCCTGGGCCGCCGTCCCTCCCCGGTGCACCCGCAGCCGCCGCGGCCGCGTACCCGCGTCCGAAGCAGTACGCGTAGGACCGGGCCGTCGCCGGCGAGCGGTGACACACTGACCGCAGACCTGGGTCGCCCGCACCACGCGCCGCGGCGGGCACCCTCAAGGGAGGTGAACGCGTGCCGGCTCCACTGCGCAACTTCCTCATCACCAAGTCCCCCAACCCCGTCGACCTCCTGAACGCCGCCACCCGCCTGTTCGGCGGCTCTGTCGCCACGTCGCCGCTGGACGACCTGTGCACGGGAGTTCACGAACTGCGCGGTGTGGCCGCGCACGACTTCGCCGTCGGCTACTTCGCCTCGCCGCTCGAGGTACGCGTCGCCTCGGCGGAAGGACGCAGCTCCTATTTCGTCAACATCGGTGTGTCCGGCGCGATCGCCGCATCCTGCGGCGGCCTGGACGCCATCCTGGACACCGCCACGGCCGGGGTCGTCAACCCCGGAGACACCCAGGAACTGCGCCCTGTGAGCAGAACCCGGTCGCGCTTTCTGGGACTTCGGATCGACGCCGCGCTGGTCGACCAGGAATTCACCGCACTGACAGGACGCCCGCCGGTGTCCACCGTCCGCTTCGACCTCGCCCTCGACCTGGCCAAGTCCAAGGGCCGGGCCGTACGACTGCTGGTCCGCTCCCTCCTGGAGCAACTGGACTCCGGAGACCCCCTGTTCCAGCGAGCCGAACTCCAGCGCAGCCAACTGCGCTGCATCGTCACCGCGCTGCTCCTGGCCCAGCCGCACTCGCACACCGGCGAACTGCGAGACCGTCCTCGACCTGACCACCCGCGCTCCTTGCGCGCAGCCCTCGCATTCATCGAAGCCAACCTCACCGAGCACATCGCCCTCGGCGACATCGCCGAAGCCGCCCACTGCGCCCCGCGGACCATCAGCTCCGCATTCCGCGACCGGCTCGGCCTGTCACCCATGTCCTATGCACGTAATCTGCGGCTGGACCGGATTCGTGCGGACATCCTCACCACCACCGACGACATCGGCACCATTCGCCTATCGGTGGGGCGTCTCCCACCTGGGCCGTTTCGCCGCCGACTACCGCGGCCGTTTCAACGAGCTGCCCTCCGACACCGCGGCCCGCCGCTGACCTCGGTGAGGATCGACGCAACGTCGTCGCAGCCCGGGGTCGCCGGTCCGGAGACCACCATTCTTCGCGCTGCCCATCCGCCCCGGATCCTGGTCGACAATGTCCCTGACTCATTGGACCGGGGGCAGCGGGGCGGGTGCGCCGGTCGCCGCCGTGGCGTAGCGGCGGGCCAGGCACGCGAAGGCGTCCTTGAGCTCGGGCGGCCCCACGACCTCGATCCCGGCGTCGAACCCGCCGAAGGCGGCGGCCAGGCCGGGCCATGACCAGGAACCCAGGACGAGCCGGCAGCGGTTCGGGCCGAGCTCCTCGACGACTCCGTCGCGGCTGTACAGGGCCACGGTGGCCGCGGGCAGGTCCAGGATCACCTCGCCGCGGCAGGGCCAGTCGTCGGAGCCGTCGGACCCCCGGAACCTGCCGGCCACGAAGGCGGCCACCTCGCCTCCGGGCAGTTCGCGCGGGGTGAAGCGTGGTCCCGTGGGGGTACGCGGGGTGATCCGGTCCGCGCGGAAGGTGCGCCAGTCCTCACGGTCCAGGTCCCAGGCGACGAGGTACCAGCGTCCGCCCCGGGTGACCAGGTGGTGGGGCTGCACCCGCCGCGGCGGAGTTCCGCTGCCGCCCTGACCGGCTCCCGGTGGGGATGCGGGGGTGTAGTCGAAGCGCAGCTCCTCGCAGGCGTGGACAGCAGCGCTGAGAGCCACGAGCACGCGGCTGTCGACCTGCGAGTCCGACGGGATCGCGGGTGGCTCGACGGCAGTGACCTGGAGGGTGTCGATGCGACGGCGCAGCCGTGCGGGCATGACCTGCCGGAGGGTGGTCAGCGCGCGTGCTGCGGCTTCCTCGATGCCGGCGCCGGTGGTGGTGGCGACCTGGAGTGCGACGGCGAGGGCGACGGCCTGCTCGTCGTCGAACAGCAACGGGGGCAGCTCGGTGCCGGCGTCGAGCCGGTATCCGCCGTCGGGGCCCTTGAAGGCCGCGATGGGGTAGCCGAGTTCGCGCAGGCGGTCGACGTCGCGGCGCACGGTGCGCGGGCTGACCTCCAGCCGCTCGGCCAGCAGCGCCCCGGGCCAGTCCCGGCGTACTTGGAGCAGCGAGAGCAACGACAGCAGTCGCGCTGAGGTCTTCTGCATGCTCCCCATACTGCCCCAAGTAGCGGACACAACCTGGCCGCTTCTCCTGCGACTGTGGTGATGTGCCGGACGACGCGCCGGACGACGTACCCGTCAACGAGAACAAGGAGCCCGTCATGTCCGTCAACGCTGTGGCCCACCACCCACCGCCGTGCTCCGTCGACGGCCGGCCGACGAGCGCGCCGCGGTGACCCGATGACCGTTCTCGGCACCCGTGCTCTCAACCGTGCGACGCTCGCCCGCCAACTGCTCCTCGACCGTGCCGGTATGCCTGTCCTCGACGCCGTCGCGCACCTCGGCGGACTGCAGGCGCAGGAGCCGCAGGAGCCCTTCGTCGGACTCTGGTCGCGGCTGCGCGCCTTCGACCCGGCGGCGCTCTCGGACCTACTCGTCGACCGGCGCGTGGTACGGACCCATCTCATGCGCCGCACCGTCCACCTCGTCACCGCCGACGACGCCCTGGCCTGGCGGGCCCGCCACGACGCCATGCTGCGCCAGCGGGTGCTCGGCACCTACCGCCGCGAGCTCGACGGCGTGGACCTCGACGAACTCGGGGCGGCGGGACGGGCGGTGATGGCCGACGGCGAGCCCCGTTCGATGACCGAGCTCGCGCGGGCACTCGCCGACCGCTGGCCCACGCCGGGTCCACGGCCGCTGGGCGAAATGCTGGTCGCCGCCCTCGTCCCGATGGCGCAGTTGCCGCCACGCGGGCTGTGGCGCACTAAGGCAGGAGCTCGCTATGTGCCGCTCTCCTCCTGGCTGGGCCAGGAGATCGAGCCGCCGCCCCTTGATGGCAATGATCTGGTCGGCCAGGCGCTGGTACGCCGCTATCTGGCCGCGTTCGGCCCCGCCGCCACGGCGGACCTGCGCGCCTGGTGCGGCCTCGCCGGACTGCCGGCCGCGGTCGCCGCTGTGCGCGAGGAGCTGGTCGCCTTCCGCGACGAGCGGCGTCGGGAACTCCTCGACCTCCCCGACGCCCCGCGGCCCGACCCCGACACACCCGCCCCAGTGCGCTTCTTGCCCGCGTTCGACAACGCGCTCCTCGGCTACCAGGACCGCGGCAGGATCGTCGACGACGCCCACCGCGGCCTGTCGGTCGCCGGCGAGCGCGTTGTCCTGGTCGACGGCCGGGTTGCCGCGACGTGGACCGTCGAGGACAGCGCCGTGACGGTGACTCCGCTGCGCCGCTTCTCCCCTTCCGACCGCGTTGCCGTCGCCGAGGAGGGGCGTACGCTGGCGTCGTTCCTCTCCGACGGCGACGGCCACCGCGTCCGGATCGCCGCGTCCCCTTGCTGAGCGAACCGGAAGTCAACGGGGACCACGGCATGCTCGTCACCCGCTCCGGTGCTCCCAGCCACCCGATCTACAGCACGCCTCTGTCTGCCGACACGGCTGGAGCGGGAACCCACCGGCACACCAGTGTGCTCGGCCGTGACCATCACCTCCGGATGCACCTGCTGCCAGGAGGTCGTCGGCACGCGTGCATGCGGCCTCCGGCGCTCTACGCACGCCCGGGCGTCTGGCCGAGCCGGTCGGTCACCCCGACCTGGAGGACGGCGGTCTCGCGGGTGCCCAGGTAGGTGAGCTTCGCCCTGTCGAACACCCAGGTGATGGCACCGGAGGAGGAGTCGTGGAAGGTCAGGCCGATGCCGGACCGTCCGGCGGCGTCGGTGGCCTTCTGTTCGACGGCGATGCCGGGCAGCCGTGCGGCGGCGCTGTAGAGCGCCGCGTCGAGGTCGGGCAGCAGAGCGGCCTGCTCCAGCATCGCGCCGATGGCTTCGAAGACCGCCTCCTCGTGTGTCGGGCCCTCTCCCTTCGTGGCTGCGTACAGCTTCTTCAGCAGCGCGTCGGGATCGGTGGGGAGGGTCCGCAGACCCTGGTAGGTCGCAGGGCCCGAATAGGGGGTCATGGCCATGCTGCGCGGCTCCGGACCGTCGGGAGACAGGGGCGTGATACGGACGAGCCCGTCCCGGGTGCCGTCGACCGCCTGCCATTCCTGCCGCTGGACCGACACGTCACCGGCATACGGGTCGCTGCCCAGGACTGATTCCGCGCCCTGGACCCGCGTGTAGATGTACTGGTCGTCCTGCACGGTGACCGCCGGCCGGGCGGCTGCGACGGTGGCGATCCGGTCCAGCAACCGCACCGCTTCCCGGCGTTCCGCGGCGGTGACGGGGGCCCGGTGGCCGCCGTCCGGGGCGCTGTCGAGGACCGTTCCCACACCGACGGCCGCGACCAGCCCCATCGGTACGGCGAGCAGGACGATGCGGCGCGCGGGGCGGGGAAGCGGACGGAGGATCCGGGGGCGCGTGGGTGGCGTGACGGCGGCCGCCTGGCTGTCGCGCATGATCTGGTGAACCAGGCGCTGCCTGAGAATCAGGCGGCGGTCCGGGGCGAGCTCCGGGTGATCCGGTGCCGGGAGCAGGTCGGCCAGGTCCTCGTACCCGGCCTGCCGGTCGTCGTGTCGCGCGTGTGTGTTCATCGGTTCCTCTCCTGCGGGAAACGGGCTGCCCGGCGGCTGTCCGGTGTCCGTCCGTCGGCCGCCGACAGCTCGTCGGCCAGTGACCGTCCGGTGATCGCTGACTGTCCTGTGGCCGGGGGGCGTTGCACTGCTCGGGCCGGCTGCCGGAGTTCCGCCTCGGTGAGCCTGCGGAGTCGTTTGCGGGCGCGGGACAGGCGGCCCCGTACCGTGCCGGCCGTCACGCCCAGCACCTCGGCCACCGCCGCGGCGTCCAGGCCCTCCCAGACGCACAGCGTGAAGACCTCACGCTCGGCGCGGCGCATGCGGCTCAACACCTTGTACGCGGCGGCCAGTTCCTCGTGATCGGCCAGGCGCTGGGCGACCTCGTCGGCGAAGTCCGGGACGCGGTCGGCCGGGGGCAGCCGGCCGAGCGCGTTCTGGTGGCGGCGCGCCGCCCGTGTGGTGTTGCGCATGACGTTCGTCGCGATGCCCAGCAGCCAGGGGCGCAGGCTGCCGCCGTCCGGCAGCACCCGCTCGCGCAGGCGCCACGCCTCCAGGAAGGTCAGGGAGACGATGTCCTCGGCCGTCGTGGGGTTGCCCGTCAGCCGGACGGCGTGCCGGTGCACGGCCGCCGCATGGTCGTCGAAGATTTCACCGAATGCGTCCGGATCCCCGTCGCGGACACGAGCGCGTAGTAGATGCTCCACACTTCTACCTGTCCCCCACTCGAGGCACGCTGCTGTGACACGCGCCACATCAAGGCGGGGACGTGGGTCACTCGGCATCACGGAGTCGGCGATGTGCTCCCGGGCTGCTTCGTTCGAGTCCCCGGAGACAGGGGACGCACCTCCCCCGCGCGGTTGCGGGTCTTCGGCGCGCCTCGGTCTACTCGCGGGCGGCCAGTGCATGAGCGGGTTCCGTGCGCAGGGACTGTCGGGTGGGGAGTTCGATGGTGACGAAGGCGGTGCAGACGACGGTGAGCGCGAGCGTGGGCAGCAGCCATGCCGGGCCCGCGGGCCATGGCCTGTGGAGGAAGCCGATGCCCAGGAGGGCCAGGGGGACGACGGACAGCAGCAGGCCCGTGGCGAGGGCCGCTGCGCTGATCACCGCGGCTTCGCGGCGCATCATGGCGAGGATCTGGCGTGGTGTGGTGCCGTTCAGGCGGAGGGCGGCTGTCTCGGTCCGGCGCTGGGCGGTGGCGGCGACCAGCTTGTTGGCGATGCTGAGGAGCAGATAGCCGAGCAGCACCACGATCGTGGCCAGGTTGATCCACACCTCGGGCGGGGCGTCGCGCAGTTCGTCGCCGGAACCGGTGTCGGTCGCTTCGAGGACGAGGCCGGGGCCGGACTCGGCGAGAGCGGCGAGGGCGTGCCGGGCAGTGGCGGTGCCGTCGGTGCGGATGAGGATGCTCTGGTCGAGTCCCGCTGTGGTGTGCCCGGCGGCGAGGTCGTGGGAGATGACGAGCGGGCCGAAACCGAGGCCGCGTTCGTAGACGGCGACGACCTTCGGGGTAACACGGGTACCGTCGCCGAGGACCAGGCTCACCCGGTGGCCCAGCCGCGCACCCCGGGACCGGGCGGCGTCGCCGCTGACGGCGACGGTGTCGCCGGTGAGGCGGACCAGGCTGCCCTCACGTACGCCCAGGTCGAGGACGTCCGGTGCGGCCGGGGTCAGGATCATCGCCGTACTGGAGTCGACGTCGTCGTCACCGAACTGTTTGTAGGGCCACACCACGGTGGTGGTGCCGACCGGGGCTGCCGCCCGTACGCCGGAGGCCTTCTGCACGGCGGTGAGCGTGCCGTCGGGCAGTCCGCCGAGGCCGGGCGCGCTCATGCGCTGCTGGGCGAGGGTGCCGGTGCGGGTGTCCTGCGCGGCGGCGGCCATCACGGTCGTCTGGGTGAGGGTGTAGGTCAGGACGAACACGACCGCCATGGCGAGGGCGCTGACGACGCCCGCGATCCGCAGGGCGTAACCACGGATGTTGGCCACCGCCAGCCACGTGGGGGCGGAGACATCGGGCGGCATCCGTCGGGACACCGTGTTGCCGATGGCTCGGACCAGGGCGGGGCCGGCCAGCGCCGAGCCGATCGCTCCGATGATGCCGGCGAAGGAGGTGGCCGTTGCGCCGAGGACGGTCCGGCTGAGCAGCGGTACGGCTGAGAGGGTCGTCGCCGCGACGATCACCAGCAGACCGAGACGGGTGCGGACCTTCGACGGGTCACGGGGCTCACTGCGCGACTCGGCGACAGCCTCGGTTGCCGGCAGGCGGGAGGTGCGCCATGCGGCGCCGCGGGCCGACACCTGGACGGCGGCGGCCAGCAGCAGGACTGTGGCGATGGCGGGAAGCGGGCTGATGCTGAGCGGCAGGGCCTCGGGGAGGACACCCCGGTCGACCAGCAGCCGCCGGAACTGCCCGGCCAGCAGATAGCCGAGGGCCACGCCGGGTACGACTGCCACGGCCGCGATGACGCCGGCCTGGGCTGCGGCAAGTCGCCGTATCTGCCGGGGAGTTGCACCGACGGCGCGCATCAGTGCGAGGTCGCGTCGTTGCCCTGCGATCGAAACCGCCAGTGCGCTCGCCATGACGAACCCGATGATCATCAGGACGATTCCGGCCAGTGAGCCGGAGAGCAGGACCAGCAGCGACCTGGCCGCTCCCGCGCCCGGCGACGCGGCGTCTCCTCGGTCGGTGCCGGTGGCCACCGTCAGGCCGGTGCCCTTCACCTGGTCACGTGCCGCGGCGGCCACGGCGTCGGCGGCGCCGGGTGCGGTGCGCAGGCCGACAAGGTCCACGGTCCCGGCGCGGGGACCCTCCCCGGGCTCTCGGCCTGACAGTTCCGCAGCCGTCGTATCGGCGAAGAGGATTCCGGCCCCGGGCGAGTCGACCACGGCCGCCAGGCGGTAGACGGCGGCGGGGCGGCCGGCCGCGACGACCTTTACCCGGTCGCCCACCCGGACCCCCGCGGAGGTGGCCGTGGCGCCGTCCACGGCGACCTCGCCGGAACCGGTCGGCTCGTTGCCGTCGATCCGCGGGTCCTTCGACAGCTTCGTCGATGACCAGCCGTGTCCGGCCGTCCGGGGATCCTCGCTCGGTACGACGCGGCCGTTACCGTCGAGGAGGGCGGCGGGGAAGCCGATGTCGCCGACCGCCGCGGTGACACCCCTCAGCCCGGCCAGTCGGCCGACCAGACGGGCCGGGACGGCAGCGCGCTCCGGGAGCGCGATGGGCAGGTCGCCGCTCGGGCGGAAGTTCTGGTCGGCGGAGACCACGACATCCGTGGCGGCGAGGCGTCCGGCCGGCGGATGGGAGCGGAGTCCGGATTCGGCCAGAACACCGGTGCCGGTGATCAGTGCCGCACCGCCGAGCACCGCGCACGCCACCGCCAGCAGCGCGGTGACCCGGTGCCCGGCCATGCGTATCGCGAGACGCAGCATGCTCTAGCCCTCTCCCAGCGCCACGAGACGGCCCGCCAGCACGGGGGCGGTGGGCGCGTCCAGGGTCTCCACCACTCGCCCGTCGGCCATCACCAGCGCCCGGTGCGCCTGCGCCGCGGCGGCCGGATCGTGGGTGACCATCACCACCGTCTGGCACAGTTCGTCGACGAGTTCACGCAGCAGGTTCAGCACCTCGTGGGCACTGCGCAGGTCCAGCGCGCCGGTCGGCTCGTCGGCGAACACCACGGCCGGCCGTGCCACCAACGCCCTGACGATCGCGGCCCGTTGCTGCTGACCGCCCGAGAGCTCGGCCGGGCGGTGCGTGAGCCGGCCGGCGAGGCCGACCCGTTCGACCAGCGCCCGCAGCCAGTCCCGGTCGGCGGCCCGTCCTGCCAGGCGCAGCGGCAGCGTGATGTTGTCCTCGATGCTGAGCGAAGGGATCAGGTTGTAGGACTGGAACACGAAACCGATGCGCTCGCGACGCAGTTCGGTGCGGCGGGTCTCGTTCAGTCCCCCGATCTGGTGGCCGTCGATGGAGATGCTGCCCTCGGTCGGAGAATCGAGCCCGGCGGCGCAGTGCATCAACGTGCTCTTGCCTGATCCGGACGGTCCCATCACGGCGAGGAAGGTGCCGTGCGCCACCTCCAACGACACGTCGTCCAGGGCTCGTACGCCCCCCGGATACGTCTTGCCGACGTGCGCCAGCGCGATGGCGGGCGGGTGACCCGTAACCGTGCGGCGGTCGGTTCCCGCGGCGCGCGCCCTCATCGCCGGTCCCGCAGTCGCTGAGCGACGAGCGCCGTCACGCACAGCGCGGTGACCGCGCCGCACGCGAGGTGGACGCGGGTCGCGGCGCCGGTGTACGAGGCCGCCACGTTGCCGACCACGCTGATGACCAGCACCAGCCAGAGGATCGTCCTTGCGAGGTCCGCCCTGGTGATCAGGGGCGCTGGGGGGCGGTCCGGGCCGGTCGTGCGGCGGTACGGGTCCGTGGTCGTCATCGTGTGCTCCTTCGGCGCATTGCTGTCGGTCACCGAAGCTACGGACCGTGACTCTTCTGTCCGAGCCTGCCAGCCGTACGGTTCGGGGTGCAGCAGGCTGTACTTCCGGGCTCCTGAGCTGACGGCGAACCGGCCGACCCCATAAGGTCGTTCGGGAAGGAAGGGCCGATGTGACCACGACTCAGCACGACGAAGTCACCACCGGCCGTAGGGCCGTCGCCGCGCGATCCGGCATCCGGGACACCGCCGTACGCGCCGCCGGTGCCGCCATCACCGCGCTCGAACAGCTCGCCGGCGGACTCGGCACCGCGCTGCTCGCGCTGATCGTCCTGGTCTGGCTGGCGGTCGCCGCGGTCACGGCTCCGCTCGGCGTCGGGTTGCTGATGGCGCCCGCCGTGCTGCGGGCCCTCCATGCGCTGGCCGAGCGCGAGCGTGACCGGCTCGGCCGCTGGGGGCCTCAGGTCGTGGGCCCCGGCCCGGCCCCGACGCGGCTGCGGCCCGCCGTCGTCGACGCCACCACCCGGCGGGAGCTGCGCTGGCTGGCGGGCCACGCGACGCTGGGGCTCCTGCTGGGCCTGATCGGCGTCCTGTTGCCGCTTCTCGCCCTGCGCGACTTCACGTTCCCGGCGTACTGGCCGCTGATTCCCAAGGACGCGAGCAGCACGTCGCTGGGGTTCGGACCCGCGCGGTCCTGGGCCGACGCCCTCGCCGTCGCGCTGCTGGGCCTGGGCTGGATCGCGATCATCGTGGGACTCACGCCGGGGATGGCGCGGTTGCAGGCGCGGCCGGGACGGCGTCTGCTCGCCGCCGGCCCCGACGCGGATCTGTCCCTGCGCGTCGCCGAGCTCACCGCCACCCGAGCCGCCGCGCTGGACGCCCACGCCACCGAACTGCGCCGGATCGAGCGCTCGTTGCACGACGGCACCCAGAACCGGCTCGTCACGGTGACCGTGCTGCTCGGTGCCGCCCGCCGCATGGCGGCCCGGGACCCCGCCGGCGCCGGCGAACTCCTCGAACGTGCCCAGGGCGCCGCCGAACAGGCCCTGGCCGAACTGCGCACGGTCTCGCGGAGCATCCTGCCCCCGGTCCTGGCCGACCGCGGTCTCGAAGGCGCCCTCTCCGGGCTGGCCGTGAACTGCGCGGTGCCCTGCCGGATCGACGTCGACGCGCCGGAGCGGTGCGCCGCCTCCGTCGAGGCGACCGCCTACTTCGTGGTCGCCGAGGCGCTGACCAACATCGCCAAGCACAGCGGCGCCGGGCAGGCCACGGTCACCGTCCGCAGCCGCGCCGGACGACTGGAGCTGACCATCACCGACGACGGCCGGGGTGGCGCGGACGAGGGCAGCGGCTCCGGGCTCGCCGGCATCCGCGGCCGGATCGCGGCCCACGACGGCACCATCTTCCTGGCCAGCCCGCCCGGCGGCCCGACGACCCTTGAGGTGGAACTGCCATGCGGATCGTGATCGCGGAGGACGACCCGTTGCTGCGCGAGGGGCTGGCCCTGCTGCTGCGCGCGGAATCGCTCGACGTGGTGGCCACCGCCGGCACACCCGACGGCGTCCTGGACGCCATCGACGAGCACAGGCCCGACGTCGCCATCCTCGACGTACGGATGCCTCCTACCCACACCGACGAGGGAATCGTCGCGGCAGTGGAGGCCAGGCGCCGTCGGCCCGATCTGGCGGTGTTGGTCCTGTCCGCGTACGTCGAGCAGTCCTTCGCCACGGAACTGCTCGTGGGCGGGGTCACCGGGCTCGGCTATCTGCTCAAGGAACGGGTCGGGCGGGTCGAGGAGTTCCTGGACGCGCTCAGGCGAGTGGCGGCCGGCGGGACCGCCATCGACCCGGAGGTCGTCGCGCAGCTCTTCACCCGCAGCCGCCGGGACGCCCGGCTGGAACGGCTCAGCCAGCGCGAGCGCGACGTGCTCGCGCTGATGGCCGAGGGACTGGGCAACAGCGCCATCGCCGAACGGCTCGTCGTCACCGACGGCGCCGTCCACAAGCACATCCGCAGCATCTTCGCCAAGCTCGACCTGTCGCCCGCCGACCAGGTAGACCGGCGCGTCGCCGCGGTCCTGCGGTACCTGGAGGACGTGCGGCGCCGGAGCTGACGTACAGCAGGCTGTACCTCGTCACGGGCCCAACCGCCACGGTGGAAAGGACAGTTGGCGTGATCGTGCGCCACGGGCAGCGTTCCTAGGTTGGTGACCGCATCGCGGAGAGCGGTGCGGACACCGACCCGCAAGGAGCAGACCCATGAGGATCACCGCCACGGCTCTCGTCGCCGCGATCACCGCGTCAGTCCTGACGATCCCCCCGGCGACGGCTGCGACCAAGTCCTCGCAGGACACCCTGCAGGACCGGGTGAACGCCGTCATGGAGACCGGGACCGTCGGCGCCATCGCCCGGTCGACCGGCCCACTCGGACACCGCTTCGCCACCGCCGGCGTCACCGACACGGTCACGGGCGACGCCGTGCGCCCCGGGGACCGGTTCCGGATCGCCAGCGCCAGCAAGACGTTCGTCGCGACGGTGGTGCTGCAACTGGTCGGCGAGGGGCGGGTGTCGCTGGACGACACCGTCGAGGACTGGCTGCCGGGAGTGGTGTCCGGCAACGGCAACGACGGCAGCAGGATCACTGTGCGGCAGCTGCTCCAGCACACCAGCGGGCTGTTCAACTACACGGCGGACTTCCCCGCGCTCGCCGACGTGGCCGGGTTCCAGGCCGACCGGTACAAGACCTGGACCGACGAGCAGCTGGTGGCCATCGCGATGCGGCACAAGCCGGACTTCGCTCCCGGCACCAAGTGGTCGTACTCGAACACCGGATACATCCTCGCCGGAATGATCATCAAGAAGGCCACCGGGCACAGCTGGCAGCAGGAGGTGACCC
Source organism: Streptomyces sp. NPDC043870 (assembly GCF_056435785.1). Classification (NCBI taxonomy): domain Bacteria; kingdom Bacillati; phylum Actinomycetota; class Actinomycetes; order Kitasatosporales; family Streptomycetaceae; genus Streptomyces; species Streptomyces sp. NPDC043870. The sequence goes on from NZ_JBWKDT010000004.1 coordinate 122,145, forward strand.
GGCGCATCATCAAGCGGCTCGGCCTGCACCGCACCCTCGCCCCGACCACTTCCACCCACATCCCCGGCCGCCATCTGCACGGCTACTCCGACTTCGGAGGCTCCGGCGCGACGATCGACGTCACCGAGTTCAATCCGTCCGCGGCCGGCGCGGCCGGCGCAGTGATCAGTACGACGGCCGACCTGAGCCGCTTCTACCAGGCCCTCCTGGGCGGCCGGCTGCTGCACCCGGCCCAGCTGGCGGAGATGAAGAAGACGGTGCGGACCCCGGAGCTGGACGTCGTGTGGCCGGGGGCGAGCTACGGCCTCGGTCTGATGCGGATCCCGCTGTCCTGCGGCGGGTCGTACTACAGCCACGCCGGCGACTTCCCCGGCTACACCACCCGCGACGGCGTCAGCCCCGACGGCCGACGCGCGGTCGTCCTGGCGACGACCGGCGACGGCGCGCCCGACCTCTCGACCGAGCGGGCTCAGAACAGGCTGATCGACCAGGAACTCTGTGCCCCCAGCCGGCGGTGACCGCCAGGCCTTCCGCGGAGCCCGGCTCACTCCCGCGCGGCCGCGCACACCGCGGCTTCGGTCAGCGTGGTCGCCGTGCGTACGGCGCTCGCGATGGCGTCGTCTGGGGCGAGGCCGCACAGGTCGGTGAGGGTGAAGAGGGCTTCGGCGCTGACGACCACGGCGAGGTCCCGCTTCAGTTGGGCGAAGGCTTCCGGGTCCGTCGTTCCCAGCGTTCCCTCGAGGGGGGCGACCGCGTGGTCGATCAATCCGAATCGGACACCGGGCCTCTCGGTCGCCGCCGCGGGGCGGGCGATGGTGGCCGCGATCATGGCGCGCACCGCCCCCTGGCGCCGGAGTACGCCGCGGAGCAGGAACTCGCAGGCGAAGGCGACTCGTTCGGCGGGGTCGGTGGAGTCCGCGACCGGGGCGAGAGCCTCGGCGGGGGGTGGCCAGGCGCCGGCCAGGGCCTCGCTGATCAGCGACGGGAGGTCGGGGAAGTACCGGTAGGCGGTGGGCTCGGAGATCATGGCCGCGCGCGCGACCGCGGGCATGCTCACCTCGCCGCCCGCGGCGATGAGGTCGCTCGCGGCTTCGACGATCGCGGCACGCGTGCGTCTCTTCTGGTTGCTGCGGCCGGTGTCGATCGGCGTCGCCATCGGTACGTCCCCTTTCCTGCCCGTCCCGTCCGCGCTCACGTGACATCCGTACAGAACCCACTGGCGTCACTCGCCGACGACGTCGCGGCGACCGAGCGAGCCCTGTCCCCCCAGGACGGGCCGACGATCCTCGTCGCACACTCCTGGGGTGGGACGGTCATCTCGCAGGCGGGTCTCGCCCGAAACGTCACGGGCCTCGTGTACGTCGCCGCCCGCGCGCCCGACACCGGGGAGGACTACACGGCCCTGGCCGCCACGTTCCCCACCCCGCCCGCCAACTCCCAACTCATCAAGTCCCGCGGCTTCAAGCGCCTCACCGAGCTGGGCTTCCTCAGAGACTTCGCGGGTGGCCTCCCCCGCCACCGCGCTCTCACCCTCTACGCGGCCCAGGCACCCATCCCCGCCTCACTCTTCCCCACATCGACCACCACCGCGGCTGCCTGGCGCCACAAACCCACCTGTTACGCCATCTCCAGCCAGGACCGCACGACCTCCCCCGACCTCCAGCGCTTCCTGGCCAAGCGTATGCACGCCCACACCGTTGAAATCCCCACCGGCCACCTGTCGATGCTCACCGACCCCGACACGATCAGCCGCCTGATCCTCCGGGCCGCGGGGAGAGCCTGAGGCTGGTTGGGGGCGCTGGGTAGCTGACCACACCTCCAGCGAACTGGCGGCTCTGGCGCGGACACTGGACCCTGCGCCCCGGTCCTTCATTGAGTCTCAGCGTTCGGCAACCGCGGACCGGTAGTACTCCAGCCGGTCCTCGTCCTCGTCCACGAACTCCAGAATGTCGAACGCGGCCTCGGCGTCCCCGGACGCGGCCTCGGCATACAGCACCCAGACACCCTCGCGCACCGCGGCGATGCACTCCTCCTCCAGATCGGGGCGACCGGCCTCGATCTCGCTTCGATGCGACTCCCCTGTCACGAGGTACTCCAGCATCCCCAGCAAGTGTCCCCTGACGGAGTCGTGCAGGTCCTCCCCCAGCGCCGTGAGCATCACCGGCACGGCATGCGGGGCCACCTCGAAGAGCATGCTCTGCACCTCGAGGTGGTTCTCCAGCGTGTGCCCGATCATCTCCTGCGTGCTCCGGGCGTCCAGCAGCTTGGTGAACGACTCCGGCAGATGTGCGCCCGACTTCCCGCAACCGCACCGGAGTACGGCCCACTCGTGGCGTCTCAGTTCCAGGATCGATGCCCTCATCACTGTCCGATCATCCATGGTCCCTCGGGGTTGTAGATGACGCTGTGGACGAAGTTGTCGGCGGGATAATTGCCCTGGCAGACCGGGCAGATCTCCTTCTCATTGAGAATCTTGCCGTTCCCGTCCCCGAAATCCTCGCGTCGGAGAGCCCTCGTGAAGACGACGTCGTCGGCGTCCCAGCCGGTATGGTCCAGGATATTGGGCTCGACGCAACTACCGTTGCCCGAACAGCCCACCGCGATGTCCCCTGTCTTCTTGTGCACGGCGGCCGAGTAGGTTCTGGACTTCGCCCTGCCCGTGGCCCTCTCTGCCGCTTCGTAACGCAGACCAGTGGCTTCCGATATACGGTCGTCCATGTTCCAGTTGCCCTGGGCCCGGTGAACCGTGATCGTCGGCTGGAACTTGCCCTTGTTGCCTCGGGTGCCCTTACCCGCGGCGCAGTTGTGGACGAGCGTGGACGTGTCGCCCGCCGCTACGAAGTACGTGTGCGCCGTGTCAACGGTCAGGTTGTAGACCGCCGCCCGCTGTGTCCACGCGCTGACCGCGTCGACCTGGACCCACGTGCCGGAGCCGGTCTGGAGCCACTGGCCGGGCTTGAGTTCGCCGGCCTTGAGCCACTTCCTCAGGTCCGGGACCCAGAAGGGGTGACCCGCGGTCGCGGTGATCGTGTCGGTGGCCTCGCCCTTGTCGCCGTCTGTGTCGACCGTGAGCTTGACGAGGTGCTTCTCGCCCTTGCCCTCGATCGTGTCGGTGACTTTCTGCTTGGAGGTCTTGCCGGTCGTCGGGTCGGTAGCGAGGACCTCGTCGCCCTCCTCGACCTGTTCGATCGGTTTGCGACTGCCGTCGGCCATGACGACTTCGGTTCCCGGCACGAAACTGTTGGCGGAAGCCATGGAGGCCAAGTCCATCGCCGTGCTGGTGCACTCGACCGCCGACTCGACCTTGTCGACCGTGTCGCCGACTCGCTCCGCCGCCTTCGCGATGTCATCCGCGTACTTCGCCGCCTTCGACACCATCCGACCGGCCCTCGCCGCCCGCACCGCCGCCGCGCCGGCGCCGCCGAGGACAACGGCACCGACGGTGGCCGCGGCCCAGGCGCAGGCCTCCATGTCGCCCTTGGTGACGCAGTTCTTGATGTCGTTGAAGCCGGTGACCTCGCCGACGACGTTGCCGACCGTCTTGACGCCTTCCCAGACCTCGCCCCAGTCGACCGCCTCCGAGACGGTCTCGACGACGCTGCCGACCTGCTTGACGACCTCGTCCCGGATGGTGTCCACGACCTTGGCGACATCGGCGACGACCTGGACGGCCGCGCCGACGATGATCGCCGGGAGGTTGGGGTCGCCCGTGACGATGGCCTTGCCGACGGCGATCAGGGGCTTGGCCGCAGCGACGATCTGCGGGATCGGGTTGTGCTTGGCCGCGTAGGAGACCGCTGCCTTGGCCTTCTGGGTGATGTAGACCTTGGCCTGGTAAGCGGCTTGCGCCGCCTGTCTTGCCTTCTCGCGGGCCCATTGGGTGATGCCCGTCTTCTGGCCGACCCACTTGACGGCGTTGACGGTGGCGTCGACGACCGTCTTCAGACCCGACTTGCGGTAGACCCAGCCGGCGGCCTGGCCGACATAGCTCAGGGCCTTCCTGAACGCGGCACCCGGGTGGCGCACGGCCCACTGCACGCCGTGCCAGACGCTCTTGGCGGACTTGTAGACGTAGCTCGCACCCTGGCGGAGCTTCTTGCCCGTCCAGTTCACAGCCCGCTTGCACCAGCCACAGCTCGGCCAGTGGCCGTCCGGGTCGGAGTAGTCCAGCGGGGCGCCGGCACCGTAGGTGTAGCGGTTGGCGAGGATGGAGGCGCCGGAGCCGTAGGTGTACGAGTCGCGGGAGCCGAAGGCGCCGGTGCCCGGGTCGTACCAGCGGGCATGCATGTTGACCTGGTCGGTGTCCGGGTCGGTCCAGTCGCCCTGGTAACCGACGTTGCCGTCCATGCCCTCGGCGCTCGCCGTGCCGCGGACCTTGCCGAAGGGGTCGAAGGCCGTGGACCGGTCCAGGGCGGTCGCGGCGCCGTTCGTCGCGGACATGTTGCCGACGATGTCGCCGTGCTTGTCCTCCAGCGTGAGCCGGGCCGCGCCGCCGTTCTCGGCGACCGCCATGAGCTCGTCGGACGCGCCGCGGCCGTATGTCGACGTCTGGTCCTTGACCGGGTCGGGGGTGAAGCCGGCGTAGGCGAAGTCCACGCCGTTGCGGGCCGCGACACGGTCCAGCGAGTCGTACGTGTACTCCGTACCCGACTCGCCCGCCTTCACCATCCGGTCGAAGGCGTCGAAGGTGAACCCCTCCGTCAGGCCCGAGCTGGTACGGGTCGCCAGCGTGCCGCGCGGCGTGTGGTCGTAGGTGTAGTCGCCGTCGGACAGCATCCGGTTGCGCTCGTCGAAGGTGGCGGTCTTGCTGCCGTTCTGCACGCGGTTGCCGCTGTCGTCCCAGCCGTACTCCGTGGTGGTGCCGTCGGCCGCCCAGGAGGTGAGGCGGCCGGCGTGGTCGTAGCCGTAGGTGCTGGTCCCGGCCTTGGCCGTGCCGGCCGTGGTCTTCGACGTGAGCTGGTCGTTGCTGTCGTAGCCGTAGTCGGTCGACGTCATCGTCTGGCCGGCGCTGTTCTTCAGCGTGTCGGTGTCGAGCCGGCCGAGGTCGTCGTAGGTGAAGGAGCGGGACTGGCCTGAACCGTAGTCGACCTTCTTGATCACGCCCGCGCCGTCGTAGGTGTAGCTCTGCTGTACGCCGGTCAGCGGGTCGGTCGCCGAGGTCAGCTGCTGCTTGGCGTAGCTGAAGCTGGCGGTTCCGGCCGCGTCGGTGCGGCTGGTGAGCAGGCCGTCGTTGTTGTACTCGTACGTGGCGTCGCCGGACGGGCCGGTCGCCTTCAGCAGCCCGCCCCGGTCGCTGTACTCGTAGGTGTTGTCGCCCTTCGGGGACGAGGCCTTGACCAGCCGGCCCGCCGGATCGTACTGGAACCGCTTCTCGGGGGTGGCCACTTCGGCGCCGCTGCCGGTCTCGCGGACCAGCTGGCCGGCCTTGTCGTACTCGCGCTCGCGGACCACGTTGCCGGGCGCGGTGAGCTTCACCGGCTGGCCCACGGCGTCGTACGCGGTCGTCCAGGTGCGTGCCTCCGGCGCGGGATCACGTGCCGTCGAGGGTTCGATCACCGACTCGGCGAGGCCGAGCGTGTTGACCGTGTAGACCGTCGTGTTCCCGCGGCCGTCGGTGTAACGCGTGCGGTTGCCGAGCGCGTCGTAACCGAAGGACGTGGTGATGGACTTGGTGCCGGAGACCGGCTCCGTCTGGCTGGTCAGCCGGTTCATCGCGTCATACGCGTACGTCGTCGTGCGGTTCAGCGGATTGGTCGACGTGACCAGGTTGCCCGCCTTGTCGTAGGTGTAACTCACCTTGCGCAGCTGGCTGTTGAAGGAGTCCAGATCCTGGTCCTGGACGAGCTGGCCGAGCTGGTCGTAGATCTTCGCCGAGGTGCGGCCCATGCCGTCGCTGCGGCGCACCTCGCGGCCCGCGGCGTCGTAGCCGAGCTGGGTGATGACGCCGCTCGGCTCCTGCAGCCCGGTCAGCTGGCTGAGCCCGTCGTAGGTGTACCGGCTGACCGCGCCGCTCGGCGAGGTCTGCTTGACCACGTTGCCCACGTCGTCGTACTCGTTGCGGGTGGTGAAGGCACCGGGCGCGGGCTTGCGCTCGATCTGGGTGGTGGTGACCGGGCGGTCGAGGTCGTCGTACGTCGTCTCGGCGCGGGCGCCGTTCGGGTCCGTGACCGACAGCACCTGTCCGGTGCGCGTGTACGCGTACTTCCACTGCCCGCGCTCGTCGCCGGTGCCGACGGGCACGTCCTTGACGGTGAGCCGGTTCTGGCGGTCGTACTCGAACTTCGTCACGCGGCCGAGCGGGTCGGTCGTCTCGGTGACGTTGCCGAGCGCGTCGTACTTGTTGGTGACCGTCGGGGTGACGGTCTGAGACGAGCCGGGCGCGGTGTAGGCGGGCGCGGTCGCGGTGACCGCGCGGCCGAGCCGGTCGTAGGTCGTGCGGTTGGTGCGGCCGAGCGCGTCGACCGACTCGGTGACCGCGCCGAAGGTGTCGTAACCGGTGTAGGTGGCGGGCCGGGACGTGACGGGCACACTGCCGCCGGACTCGGTCTGGACCGCCGGCGCGGTGACCGAGGTCGCCCGGCCCAGCTCGTCGTAGCGGTACTCGGCCTTGTTGCCCGCCGGGTCCGTCTTGGACGTGGCGAGTCCGCGGTCGTCGTAGGTGTAGACGCTGGTCCGCGAGTCGGTGCCGTTCTCGACGGTCTCGTGGGTGACGTTGCCCGCGTCGTCGTACTGGTAGCGGACCGAGTCGCCGGTGACGCTCACCGGCCAGGGGACGTTGGAGGGAGAGCCGCTCGAGGCGGTCGTCTCCACGTTGCCGGCGATGTCGTAGGTGTAGGTGGTGCGCCTGGCCAGCCCGCCGGGGTCCATGACCTCGGACTTCACCCGGCCGACCGCGTCGTACGTGTACTCGGTGACGAGCTTGCCGTTGCCGGTCGTCTCGGTCAGGACGTTGCCGGCACCGTCGTAGGTGTTGGACTCGACGACGATGTCGCGCTTGGTGCCGTCGGGGTTGTGGAAGTCCTTGAGCGTGATCGACTTGACCAGGTCGTCGCCGTAGTACTGGTAGATCAGCGAGCGGCCCATCGAGTCGGAGTGCCGGACCAGCCGGCCGCCCATGTCGTATGCGTACGACTGCAGGACGGTGTAGTCCCCGTCGCCCCCGTCGTCGTCCCAGTCGCGCAGCCGGGTCTCGGCCATCATGCTGCGCGCGGTGTAGACGTAGTCGAAGTGGTTGCCGCCTGCGTCCACCATCGAGGTCTTGTTGCCGAAGACGTCGTAGGTGTACGTCGTCTCGCTGCCCTCGGCGTCGGTGACCCGCTCGGGGCGGCCACGGTCGTCGAGTTCGAAGGCCATCGTGCGCGTGGCGTCGCCGCCCAGCAGGTCGCTGATCTCGGTGCGCACCACGTTGCCGTCGGCGTCGTAGGTCGTGGTCGTCTTCTGCTGGTGCCTGCCGCTGGTGACGGCATTGGTGGCCGTCGGGTCGGTGAGGGTGGCGACCCTGGAGAGCTTGTCGTAGGTGAACGTCGACGTGGTGCCGGACGGAACGGCGTCCGTGACGACGGTCTCGGTGAGCTTGCGGCCCAGCGCGTCGTACGTGTACTTGGTGACCCGTCCGGACGGTTCGGTCACCCAGGCCAGGTCGCCGTTCTTGTAGTACTGGTAGCGGGTGATCTTCCCGCGCGGGTCGGCGGTGGTCAGCGGCAGCCCGGTGGGTGTGTTGCCGCCGCCGACGGCCGGTTCGGCGCCGGTCGTGTAGGTGTTCCTGGCCGTGCCGCCGTCGGCGGCGGTCTGCGTGAGCAGGGCGCCGTTGGTGTTGTACGTGTACTGGGTGCGGAAGCGGTTGTCGGTGGGGCCGGACGAGCGGCCGTCCCGGGTCTCCGACGGCTGGTCGCCCCGCAGGTCGAAGTCGCCCGTCGCCACCGGGTAGGTGGTGTACGAGGTCTGGCAGTCGCCCGCGGCTCGGCAGGTGGTGCGGCTGGTGACATTGCCGCGGTCGTCGTAGCCGAGGGTGACCCTCTCGCCGTTCTCGCTGACGATCCCGGTCTGGAACCCGTTGTCGTCGTACTCGAAGAGGCGGATGGCGACGCCGTCGACAGGGTGCCGGATGAAGTCCGGCTCGCTGCCGCCGTCACCGGGCGGGTTGGTGCAGAACGCCGGGTCGCCCGGGTCTGGTTGGGTGCAGATCTCGCCGGGGTCGGTGGGCGACGGGGAGGGGGACGCGGTGACGGACTCGCGGGCGCCGAGAGCCATCGGCTCGCCGTAGCGCAGCAGTCGCGAGGACAGTCCGTCGTACTCGTAGAAGTACGGGGCGTCCATCGGGTCGTGGACCTCGACGGTGCGGCGCAGGTCCCGGTCGTTGCCGAAGACCGCGGGCGTGCCGATCTTCCAGGTGCCGCCGTTGCGGTCGGTGTACTCCTCGACCCGGTCACGCGAGGCGTCGTACTGGACATCGGAGGCGATCCGGCCGCTCGGCAGCGTCGTCCGCGTCAGGACGTCGGCGGTCCGGCCGGCCTCTCGGTAGTGGGCCGTGACGGCAGCGGAGCCCAGCGGGTGGTGGTAGACGGCGACGTCGTCGATGGTGCCCGCGAAGGACTTGGCGGCGGTGGAGCCCCAGCCGGGCCAGGAGGCGGGGGTGGTGGCGTGGGCGGCGCCGATCTGGTTGTGGGTGAGGTTCGTCTGGAGGGGCTGCTTCCCGGTGATGGTGCCGGAGAGCCTGCCGTCCAGGTAGAGGCTCTGGGTGGAGCCGGACATGGACAGCGCCGCGTGGTGCCACTGACCGTCGTTGACGTTCTTGGTGATGTCGATGACCGGCTCGACCGCGCCGGTCCAGAACTGGCCGCGCAGCTTTCCGTCGGTGCCGACGTACAGCATCGGGACGCCGGTGCCGGGGGTGGTGCCCCAGGCCTTGTCCTGGTAGCCGACGAGCGGTCCGCCCACGCCGCCGGCAATCGTCTTGAACCAGACCTCCACGGCGGCGTCACGGCTCTTCTTCACCGTGCCGGCGGGCAGGTCGATCCGCGAGGTGGTGCCGTTGAAGGTGACCGCGGTGCCGGGGTCGCCGGCGATCGCACCCTCGGCGCCGAGCGTGACGTTCTGGTACGTACCGCGGTCCTTGCCGAGGTTGGCCTCGTTGGCGCTGTCGGCGGCGGTGCCCTCCTCCTCGCCGAGGCGCCAGTAGGACTCGGGACGGGAGTCGAGCACGGTGGTGCGGTAGTGGCTGCCTGTGCCGTAGGCGTACTGGGTGCAGCCGTTCAGTGGGTCGCAGACCTTGTCCAGCAGGTCGCCGGTATAGGTGTACGTCCAGGTCAGTGGGGCGCCGTCGACGGCGGTCGTCTGGACCCTGGTGACGTGCGCGCCGGTCCAGGTGAAGGTCAGCGAACGAGCCGTACGGTTGTTCGTCGCGGTCGCGAGCTTCCCGGCGCTGTAGGTGTAGGTGACCGCGTTGGAGTACGGGTCGGTGATCTTGGCCAGCAGGCCGGAGGTGCTGAAGTCGTACGTTGTACCGGACTTGTCCTGCAGCCTGTAGGTACTGGTCGCCGAGTCGAAAATCAGCTTGGCGAAGCGGCCGGACGGTGGGGCGAAGGTCCCGTCGGCGTTCTTGCCGAAGCGGACGTCCTGGCCGTCGGGGTAGCGGATGACGACATTGCCCGTGCCGTCGTCGTCGGGCGTGAGCCGCATGTCGTAGCGGGTCGTCCAGCCCGCGCCGAAGGCGAGGTCACGCCGTGGGTCGAGGCTGTTGTAGGTGCGGATCAGGGTGAGCTCGGGGCCGACGCCGGCGACGGACGCGTCGACCGCGCTGGAGGTGAAGTTGCCGACGTTGGGGTCGAACTCCTTGCCCTGCGCCTCGGAGAGCCGCGAGGTGATCTCGGGCTGCGGCACGGCAGCGACCAGCGCGACCTGCGCGGTGGGCACCTCGTTGGAGGCGTCCTTGACGAAGCCGCGCCACAGATAGGTCTTGCCCCACTTCAGCCGCCCGGACGGAACCGGGTAGGCAGAGCTCGTCTGATAGGCGGAGGTGGTGCAGGCAGTCGGCTTGCCGTTCTTGTCCGACTCGCAGATCTCGAACTTGTACTGGAGTGCGGAGCCGGGCGGCGCGTCGATGTCGGTGCCCGCCGCCCACAGCTGCGGGGTCAGCGTCTGGGCCTGGTAGCCGTTCGGCGGGAACTGCTCCTTGACCACCGGAGCGATGTCGAAGACCTGGATGGTCAGCCGGCCCGGCGGCACCTGCTCGTCGGTGAAGACCTTGCCGCCCTGGCGCACCATCGTGAAGTCGAGCATGTAGACGCCCGGCGGGAGTGCCTTGATCGTAGCGTCGACGGTCGTCTTGGCGCCGTGGGCCACATTGCCGGGGAGACTGCCCGCGCGCTGCTGGGTGACCAGCTTGCCCTTCTTGTCGTACGCCCGGTAGGCCAGGTAGTAGGTGGACGGCGTCCAGGTCTCGGCACCCTTGTTGGTGACGGAGACCTTGACCTTCCCCGCCTGGTTCTGCAGCACCGGCGGGTCGGGGACGGGCTTGGGGAAGCTGTAGGACGCGTTGTACGGCGAGTGGGTGACGTACAGCTTGGGCGGGTTGGCCGTGGCGTGGCCGGTGAACTTCTTGAACCCGAGCGAATCGGTGGCGGAAGCCCGCAGCGACAGGCCGTGGTTGGCCTGGGTGCCGTTCACCCAGCGCTGCACCAGGTCGCGGCCGCCCTTGCCCAGGTCGAAGAGCTCACCGGCGGCGGGGCAGGCGGATCGCGACTGTCCGAAGCCTATGTAGCCGTACGCGAAGGACTTCGAGGCGAGCGCGCCGCCCACCGAGGGCCCGGGGTAGGCGGTGCCCGTGCCGGCGGTCCAGGACTCGGTCACTGGGTGGACGGAGACCGGGCGCGGCTTGCAGGAGGCCGAGTCGAAGTTCACGACCTGGAGCTGCGCGCCGAAGATCTGGTGGTGTTTGAGCTCCTCGTCGAGTCCGGGGAAGCCGAGGTACGCGGCGGAGGCGCCGTCCGGGCCCTTGCCGACGTGCAGTTCGCTGGAGCCGACTACGGAGCCGCCGCTGCGGACCGTCATGGAGGTGGAGGCGGACGTGGTGTCGACGGAGGGGTCGATGCGGACGGGGTAGGCACGGGCCGGGTCGGCGAGCCAGTCCCGGTCGGCGGTCACCTTCAGCGCCTGGCCGCCGCCCTGCCACTGGACGAGTTCGTACGTCACGGCGTGCGAGACGGCCTGGGCGGCGTCCTCCATGAAGGGGGCCGGAACGACGGCGCGGGTGCGACCCTCGGCGTCGGTCAGCAGAATCGATCCGCCGTCGATCCTGGCGGTGAGGCCCTCGAGGTGGAGCGGGAAGACGAAGCTGTTCGGCGCGGTGGCGGACTTCAGGACGAGCGTCTCCTTGATGCCGCCGGCCTGCGAGTCGAGCCAGAGGTCGGTCTCGGGGAGCACCTGCTCGTAGCTGACACGGGCACCGTCCGCGGTGCCTGCCACGGAGGCGGCGCCGCTCAGCCCGTAGCCGAAGGACTCACCGGACGGCAGGGTGACGGAAGCGAGCTCTCCGGCGTCGGCCTGGTCGGCGAAGCGCAGAGCCACGGAGTCGGCGGCGTTCGCCCAGCCGCCTCCCTGCTCGACCAGTTCGCTGTCGATGGGCCGCCAGATCCCGCGGTCGTCCCGGTAGTTGATCGAATCGGTGGAGATCTCGCTGGTGCGGGTGCCGTCCTCGTTCGCGTAGGTACGGCTGCGGGCGTCCCGCTCCGGGACGATCTCCTTGCTCGTCCTGCGGTCGAAGCCCTTGACCTGCGCGGGGGCCGGCGTGGTGACCTCGACCGTGTTCTTCCGGACCGTGGGCCGTGCGGCGGGCGGGCTCTTCAGCGGGTACTTGGCGCGCAGGGACCGCGGCGCGTTGTCGTTGCGTGCACCACCCGCCAAGTGGCTGAGCCCTTCGGCACTGCCCCAGCGCTGGCCGGGGCCCTTGGCGGCGGCCGGCTTCTCCGGGAAGAGCGGGATCCCCACCCCCGCGACGCCGAGCGAACCGACGGCGATGACCGCTGTCACGGCGAGTGCGATGGCCTTGCCCCAATGTGAACGCAGGAGTGTTGACATCAGGAACTTGCGCGCGAGTGTCCGGTACGCCGGCACGGCCCCCCCCCAGGACGAACAAAGAATCAGTCGGGAGAATGACGGTTCGTCGGGCTCCTCGTCGACTCATTGACCAGTCCATTCATCTGAGCGTGATCCCTTCGTGATCACCTCTCTCGACACCCAACGCAGGCTTTCCAACTGCCACTTGGGGCTCGAGCTCACAGCTGGGCTTCCGCCGGAAGCCGCAAAAAGGGCTGCCCTGGGGCACCTTGTTCGATGGAAGGACACGACGAATCCACACGGCGTTCATTCCACACCGCAGCGTCGGCCGACCGACCTACGCGACAGCGGCGAGCGAGGCCCTCTCGAAGCATCTCGCGACCGGCCCCCGTCCGACCCTGCGGGGATGTGGCCGGTACGGCGTTCCTGCAAGGCGAGTTGGCCTCCTCAGGCGAGATCGTCAAGTTGATATCCCGTCAATCGGTGGCTATACCTGACCTGTTGGCTCCATCGTTCACCTTCAAGATCCTTATTGGAGGTCTTTGTTCACCTGGCCGAAACGGCAGCGTTCACCATCGGACGCTTAACGTCCCCGCCATGAACCGGATTTCACCTCGCGCACTCATCTCCGCCACTGCTCTGGCCACGGCCCTGGCGACCGCACTCCCGCTCACCGGCGCACTGCCCTCTGCTCCCGCGGCGGCCGCCGTGTCGCTGACCTGCGGCTCCAATGGGGCCACGTACACCCTGGACTCCGCCGGCAAGCTCAACAGAACCGACATGCCGGACCCGGCGGTCGGCAACGCCCTGCCCACCGGCAGCACCATCGACACCACCTGGACCGGCTACGGCCACATGCTCGCCGGCCCCGGTGCGACCTTCTACGGCATCAAGTCGGACGGGCTGTACTACAGCCACCGGATCAGCTCCAGCAACACCTGGGACGTCCACCACCGGAAGATCAGCTCCAGCTTCACCCAGTTCAGGGCCGCCGACCGGATCGACGACATCACCATCGACCGCGGCGGCTACATATGGACGCTCTCCGGCGCCACCAACGACCTGCGCTGGTACCGCTACGACGCGACCGCCGACGAGTTCGTCGCGGGCAGCGGCAAGATCGTCGACATGGGCTGGAACTACGACGCCATCTACGCGGGCGACCGCGGCGTCGTCTACGGCCGTGACGCGACCGACGGCAAGCTCTACCGTTCGCGCTACGACTACACCAGCCAGCGCTGGATCGAACGCCATGTGCTGGAGTCCGCCGCCGACTGGAGCGACACCAAGTTCATGCCGTCGTACGGCGGTGACACGCTGTTCCGCGTCAAGGGCGGCGGCGCGGTCACGTACTACCGCTTCGACGAGGACATCCGCGACTGGCCCGTCTACAACAAGCAGGTCGAGGCATCCGGCTGGGCCGGCTACGTCTCGGTCTCGGCGGCGCCCGACATATGCAGGCTCAACGTCAACCACACGCCCGCGGCCACGCCGGTGCCGCTGGAGTCGTACACCCCCAACTCCGTGATGCAGGCCTCGGACGGCAAGCTGGAGCTGGCCTACACCGACAACATCGGCCGCCTGGTCCACGGCCGCACCGACCCGGCCGACATCAACGGTGCCCAGTGGACGGTGATCTCGGGCCAGGATGCCTTCACCGGCCGGCCGTCGTTCTCCGAGCACACCGACGGCCGCGTCGTCGTCACCGCCCACAACACCTCCGGCAGCATCTGGCAGCGCAACCAGACCGCCAAGAGCGCCGCCGACTGGGGCAACTGGATCGACCTGGCAGGCGCCATGCAGCAGCACGCCGTCACCGGCAAGACCCCCACCGGGCTGATGAGCCAGTTCGCCCTCGATGCGGGCGGCAAGCCCTGGTACCGCATCCAGCAGCGCGCCAACGTCGACTTCATGGGCTGGATGCCGCTCTCCGGCACCGGCTTCACCGGCCCCCTCACCGCCGTCACCGTGCGCGACGGAATCCAGCTCTTCGGCAGGAAGGCCGACGGCACCCTCTCCACCGCCCTCTTCAAGGAGGGTGGCACGCTCTCGGCGTGGACCGGCATGGGCACCCAGGCCATCGCCGGCACGCCGTCCGTCGTCGTCTACCCCGGCTACCGCATCCGCGTCTTCGCCACGGACGCGAGCGGCAACGTGGTCACCACCGCCCAGTCCGCCGAGGGCGGGGCCTACGGCCCCTGGGAGACCGTCGCCGGCACCACCGCGCAGGGCTCCCCCAGCGCCGTGATCTCCCCGGTGACCGGGCTCACCGAGGTCGTCGTCCGCGGCACCGACGGCACCGTCTACAACACCGGCGAGACCACCCAGGGCAGCGGTGTCTGGCGCGCCTGGCAGCAGGTGAGCTTCGAAGCGTCGGCCACCGAGCCGACCGCCTTCACCTACACCAACCCCACCGGTCCGACCTGGGCCTACACCTTCCGTACCTCCGACAACCAGACCCGCATCTACCAGGTCCAGCAGACCTCTTCGCTCAGCGCGATGCGCGCCGCGGCCGACGCGCCGGACTTCCACGGCAGCGAGCTGCCCACCCCGCCGTCCAAGTGATCACACCGTGGAGGAGGCCGTGACGGCCCGGAGCCGTCACGCCCCGCCTCCACCGCCGCCCGCCCTGCCCTGTCTCCTTGCGTCCTGCCGGCACGGCACGGCACGGGGCAGGGCCGGGCGGCCGTCCGCTTACGGCCAGGTCCTCACCGCGGACCTCACCGCGGGCCTCACCGCGGGCCTCACCGCGGACGTCACCGCGGACCTCATCGCGGGCCTCACCTCAGGTCCGCACCGCGGGGCCTCAGCGCAGGTCCGCACCGCAACAGAAAGGTCTACACCGCCCTGTCCAGGCTACGTATACGCGGCCTCGGCGCCGCCCTCGTCACCCTGACCCTGGTCCTCCTCGGAGCCGTCGCCCCGCCCGCCACCGCAGGCGGCACACAGCTGTCGGCCGACAGCCTCATCGGGACCGAACAGATCCTCTTCCGCTCCGGAACCGCCGGATACGGCTGTTTCCGCATACCCACGATCGTCCGTACGAAGACGGGCACCCTGCTCGCCTTCGCCGAGGCCCGCCGCTCGCCCTCCTGCGCCGACCGGGGGGCGATCGACATCGTCGTCCGCCGCTCCACCAACGGCGGCCGCACCTGGAGCCCCGTCCGCGTGGCGCTCGCCGGCAGCGACACCGACCCGGAGACGCCCTACACGCGCGGCAACCCCTCCCCCGTGGCCGACCTGCGCACCGGCGACGTCCATTTGCTCTCCACGTCGGAACCGGCCGAGCCGGGCGGCAAACGGCTGCCGCGGGTCCAGCGCAGCACCGACGACGGGCTGACCTTCGGCGCGCCGAAGCCGCTGCCGCGGCTGTCGAACCCGCAGGACGGCTGGTTCGGCACCGGCCCCTCGCACGGCATCCAGCTCAAGCGCGGCGACAGGGCGGGCCGGCTGGTGGTGGGGGCGTACGAGTCCCCACCGCAGCCCGGTCAGGATCCCCAGCTCGTCGGAGTCCTCTACAGCGACAACGGCGACGAGTGGTTCGCGAGCGCCACGGCCGACTCCTTCGGACCCGGGATGCTGCCCGGCGAGCCTGCCGTCGCCGAACTCGACAACGGGCATGTCTACATCAACGCCCGCAACAACAACGGCACTTCCTCCGGACACCGTACGCACGCCGTCAGCACCGACTCCGGCGCGACCGTGCCCGCGCAGCAGGTCGTGTCTTCGCTCACCACGCCCGAGGTGCAGGCATCGGTCCTGGCGCTGGAGCAGACGTACCGGGCCACACCCGGTGACACGCTCGTCCTCTCGGCGCCCTCGCACCCGACGGCCCGCCAGAACATGCGGATCCGCTACTCCACGGACCGCGGCACCACCTGGCACGACGCCGCACAGATCAACGCCAAGCGGGCCGGATACTCGGATCTGGTCGAGCTGACCGACGGCGAGATCGGCCTGGTCTACGAGGGCGGCGACGGCTTCTCCGCGGCCAACATCTACTTCAACCGCTTCCTCCCTGCGGCGGCCGGCGTGCCGGGCACCTTCACCGGCAGGGTGCACCCGCAGGCCTCCCCGGCCGCGGGCCGCACCACCCCTGACACCACGCCGAACGCCAACGACACCTATCTCGCCGGGGGTTCGGCGCTCGGCACCGGCCGTTGGGGTCAGGGCCTGACCCTCGACGCCACCGGCGAGTACGCCGATGTGCCGTACACGCCGGAGATCGACCCGGGCGACGGCGACTTCACCTACTCGCTGTTCTTCAAGTACAAGGCCCAGCCCGGCGAGACCCAGCAGCGGGCACTGATGTGGGCCTACGGGTACGGCGCGGCGGAACCACAGGTGTGGGTGCGCGCCCAGCCCGGCCAGAACCGGCTGTACGCCTGGGTGCAGGGCACCGGCGGCACCGCCTCCGTCGCCCTGGCCGACCCCGGCCCGTCGACCGCCTTCGGTGACGACGCCTGGCACCATCTGACGCTGGTGCGCAGCGGCGGACGGATCACGCTCTCGGTGGACGGCACGTCGTCGGCGCAGGCCACCGGGGTGGCCGGGTCGGTCAGCGCCGACCGCGCCGTCGGCGTCGACGGGATCCGGCTCGGGGCCAAGCCCGACACCGCGCCCGGTGACCCCTTCAGCGGCAGTTCGGACGAGTTCCGCATGTACCGCAGCGCGCTGACGGATGCCCAGCTTGCCGAGTTGCGAACGGCGAACGCCGCCCCTTCCGCGGACGGTTCGCTCGTGGTGCGGCTGCCGTTCCAGGTGGTCGACACGGCCGAGGTGCCCGCCCTGACCTCGGTCGCGATCGAGGACGACGTCTCGGGGCACTGCGCCGACGGCACCCTGCTCGGCGGGGTGCCCGGTGAGGTGGCCGGCCGGGTCGGCAAGGGCGCGATCTCCGTCTCGGCGTCCCGTCCCGGTGTCGAGGTGCCGTATCTGCCGACTCTCGACGTCGGCTCCGGCGACTTCACCTACACCCTGTGGTTCCGGCACAACCTGACCGAGGCCGACGCGAACGCCGCGCTGCTGTGGGCCTACGGCTCGGTCACCGGCGAGCCCTCGCTGTGGGTGCGGGCACAGCCGGCCCAGGGGCGGCTGCTCGCCTGGGCCGAGACACCCGCGGGTGCGGTGCAGGTTGCGCTGACCGACCCCGGCCCGTCGGCCGCCTTCGGGGACGGCGCCTGGCATCTGCTGGCGGTCAGCCGGAGCGGTGGCACGCTGCGGCTGAGCGTCGACGGGACCACGGCCGCCGAGGCGACCGGGCTGTCCGGTGCGCTCACCTCCACCACGACGCCGGAGGGGCTGAGAGTCGGCTCCAAGCCGGGCGACCTCGATGTGTTCACCGGCTCCCTGGACGAGGCCCGGCTCTACAAGCGCGCCTTCACGGCGACCGAGCTGACGAGGATCGCGCAGTCCGCCGTCGGCTCCGTGGGCGGCTACCCGGCCGACAGGCCCGCCCTGTCGTGGTCCATGGAGAACGGCCACACCGAGGCCCACCAGGTGGTCAGGCCGGCCGCGGGCCCGGCGACCCCGGACTCGTCGGTGCACTGCAACCACGCCTTCGTCCGGGGCGGAGCCCAGCCGGCGGCTCCGGCGGGGGGCGGCAGGTTCGGCGCGGGGCTTCCCCTGGACGGCACGGACGACTCCGTCGAGCTGCCGTACGGCGCGGACGAGGCCCTCGGCTCCCGTGACTTCACCGTGGCGACCTGGCTGCGCTACACGGCCGGCCAGACGGGCGCCAACCAGGTCGTCTTCTGGGCGTACGGCGTCGGCGGCGCCGAACGGCAGCTGTGGCTGCGGGCCCAGCCGGGCCAGGACCGGCTCGCCGCCTTGCTGCAGACCGACACGGCCACCACCACCGTCTACGTCGGCGACGGCAGCGCGGCCCACGCCTTCGGTGACGGCGCCTGGCACCATGTGGTGCTCCAGCGCTCGGACGGGAAGCTGAGCCTGTCGGTGGATGGCGGGCCGCCCGGCGAGGCCACGGCTCCGGCCGGCTCGGTGACGTACGAGGACGGCTTCGCCGTGCTCGGTCTCCATCTGGGGGCCAGGCCGGACGGCTACGACCGGCTCAAGGGCTCCCTGGACGAGTTCCGCCTGGTGCGGGGCGCGCTGACGGCGGAGGAACTGACCGCCCTGCGCACGTCCAACGCGGACACCGGGACGGCCACCACCGTTCGGCTCCCGTTCGAGACGCTGTCCCCTCGGCCGTACGCCCGGATGTGAGCGGGATCCATCGGACGTTCTCAGGACATGCGCAACCGCTGCTGCCGGTCGAGCGGGCGACGCCGCTCGACCGGCAGTGCGGTACGGGTTGCACAGCTTCAGCCCGCGGGTGGTCGCCGAAGACATCCCGGCCGCCGGGGACGTGGCAGCGCCTGACAAGGTGCTCGCCACCCGGACCCGCGGTGTCGACCGGGCCTACCGCGGCCTCATCAACTGCCGACAGCGCCGACCAGCGGGGGCGGCGGCGAAGTCGGTGAAAAGACGGCCCGTGGTGCGGTGCGGTTGGTGACGAACCAGCACGGCGAGCCCGGCGGGCCAGGGGGCGCGCCCAGGTCTCGGAGCCGGCGGGACAGGGAGCCGCCGCGATGAGCGCGGGGAGGGTGCGCGCCAACGCCTCACAGGGTACGGCCATGCCCCGCCCACGCCGCCGTTGCCCGCGTCACCCTTGCGCGATCACCGTGCGATACATTTTGCCGCGCCTTGACCACGATCATTCTTCGACACGGAGCTGGCTTCTCAATGACCGACATAGTCAATGGACTTGGCCGGGCCGCCGCCTACGGTGCCCTCGGTGTGGTCCTGCTGATCCTTGGCATCGTCCTGGTGGACGCGCTGACGCCCGGCAAGCTCGGCCGGCAGATCTGGGAGGAGCGGAACCGCAATGCGGCGGTGCTGCTGAGCTCCGCCCTGCTGGGCATCGGCGGCATTGTGTTCACATCGATCTGGACGACGTACGACGACTTCGGCAAGGGCCTGGTGTCGACGGCCGCGTTCGGTGTGCTGGGGCTCGTGCTGATGGCCGTCGCGTTCCTGGTGGTGGACCTGGTGACGCCGGGCAAGCTGGGAGCGACGCTGGTCGAGGCGGAGCCGCACCCGGCGGTGTGGGTGACGGCTTCGTGCAATCTCGCGGTGGCGGCGATCGTCTCGGCGTCGATCGCCTGACGGTACGGACGGTACGGGCGTGCCTCCGGGTGGCTCTCCGGGCGTGCCTCCGGGTGGCTCTTCGCTTGCCTTCCGTCGCGTCGACGGAAGGAATTCCGGTGCTTTGTGCTCCCCGGGCTGCATTGCGCCGGATCCCGCGTGATGCTGGTATTCAGTCGCTCGACACCGGATTCGCCCGGAGGCACATCATGACGCAGGACAAGAGCGAAGAGCCGGAGAGCAGGCCGCGGCCGGCGCGGTACTTCACCGGATCGGAGCGCCCCTTCGATCCCGAGGATCTGGTGATGGCGTCCGGCCGTGAGCCCACCCCCGCCAATCTGGCACGTGCCCGCAAGGAGATCGAGGAGAAAGGCGCTGCGGCGCTGGAGCGCTACCTTCCCTGACGGGAGCGTGGGCTCGCGCATCAAGAGCACAGTAGTCACACTCAGTTGGCGTTCGTCACGCCTCGTGCGTACGGCGCCTCACACACCAGAAACACCACGAGGGAAAACGAGCCCCGTCCGTGCCGCTCGGCCCGAGGCGGTCGGCGGCAACGGACGGCCTTCCGGGGATTCCGGACCCAGGACCATCGGCACGCTGGATGCGCGGGCCCTCTCGGTCACTCGATCCACGGACTGCGCCGACGCGCCGTACGCACCGTCGGGTACGAGGTGCGCGCCGCGCAGAGGCGGCGGGTCACCGGCCGAGCGCGCGGGCCAGCTGCTGCTTGTTCATCTTCGAACGGCCGTGGATGTTGCGGTCCTTGGCCTCTGCGTAGAGCTGGTCGTACGTCGGCCCTTGCGCGCCCTTGTGGGAGCGCAGGCCGCCGCGCCGCGACGAGGAGATGTCCTCGGTCGAGGTGCGGCTCGCTGTCTTCGACTCACCGCTGCGTGCACGCTCCTTGTTGACCGTGCGCGCGGCGATCTCTTCGGCGCGGGCACGGCTCTCGCCGCGCTCCAGCGCGCTCTCCTTGATGTGCTCGTACTGGCGCTCACGCTTGGGACTGGATCCTCGGGGCATCGCAGAGCCTCCTCTCGGGCCGAGCCGGAGTCCTGCGCACCTCCGGACTCGCCGCTGCGTCTACCCCTGCCGGGGCGGGCGAACCGTCGCCAGGTCGGCAGCTCTGCGTCGGGTAGCCGCAGCATGAACCGGGTACCCGCAGCACAGGAGGAAAGGACATCGCCATGGGTGCAGGTATGTGGGGTTTCCCCGAGACCGCGGGGCACGCACCGGGGGCGCAGCTGATCGGATACAAGGTCGAGGCGACCGACGGTGCCATCGGCAAGATCGACAGGCATTCCGAGGACGTCGGCCGCTCCTACATCGTCGTGGACACCGGGCCGTGGATCTTCGGCCACCGGGTCCGCGTACCGGCGGGTGTGGTCACGCGGATCGACCACGAGAACGAGACGGTGCACGTGGACTGTTCGAAAGAGCAGATCAAGGAGTCGCCGGACTTCGAGAGCGGTCGGGACGACGATGACGTGATGACCGTCCGCCTCATCGAGCAGTACTACGCGAACCGCCACATGTGAGGCCCCGGCCACCCGGACAGGATCCGAAGGCCCCCGCTCAGGCGCCGCTGTTCGGCGGCACGGCACTGATGCCTGCCAGGGCGGAGTCCGGATCACGGCTCAGGCGCCGCTGTTCGGCGGCGCGGCGCTGATGCCTGCCAGGGCGGAGTCCGGATCACGGGCCCTCGCGAGGTCCCCGAGCGTGACGACACCCAGCGGCCGGCCGTCCTCGACGACCGCGAGCCGGCGCACCCCGTGCACCCGCATCATCCTCACGGCCTCCGCGGTGTCCACGTCCGGTCCGATGGTGAGCACGTCCGGGGTGCACACGGAACGGACGGGCATGATGTGCGGGTTGTGGCCCATGGCGACGGAACGCACAACGACGTCACGGTCCGTCAGCACGCCGAGCAGCCGGTCCTCGTCGGCGACCATCACGTTCCCGATGTCCCTGTCCCGCATCAGCCTGGCGGCCTCGACGAGCGTTGCCTCGGGAGCCAGTGCCAGCACTCCGTTCGTCATCACGTCCTTCACGAGCTGTGTCATGGCCTTCACTCCCTTCGCCGCATACCGCGCCTGCCCGCGCCGGACCCGGTTATCCGGAAATTCACGGGTTGCGGCCCGGTCGGACCGGCGGCACAGGGACTTCCCGTGAGCATCACCCCAGGTAGAAGGGCAGTTCGTCACGCCGCGTCACCGGCGGGGATGCGAGGGTGACCTCGTCGTGTTTGCCTGGCTCATGGCCCCGGGCCCGATGCCTACAGGCGTCCGGCCACGGAAGGAGGAGCCATGACCACAGCAGGTGAACCCGTCAGGACTCCGGAACAGCTCCGGGCGATGGCCGAGGAGCTCACCCGCGGCGCGGACCGCTGCAACGACCCCGAACACCGGGCGCGGCTGCGTCGCAAGGCCGAGGAGCTGCGGCAGCAGTACGACGCCGACAGCCCCGGCGCCGCGGGTTCCGCGAGCACTCAGGACAGGCAGGACGGGCAGGACAGGCAGGGCACTCCGGGCGCCCCGGGAGCGCCCACGCACCACCACCATCAGCGGCAGCACGGCCCGCGAGGGCCGCAGCGTCCAGGGCCGGAACGGCCACGCGGCGCCTGACGGACAGCGCGACGGCCGCCCGTACACCCCACGCCGGTACGGGCGGCCGTCCGCTGCCCGGAGCGTTGTGCCCGGGTAGAATCCGGTTCGTCACGCTGGAGACGAGATGACCGTGCCCGATCGAGGACGGGACGAACCGGGGCCGGACCAGCTGGCCGCCGCAGTCACGCAGCTCACCGCCGAACTCGCGGCCCTGCGCCGCGATGTCGCGCGCCACCATCTGCTCGACATGGCCTCGGGCGTCCTTGTCGCACAGCTCTCACTCACTCCCGCCGAGGCCGTCGACCACCTCGCGCAGCTGGCACAGACCACCGGTCTTCCCCCGGAGGATCTGGCCGCCGACATCGTCAACGCCGCATCAGGGACGGCCGGCGCGGCGGGCGAGAACGCTCTGCAGGCCGAGAGCGCCACGCGGGACGATCGGGCCGCGAACGCACGGAGCGGCGCGCATGCCGGGCAGGCGCCGACCGCCCCACGCGCCATCGGCACCCCCGGCTCCCCCGACGCCCCCGAGGCCCCCGACGCCGTCGGCAGCGCGGACGCAGCACTCGATGCGGACAGGCGCGACGCGGACCGGGCCGACGAGCACCGGGCCGACGCGCGCAGGGCCCGTCATATCGAGGCTGCCGCGGAGGCCGCCGCGCAGACCGGCAGCACGGTCGACGAGATCGCCGAGACCCTGCTCGACGGCGGGATGCGCCCGCTCGGTGTCCGTGGCCTGTGGTTGTTCCGGCGCACGGGGACGGACTGTCTCGAGCTGGCCGGTCAGGCGGGGGTGAGCTCGCTGGAGGCCGCGCACTGGCGGTGGATTCCACCGGCGCGGGGCAGTGCGCTGCACCGGGTGCTCACGGAGGCCGCCCCCGTGTGGCTGCCGTCCGGCCCGCCGGAGGGCGAGCGGATGCCGGGGCCCGCTCCGGACGCGGCCCGGGCCGTACTGCCGCTGCGGCAACGCGGGACGGTGACCGGGCTGGCGCTCGCCGACTGGCCGGGCCCCATGACCCTGGACGAGCCGGTGCAGCGGGCGCTGACCGGTCTGGCGGTCCCGGCCGCGCGGATCCTGGACGCGGGCGCGCCCGACGCCGCGGAGCCCGCCGTACTCGCCCCGCTCCTCGATCTGCTGACGCATCCGGCGATGGCCCTGCGCGCGGACCCCGACACCGGGACCCTGCATGTCGAGCATCTCAACCGGCCGGCGCTGGACTCCGCGGGCCCGGTGCACGGCCCGGCGGGCCGCCCGCTCGCCCAGGTGCTGCCGGCCATGCACGCCGATCTCGTACGACTCGCGCAGGCGGCGCGGGAGTCGGCGGTCCCGCAGCGGGCGGCCAGGGTGCCCGTCGAGCACCGGGCCGGAGACCCCGATCCGCTGCACGACGTCCGGGTGCTGCCTGTCGGCCCCGGCCGGACGGTCGTCTTCTGGCACGGTGCCACCGATCCCGGGATGTCCCTCTCCCGGGTCCTGGGCCGGCTGGAGAACCTGGCCGCCTTCGAGGACGACCTGATCAGCGGCAGGTCCCGGTGGAGCGAGCAGGCGTACCGGATCTTCGGGCTCGACCCGGCCACTCCCCCGGTGCCGCTGGGCCGGCTCGCGCCGCATCTGCACCGTGACGAGGCCGGGAATCTGACCGAGCTGCTCACGGCGCTGACCCGTAGCCGGGAGGGCGCGCACACCGTGGTCCGCGCGGTCCGCGAGGACGGCGGGCTGCGGCATGTCAGGATCGCCGCGGAACCGCTGCTGACGGGCGGTGTCCTCACCGGGATCACCGGGGTGTACCAGGACGTCTCGGCGCAGCACCACACGGAGATCGCGCTCAGCGCGACCTTCGACCGGCTGACCGCCGCACAGACGCAGGCCGCGCTGCGTCATCAGCTCGTTCTCCAGCTGCAGCAGGCGATCGTCCCCGAAGTGCCCGTCCTGCACCGGCTGCCCGGCCTCCAGGTCGCGGCCCGCTACCGGCCCGCGGCCGAGGAGTACCGGGTGGGCGGTGACTGGTACGACGTCCTGCCGCTGCCCAGTGGCCGGGTGCTGGTCGCCGTCGGCGACATCGCCGGGCACGGCATCGACTCGGTGACGGGCATGGTGGCACTGCGCAACGCGCTGCGTGGCCTGGCCTTCACCGGTCATGCGCCGGGGCGGCTGATGGCCTGGCTCAACGAGGTCACGCTGCACACGCACGGGCACCCGACGGCCACCGCCGTATGTGCGCTGTACGACCCCGCGGACCGGTCGCTGCGCTGGGCCAGCGCCGGGCATCTCCCGCTGCTCCTGCTCCGTGCCGGGCGGGCGGACTTCCTGGATGCGCCGCGGAACGTCCTGCTGGGCGCGGTGCCGCAGGCGGAGTACACGGAGTCGAGCACCGCGCTCGAGCCCGGGGACACGCTGATGCTGTACACGGACGGTCTGGTGGAGCGCCGGCACACCGCGCTCGACGAGAGCCTCGCGAATCTCCGCCGCGCGGCGGAGCGGCTCGGCCCAGGCGGCCTGGACGAGCGGACGGACCGCCTGCTCGGCTCGGTCACCGGGGACACGGACGACGACACCAGCCTGGTGGTCGTCCGCGTGTCGTGAGGCCGCGTGCGGTAGGCCGCGTACCGCTCCCACACCGGGTGCCTGTAAGAACTCTGTCACCAGCCGCACACGGCGGCGATCAGTCTTCGGACCTGGGTTGGGCCAGTTCCGGCGTGCTCGTCGCTTCA